>NZ_JBHXCQ010000011.1:116495-221928 GCF_042726295.1 Oerskovia sp. NPDC060338
CTTTCCGGCCGCGTGCGCGGCGCCGGGGCCGCCGGGCTGGACGTCGTCCGCGCGGTCGGCCGCGGTGACTACCTTGCCCGGTACTTCGGTGCCCCCCCCCGGGGGGCGCGGGCCCCCCCCCCCGAGGCTGGTCAGCTGGGAAGGCCGAGCGGCTCGGCCACGTGAGCCCGACGACGCCCGTCAGGCGCTCTCGCGCGCGTCGTCGGCGGACGTGCCCACCGACGACTTCACGGTCGCCGACGACTTGGAGGCCGCTGCCGTGGCCTTGCGGACCGGGGTCTTCCGGGTCGCCTTGGCCGCGGGTGCCTTGGCTGCCGGAGCCTTCTTGGGCAGCGGTGCGACCGGGATCGGGTCACCGGGAAGCACCTCGGCGAGGAACCTGCCCGTGTGGCTCGCGGCGACGGCCGCCACCTGCTCGGGCGTTCCCTCGGCGATGACCCGGCCGCCGCCCGATCCACCCTCGGGTCCCATGTCGATGACCCAGTCGGCGTTCTTGATGACGTCCAGGTTGTGCTCGATCACGAGCACCGAGTTGCCCTTGTCCACGAGCGACTGGAGCACCGCGAGGAGCTTGCGGATGTCCTCGAAGTGCAGACCCGTCGTGGGCTCGTCCAGGACGTAGATGGTGCGGCCCGTCGATCGCTTCTGCAGCTCGCTGGCCAGCTTGACGCGCTGCGCCTCGCCGCCCGAGAGCGTGGGCGCGGGCTGCCCCAGGCGGACGTATCCCAGGCCGACCTCGGAGAGCGTCTTGAGGTGCCGCGAGATCGTGGGCACCGCGGCGAAGAACTCCGACGCCTCCTCGATGGGCATGTCGAGCACGTCGGCGACGGTCTTGCCCTTGAAGTGCACCTCGAGCGTCTCGCGGTTGTAGCGCGCACCGTGGCAGACCTCGCACGGGACGTACACGTCCGGCAGGAAGTTCATCTCGATCTTGATGGTCCCGTCGCCCGAGCACGCCTCGCAGCGCCCACCCTTGACGTTGAACGAGAACCGGCCCGGGGTGTATCCCCGCACCTTGGCCTCGCTGGTCTCCGCGAAGAGCTTGCGGACGTGGTCCCAGACCCCGGTGTACGTCGCCGGGTTGGACCGGGGCGTGCGGCCGATGGGGCCCTGATCGACGTGGACCACCTTGTCGAGGTTCTCGAGCCCCGTGATGCGCCGGTGCCTGCCGGCGACCTGCCGCGCCCCGTTGAGCTCGTTCGCGAGCACGGTGTAGAGGATCGAGTTGACGAGCGTCGACTTGCCCGAGCCCGAGACGCCCGTGACCGCCGTCAGCGTGCCGAGCGGGAAGCTCACGTCGATGCCCTCGAGGTTGTGCTCGCGCGCGCCGATGACCGTGACCTGACGGCTCTTGTCCACGGGTCGGCGCGTCGCGGGCAGCGGGATGCTGCGGCGTCCGGCGAGGTAGGCGCCCGTGACGGACTCGGGGGCCTCGAGGAGACCTGCGTAGTCGCCCGAGTGGATCACGCGCCCGCCGTGCTCGCCGGCACCGGGGCCGATGTCCACGATCCAGTCGGCGGCACGGATGGTGTCCTCGTCGTGCTCGACGACGATGAGCGTGTTGCCCAGGTCGCGCAGGCGGGTGAGCGTGTCGATGAGCCGCCGGTTGTCTCGCTGGTGCAGACCGATGCTCGGCTCGTCGAGGACGTACAGGACGCCGACGAGCCCCGAGCCGATCTGCGTCGCGAGCCGGATGCGCTGCGCCTCGCCGCCCGAGAGGGTCCCCGCCGGGCGCTCGAGCGAGAGGTAGTCGAGGCCGACGTCGAGCAGGAACCCCAGGCGGGCGTCGATCTCCTTGAGCACCTCGGTCGCGATGGCCTTCTGGCGCGTGCCGAGCTCGAGCGAGCCGAGGAAGGCCGCGGCCTCGCGCAGCGGCAGACGGCAGACCTCGGCGATCGACTTGTCGCCGACCTTGACCGCGAGGACCTCGGGCTTGAGACGCGTGCCCTGGCAGACCGGGCACGGCGTCTCACGCATGTACGCCTCGTACTTCTCCTTGGACCACTCCGACTCGGTCTCGCCGTGACGGCGCTCGAGGAAGGTCACGACGCCCTCGAAGCCCGTCGAGTACTGGCGCTCCCGGCCCCAGCGGTTCTTGTAGCGGACGTGCACCTCGTGGTTCTGGCCGTAGAGGACGGCCTGCTGCGCCCGCTGGGGCAGCGCGCGCCAGGGCACGTCCATGGAGAAGCCCAGGTCCGAGGCGAGGGCGGTCAGCACGCGGTTGAAGTACTCGGAGGAGATCTGGGCCCAGGGGGCGACCGCGCCCTCCGCGAGCGACTTCTCGTCGTCCGGGATCACGAGGTCCGGGTCCACCTCGAGGCGGAAGCCGATGCCCGTGCACTCGGGGCAGGCGCCGTAGGGCGCGTTGAACGAGAAGGTGCGCGGCTCGATCTCGTCGAGCGTGAGCTCGTGGTCGTTGGGGCACGCCCGCTTCTCGGAGAACCGGCGTTCGCGCTGCGGGTCGTCGGCGTCAGCGTCGACGAGCTCGACGACGACGAGCCCGCCCGCGAGGCCGAGCGCGGTCTCGACCGAGTCCGTGAGGCGGCGCTGGACGCCGTCGCGCGAGACGAGGCGGTCGATCACGACCTCGATGTCGTGCTTGAGCTTCTTCTCGAGCGCGGGCGGGTCCGTGAGCTGGACGACCTCGCCGTCGACGCGGGCGCGCGCGAACCCCTTGGACTGCAGCTCCTTGAAGAGCTCGCTGTACTCGCCCTTGCGTCCGCGCACGACGGGCGCGAGGACCTGGTAGCGGGTGCCCTCCGGCAGCTCGAGGAGACGGTCGACGATCTGCTGCGGCGTCTGCGCCTGGACCTTCTCGCCGCAGACCGGGCAGTGCTGGGTCCCTGCACGGGCGAACAGCAGGCGGAGGTAGTCGTAGACCTCGGTGATGGTCCCCACGGTCGAGCGAGGGTTGCGGTTGGTCGACTTCTGGTCGATCGAGACCGCGGGCGACAGCCCCTCGATGAAGTCGACGTCCGGCTTGTCCATCTGCCCGAGGAACTGACGGGCGTAGGCGGACAGCGACTCGACGTACCGACGCTGGCCCTCGGCGAAGATCGTGTCGAAGGCCAGGGAGGACTTCCCGGACCCCGAGAGGCCCGTGAAGACGATGAGCTGGTCCCGCGGCAGGTCGAGGTCGACGTTGCGGAGGTTGTGCTCTCGGGCACCGGCGATGACAAGGCGATTGCTCACCGAAGCATCGTATGCCTCGCCCCTGACATTCGCACACTTGTTCGACCTCGTCCCCGGGTGGACGGCCCGAGGGCCCGACCTGCGCCACGACCGCCCGGCAGAGCGCCTCCTCCTGGACGCCAGACGAGCACGCACCCCCGCCGTGCCAGACTCTCCACGAGAGGCTCGTCACGCCGGCGGGCCGGTCGCCGCAGAGCGTGGCGCACAGCGAGGAGATCCCGTGGGATACACCGGAGACGTCACGGTCGGAGGTCCGAGCGACCTGCGGGTCCTGGACGAGGTCGAGGTCCGCAAGCTCGCCGTCGGGCCGTCGGACAACAACGCCTACCTCCTGACGTGCCGCAGAAGCGGAGCCCAGCTCCTCGTCGACGCTGCGGCCGAGCCGGACCGCCTGCTCGAGCTCGTCCGTGAGGGGTCACCGTCCGCCCGCCTCGACCTGGTGGTCACGACGCACCGGCACCTCGACCACACGCGCGCGCTCGCCTCGCTCGGCACGACCACCGGCGCACCGCTCGCGGCGGGAGCCCCCGACGCGGACGCCATCACCGAGACGACGGGCGCCACGATCTCGCGCCCCCTGCACGACGGCGACACGCTCGTCGTCGGGCACCTCACGATCGAGGTCATCGGCTTGCGCGGGCACACTCCGGGGTCGGTCACTCTCGTCTATCGCGAACCCGAGCACGCGAGCGCCCCGGAGGCCGTCCCCGGCCGCGCGCACCTGTTCACCGGTGACTCGCTCTTCCCAGGCGGCGTCGGGAGCACGTCGAACGACCCGGACCGCTTCGCGCTCCTCTACGCCGACGTCACCGAGAAGCTCTTCGACCGGTTCGACGACGCGACCTGGGTCTACGCCGGGCACGGCGCCGACACGACGCTCGGCACCGAGCGCCCGCACCTCGACGAGTGGCGCGAGCGCGGCTGGTAGCGCCGGTCCCGGGACGGCGGCAGGCCGGGACGGCAGAGGTGCTTGAATGAGCGGCATGCCGATCTACGCAGTGACCTACACGTACGCCGACAAGCCTGCCGTCCTCGACGCTTTTCGCCCCGAGCACCGCGCCTTCCTGAGCGGCCTGCTCGAGGAGGGCACGTTGCTCGCGTCCGGGCCCCTCGCACAGGACGTCGCCAACCCGGCCGGCGCGCTCCTGCTGCTCGACGCCACCGACGAGGCTGCCGTGGCCTCGACGCTCGACGCCGACCCGTTCGCCCGGGAGGACGTCATCACGCGCCGCACGGTCCGCCCCTGGGTCCCCGTGTTCGGCCCCTGGTCCGACCGCATCTGACCCGGCACGGCCCAGCATCGATCTGCCGGCGCGGCTCGGCGCATCACCGCACCATCGGACCTGCACAGCACGACGGCCCGCCTCCCCGAGGGGAGGCGGGCCGTCGTGCACCGGGCCACGAGTGCGCCCTGGTGAGCCGGGTCAGGAGGCCACGTCGACGTCGTCGGACACGGGTTCCGCCTTGTCCTGGCCGCGCGTGCGCAGCAGGCTCGCCACCGTGGTGACTCCCAGCGCCCCCACGATCACCACGAGCGAGAGCCAGATCGGGACCGTGGGGACGGCCTCGATGTGCTGCCCGCCGTTGATGAACGGCAGCGTGTTCTCGTGCAGCGCCTCGAGGATCAGCTTGACCCCGATGAAGCCCAGGATCACCGCCAGACCGATCGGCAGGTAGACCAGGCGCTCGAGCAGCCCACCCAGCAGGAAGTAGAGCTGGCGGAGCCCCATGAGCGCGAACACGTTCGTCGTGAACACGATGAACGGGTCCTGCGTCAGGCCGAAGATCGCGGGGATCGAGTCGAACGCGAACAGCAGGTCCGTGCTGCCGATCGCGAGGAACACGATGAGCATGGGCGTGAAGAGCTTCTTGCCGTCCACCACGGTCCGCAGCCGGCCGCCGTCGTACGTCTGCGACAGGGGAAGCACCCGCCGCAGCGAACGGATCAGCCGGTTCTCCTGGTACTCCTCCGCCTCGTCCCCGCCCGCGACCAGCTTGATCGCGGTGTAGATCAGGAACGCGCCGAACAGGTAGAACACCCACACGAACTGCGCGATGATCGCGGCGCCCGCCAGGATGAAGGCTCCGCGCAGCACGAGCGCCACGATGATCCCCACCATGAGGACTTTCTGCTGGTGCTCCCGCGGCACGGCGAACCTCGTCATGATGATGACGAACACGAAGAGGTTGTCGACCGACAGGCTGTACTCCGTGAGCCAGCCCGCGTAGAACTCGACAGCCGGCGCGCTCCCGCCCACGAGAGCCACGAGCCCACCGAAGACCAGTGCCAGGGCGACGTAGAACGCCACCCACAGGCCGCTCTCCTTCATCGACGGCACGTGCGGGCGTCTGCCCACGATCACCAGGTCGACGAGCAGGAGGACGACGAGGGACGTCAGGGACGCCGCCTCGAACCAGAACGGGAGCTCGTGCTGCATCAGTAGGTTTCCTTCTCCAGGCGACGACGGTCGCTACGGTCCTTCGCGAGGCTCGCGACCGTCGTGATCGCGAGGGTCACCACGATGAAGCTGAGCGAGACGGCGGTCGAGATCTCCGGCACGAAGGTGATGTGCTCACCGCCGTTGATGAACGGGATCTCGTTGGTGTGCATCGCGTGGATGAGGAGCTTGATCCCGATGAAACCGAGGATCGCCGCCAGACCCCACGCGAGGTAGACGAGACGGTCGAGCAGACCGTCGATGAGGAAGTAGAGCTGGCGCAGGCCCAGGAGCGAGAACGCGTTGGCCGCGAAGACCAGGAAGGTCTCCTGCGTCAGGCCGAAGATCGCGGGGATCGAGTCGACTGCGAACAGCAGGTCGGCGCTGCCGATCGCGATCATCACGATGAGCATGGGGGTGATGTAGCGCTTGCCGGAGATCGTCGTGAACATCTTGTCCTCGACGTACGCGTCCGTCGTCGGGAAGAGGCGGCGCGTGAGGCGCAGGACCGCGTTCTCCTTGTACTCCTCCTCCTCGTGCGACCGCGCGCTCTTGATCTGCGCGTAGGCCGTGTAGATGAGGAAGGCGCCGAAGATGTAGAAGACCCAGCTGAAGTTCTCGATGAGCGCGGCGCCCAGGAAGATGAAGATCGTGCGCAGGACCAGGGCAATGGTGATGCCGATCAGCAGGACCTTCTGCTGGTACAGCCTGGGCACCCGGAAGCTCGTCATGATGAGGACGAACACGAAGAGGTTGTCGACCGACAGGCTCTTCTCGGTGATGTACCCGGCGAAGTACTCGCCGCCGTAGACCGAGCCGAAGTAGGCCCAGATCCCGACACCGAAGAGGATCGCGATACCGACGTAGCCGGCCGACCACCACGAGGCTTCCTTGAGGGTCGGGGCGTGCGGGGTGCGGACGTGACCCACGAAGTCGAAGGCCAGCATCGCGACGATCACGCCGACCGTCGCGACCCACATCCAGACAGGAACATCCATCACACATACCTCCGGTACGTAGCACTGAGTACCGAAGGTCTCTTCCGCCCGCGCCCGGCCACCGACCTGCCCGAGGGCGGTCGCGAGAGGTGGCCGTGCTGGACCGGTGACACCGGGCCGACGATTGCGTCGACCGTGATGACGACATCACCGTGTTCGGGAATACTCCCCTTCAACCGAGCAAGCATAGGCCATCGCCACCGCGAGTCGCCCACGCCTTCCACAACCGTCACGGACCTCGCGATCATCCCGCGGCCCGAGCCGCCCCGCCCGGGGACGGCCCGCGGAACCGGTCAGGCGGTCGCCGAGTGCATCTGGCGCAGCTCCTTCTTGAGGCCGGAGATCTCGTCGCGCAGCCGGGCGGCGAGCTCGAACTGGAGCTCGGCCGCAGCCCCGTGCATCTGGTCGCTCAGCTCCTGGATCAGGTCGGCGAGCTCGCCCGCGGCGACCCCGGCGAGCCGGTTGGTGGCCGCACCCGCCTTGCCCCCTGCCGGCACGGGGGCCTTGCCCTTGCCCGGCTGCCGGTAGCCACCCGCGAGAAGCTCCTGAGTGTCGATGTCCTCGCGCGCGAGCATGTCCGTGACGTCGGCGATCTTCTTGCGCAGCGGGGTGGGGTCCACCCCGTGCTCCAGGTTGTAGGCCACCTGCTTCTCCCGGCGGCGGGTGGTCTCCTCGATCGCCTGCGCCATGGCCGGGGTGATCTTGTCCGCGTACATGTGCACCTGGCCCGAGACGTTGCGGGCCGCACGCCCGATCGTCTGGATGAGCGACGTCCCCGACCGCAGGAAGCCCTCCTTGTCGGCGTCCAGGATCGCGACGAGCGAGACCTCCGGGAGGTCCAGCCCCTCGCGGAGCAGGTTGATGCCGACCAGGACGTCGTACTCGCCCAGGCGGAGCTCGCGGAGCAGCTCGACACGGCGCAGCGTGTCCACCTCCGAGTGCAGGTAGCGGACACGTACGTCCCGCTCCAGGAAGTAGTCCGTGAGGTCCTCGGACATCTTCTTGGTGAGCGTCGTGACCAGGACACGCTCGTTGCGCTCGACCCGCTCACGGATCTCGTGGAGCAGGTCGTCGATCTGGCCTGTGGTCGGCTTGACCACGATCTCCGGGTCGACGAGTCCCGTGGGACGGATGATCTGCTCGACGACCCCGTCCGACATCGAGAGCTCGTACTTTCCGGGCGTCGCCGACAGGTAGACCGTCTGCCCGATCCGCTCGACGAACTCCTCCCAGCGCAACGGCCGGTTGTCCATGGCGCTCGGCAGACGGAACCCGTGGTCGACGAGGTTGCGCTTGCGCGACATGTCCCCCTCGAACATGGCCCCGATCTGGGGCACCGTCACGTGCGACTCGTCGATCACGAGGAGGAAGTCCTCGGGGAAGTAGTCGAGGAGCGTGTGCGGGGCCGTGCCGGCCTCACGGCCGTCGATGTGCCGCGAGTAGTTCTCGATCCCGGAGCACGACCCGATCTGGCGCATCATCTCGATGTCGTACGTGGTGCGCATGCGCAGGCGCTGGGCCTCGAGCAGCTTGTTCTGCCGCTCGAGCTCGGCCAGCCGCTGCTCGAGCTCGGCCTCGATCGAGGTGATCGCCCGTTCCATGCGCTCCGGGCCGGCGACGTAGTGCGTCGCCGGGAACAGGTTGACGCTCGTCTCCGACCGCACGACCTCCCCCGTGAGCGGGTGCAGCAGATGGATGGCCTCGATCTCGTCACCGAAGAACTCGATGCGGATCGCGAGCTCCTCGTACACGGGGATGATCTCGACCGTGTCGCCCCGGACGCGGAACGTGCCACGCGTGAAGGCCATGTCGTTGCGCGTGTACTGCATGGTGACGAACTGGCGCAGCATCACGTCTCGCTCGACCTGGTCTCCGACGTCGAGTCGGACCATGCGGTCGACGTACTCCTGCGGTGTGCCCAGACCGTAGATGCACGACACCGACGCCACGACGACGACGTCGCGGCGCGTCAGCAGGGACGAGGTCGCGGAGTGCCGCAGGCGTTCGACCTCGTCGTTGATCGACGAGTCCTTCTCGATGTAGGTGTCCGTCTGGGCGATGTACGCCTCGGGCTGGTAGTAGTCGTAGTAGGAGACGAAGTACTCGACCGCGTTGTTGGGCAGCAGCTCACGGAACTCGGTCGCCAGCTGGGCGGCCAGCGTCTTGTTCGGTGCCATGACCAGCGTGGGCCGCTGCAGCTCCTCGATCAGCCAGGCCGTCGTCGCGGACTTGCCGGTCCCGGTCGCGCCGAGCAGCACCACGTCCTTCTCCCCCGCCCGCAACCGCTCGGAGAGTTCCGCGATGGCCGTCGGCTGGTCGCCCGAGGGCGTGTAGTCGGAGATGACCTCGAAGGGGGCGACGGTGCGCTGGAGATCGGTGACAGGTCGCATGAGTCCACGGTACGGCGAACCACCGACACTCGGCCCCGCAGCCCTCTCACGCTCTTCGGCACGGGTGGCCGACATTCACCCGGCGACAGATTTGGCATGTCGCGAGGGAGCGCCCTAGTGTGCCGGTAATCCTCGCCATCCCGTGTGATCCCCGACAAAACAGACGTCGATGGATTCATCTGGCATGGATTTGTACACAGAACTTACTTTCGTGTCCACGACCCCACCCCCGGAGACATCGATTCCTCAGCACGACGCGCCGGACACCCCGGCGCTCCCTCCTCAGCGCGCTCGCCACGGGCGCGCTGACCACCGGACTGATCGGTCTCGCCGGCGCTCCGGCCGCGGTCGCCTCGCCCCTGGTCGCAGCTCCCGTGTGCACGCCGGCGAGCACCCTGCCGGGGATCACGACCGGTGGCCCCGCCTTCACCGACACGGGCGTCGCGGTCTTCGTCGGGGGCGACTACGCGGCCCGCGCGGGCGCCGTCGAGTCCGAGGGCATGCTCCTCGCGGGAGGGAGCATCGACATCGCGACGGGTGGCCTGATGAACTTCGGCCGCGCCGGCGGCGGGTCCCAGATCGTCCCTCCCGGCGGGAGCGACATGCTGGTCGCGGACGGTGGCGTCTCCGTCTCGAACGGACGCATCGACGTCGGGCACGGGATCACCCAGGGCGGCAACGTGACTGCCACGGGGGCGATCAGCGGGGACATGGAGCTCAACGGCGGTATCAGGAAGCCCAACAGCTCCGTCCCTGCCTCGAGCGTCACGGCCACCGGCTCGACGCTCAGCGCGGCCTCCGCCGACCTCGCCGCGCTCACCGCGACGGGCTCGCTCGGCACGACCGGCGGGTTCGCGTCGCTCACGGGCGACGGGACCAGCGCCCCGCAGGTCTTCTCCCTGACGGCCCAGGAGCTCAAGAAGACGAACGGCACGCTCGTCTTCGCGAACGTCGGCACCTCGGCCCCGATCGTCGTCAACGTCTCGGGCAGCACGGTCGACTTCACGATGGTCCACACCGCAGCGGAGTCGATCGGCCAGCGGATCGACACGTTCACCGCCCTGGGGACGTGGGCGCCCCGGATCCTGTGGAACTTCCCCGACGCCACTTCGCTCACCCTCTCGGGCAACAGCCAGACCGTCGGATCGATCCTCGCCCCGAAGCCCTCGGTCAAGGTCGTCCAGAGCACGAGCACCAACGGCCGGCTCTGGGTCGGCGGCGACCTGACGTTCGGTGGGAACGGCGGCAGCGGGCTCGAGCACCACAACTACCCGTGGATCGGCCTGACGTCGCTCGGTTGCGACCCCGAGCCCTCCACGCCTCTCGTCGTCCCTCCGACGTCGACCACCCCGCCGGTCGACAAGGACGTTCCCGAGGAGCCCGCGCCTCGCGAGAGCACTCCTCCCACGGACGAGACCACGACGCCTACCGAGAAGGCCTCTCCCCCGGCCACCACACCGCCTGCCGACAGCACCGCGACGCCGTCCGACCGGTCCTCGACTCCCTCCCCCTCGGCCGAGGACGAGCGCGGGCTCGCGAGCACGGGGGCGCGCACGGCCCTCGTCGTCCTGATCTCCGTCGTGCTCCTGGGCGCCGGCGCGGGTCTCGTCGTGGTGGCCCGCCGCCGCGCCACGAGCTGAGCACCGTACTTCCGAAGGACACCTGACACGCCACGGGCCCCAGGGATCATCCTGGGGCCCGTGGCGTGCCCGTCCGCCCCCGAGCTCGACGACACGGGCGCCCGGTGCCGTCAGTGCTCGGCGCCCGCCGAGACGCGTGCCGCGTCGCCGCCCGCTCCGAGCGCCCCGTCGAGGTCCGCGCAGGCCGTCTCGACGACGACCCGCAGGGCCTCGACGGTCGCGGCGAGCGGCAGGGACTCGACGTCGGGCACGTGGACGAACCCCGCACGCACCCCCTCCTGTCCGGACACCCCTTGCATGAGCGCATAGAACGTCGCGTTGCACACGTACGTGCCCGCGGTGCTGGAGACCGCGACCGGGACACCGGCCTCGCGGACCGCGACCAGGCTCGGCTTGAGCGGGAGCCCCGTGAACCAGGCCGCCGGCCCGTCCGCGACGACCGGTACGTCCACCGGAGCGGAGCCCGCGTTGTCGGGGATCCGCGCGTCGATCACGTTGATGGCGACGCGTTCGAGGCGGACCGCGGCGGTTCCGCCCGCGAGCCCGACCGCGATCACGACCCGCGGCTCGTGCCGCTCGATCGCTGCCCGGAGCGCGGGCCACGCCCCGTCGAACGTGCAGGGCAGCTCGACCGCGACGAGAGGCTCGTCACCGGTCCAGGCGTCGCGCAGCGCGCTCACGGCCAGCCACGAAGGGTTGGTCGTCGCGCCGTCGAACGGCTCGAAGCCCGAGAGCAGGACGGTCACGCGAGCTCCTCGGCCGTCTCCTGGACGATGCGCTCCCAGAGCGCGTCGACCTCGGCGCGCAGCGCCTCGGGCGCACCGCTGCCGTCGAGCGTCACGTCGGCCGCGGCGAGCCGTTCCTCGTCGGTGGCCTGCGCGGCGATGCGCGCGCGCGCCTCGTCCTCGCTCATGCCGCGCGACTCGACGAGGCGCCGGACGCGCACGTCCTCGGGGGCCACGATGACGGCGACGAGGTGGAACGAGTCGGCCTGCCCGGTCTCGACAAGCAGGGGGATCGCGTGCACGACGACGGCGCGCGGGTCGCGCGCGGCGACGAGCGCCTCGCGCTCGGCCGACAGACGGCGCACCTCGGGGTGCACGATCGCGTTGAGCCGGCGCCTCGCCTCGTCGTCGCTGAAGACGACGGTGCCCAGGCGAGCACGGTCGAGCGTGCCGTCGGGCGCGAGCACGGACTCGCCGAACGCCTCGACGACCTCGGCGAGGCCCACGGTCCCGGGCGCGACCGCGTCGCGCGCGAGCACGTCGGAGTCGATGACGCACGCCCCGAGCTCGGCGAAGCGGTCGAGAGCCACGGACTTCCCTGCTGCGATCCCGCCGGTCAGGCCTACGCGAAACATGGGTCCATCCTGCCAGTCATGGCCGGTGCGCACGCCCTGGGGCCTCGGCCCGGTCCCCGGCCACCGCGCGCAGCAGACGCAGGAGCTCGTGCCGGTCCGCCTCGTCGAGGCGGGCCAGGAGGGTGCCGGCGCTGGTCTCGCGCTCGGCGGCGACCTGCGCGAGCGTCTCGCGCCCGGCCTCGGTGAGCTCGACGAGCGTGGCACGGCGGTCGGTCGGGTCGGGCAGGCGGCGCACGAGGCCGGCCTCCTCGGCGTCGTCGACCTTGGACGTCACGGAGCGGGGAGCGACGTCGAGCATGCCCGCGAGGGCGCTGGGGCGCTGGGGACCGTCGCTGTGCGCGAGCGCGCGCAGCATGCGGAACTGTCCCGGGGTCGTCCGGGCGCGCCCCAGCCGCTCCCCCGCCTCACGGCGCACGCTGCGCATCGCGGCGTGCAGGAGGGTGAGGAACTCGGCGTTCTCGGCGTCGAAGTCTGTCGTCACAGGCACGAGACTAGCCGCCGGACAGGATATTGTGAACCAACTCATGGTGAGGTAGGCTCACTACCGGCGTCGAGGCCCCTCCTCCGCCGCTCCCCTCCGACCCTCTGGAGGCCACGTGTCCTTCCCCTCTCCCTTCGGCGGCGGCTCCGGCATGCGCACCTTCCGCCAGGACTCCTCGATCACCAAGCAACGACTGCACCGCGGGACCGTCCGGCGGATCCTCGGCTTCGCGCGCCCCTACAAGGCGCAGCTCGCCGTGTTCCTCGTGCTCATCGCGCTCAACGCCGCGGCCGGCGCCGTGACCCCGCTCCTCTTCAAGGCCCTCATCGACGACGGCATCACGGCGGGCCGGGTCGACGTGGTCGTGCGGATCGCCCTCGTCGTCGCACTCCTCGCCCTGGTCTCGGGGGTCCTGAGCGTCGGTGAGCGCTGGTACTCGGCACGCGTGGGCGAAGGCCTCATCTTCGACCTACGGACCGCGGTGTTCGACCACGTCCAGCGCATGCCGCTCGCGTTCTTCAGCCGCACCCGCACCGGCGCCCTCGTCCAGCGGCTCAACGGGGACGTCCTCGGAGCCCAGCAGGCCTTCACCTCGACGCTGTCCAACGTCTTCTCCAACCTGCTGACCGTGGTGTTCGTGCTCGCGGCGATGCTCTCCATGTCGTGGGAGCTCACCCTCATCGCGCTCGCGCTCCTGCCCGTGTTCGTGCTGCCCGCACGCTGGGTCGGCCGCCGGCTCGCGGGCATCACGCGCGAGAGCTACGCCCTCAACGCCGACGCCGCGCAGATGATGAACGAACGCTTCAACGTCGCGGGCGCCCACCTGGTGAAGATCTTCGGGCGCCCCGCGCAGGAGTCCGCGACCTACGCCGAGCAGGCCGGACGCGTGCGCGACATCGGCATCACCTCCGCCATGTACGCGACGGCCTTCCGGGTCGCACTGACGACGGTCGCCTCGGTCGCCGTCGCGATCGTCTACGGGCTCGGCGGCCTCATGGCCATCCGCGGGACGCTCACGGTCGGCGTGGTCGTGGCGCTGACCGCCTACCTCGCTCGCCTGTACGGCCCGCTCACCGCGCTGTCCAACGTCCAGGTGGACGTCATGACCGCGCTCGTCAGCTTCGAGCGGGTGCTCGAGGTCCTCGACCTCGAGCCGTCCGTCACGGACGCACCGGACGCCGGCGACCTGTCCGACGACGTCGCTCACCACGGCGCGACGCTCGCCCTCGAGCACGTCACCTTCTGCTACCCGGGCGCCGCGGACGTCTCGCTCGCGTCGCTCGAGGCCGTGGCGACCGAGTCCTCCGACCCGACGACCGACACGCTCACCGACGTCTCGTTCGCCGTGCCCGCGGGCGCCATGGTCGCGATCGTCGGCCCCTCGGGAGCGGGCAAGACCACGATCTCGCAGCTCGTCACGCGCATGTACGACCCGACGGGTGGCTCCGTGCGCATCGCAGGCCGCGACCTGCGCGACGTGACGCAGCGGTCGCTCCAGGACACCGTGGGGGTCGTCTCCCAGGAGGCGCACCTGTTCCACGACACCATCACCGGAAACCTCCGCTACGCGAAGCCCGCGGCCACGGACGCCGAGCTGTGGACCGCCCTGCGGCAGGCGCACGTCGCCGACCTCGTCGAGTCGCTCCCCGCAGGCCTCGAGACCGTGGTCGGGGACCGCGGCTACCGTCTCTCGGGTGGCGAGCGTCAGCGCCTGGCCATCGCCCGGCTGTTCCTCAAGGCACCCTCGCTCGTCGTCCTCGACGAGGCGACCGCGCACCTCGACTCCGAGTCCGAGGCCGCCGTCCAGCTCGCCCTGGACGCGGCGCTCCAGGGACGCACCTCGCTCGTGATCGCGCACCGGCTCTCGACGGTCCGCCAGGCGGACATGATCGTCGTGCTCGACCAGGGACGCGTCGTGAGCACCGGGACCCACGCCGAGCTCCTGGCGCACGGCGGGCTCTACGCGGAGCTGTACCGGACGCAGTTCGCGACGGACGGCGACGGGGCCGCGCACGACGGCGCGACCGGGACCACCCGTCCGGACGGTCTCGTGGTCTCCGCGCACGTGGAGGGCGTGGTCGCCTGACGTGCGGTCGGGCGCAACGCCCGGGTGCTCACGCGAACCGGCCGAGCCACAACCCTGCCAGCGCGAGCGCCGCGATGGTCTCGCCGTCGCGGATCCTCCCGTCGGCGACCATCCCCAGGACCTGAGCGAAAGGCAGGGCCTCGACACGGGAGATCCCCTCCTCGGCCTGTGCGGCCGAGGGGACACGTCCGTCCCGGTCGCCGGCTCCTGCGTCGGCGCCTCGGTCGTCCGCCACCGGCGGGAAACCCGTCAGCCCTCGGGCCACGAAGACGTGCTCGGGGGCGTTCGCCACCCCGTTGAGGGCATCCATGCTGCCGACGTGCACCCACTCCCGGGCGCGAAGACCGGTCTCCTCGAGGAGCTCCCGCCGGGCAGCGACCAGAGGATCCTCACCGTCGGTCGCTCCCGCCGGCACCTCGGTCGAGACGGACCCGGTCGCGTACCGGTGCTGTGTCACGAGCACGACCTCGTCGGCGTCGGTGAGAGCCACGACGAAGACCGACGGCCATCGCATCTCGACCACGCCGTAGATCCCTGGCTCCCCGTCAGGCCGGACGACCTGGTCCTCCCGGACCCTGATCCACCGGTTTTCGTACACGGTCCTGGTGCTCTCGGTGCTCCACGGCATCGTCACACCCTAGGCGAGCGGGGCACGCCGAACCTTCCCCAGACACGACAGGACCCGCCACCCGAAGGTGGCGGGTCCTGTCAGGAGATCACCCTGGCCGTGAGGCCAGGAGGAGATCAGTTACCCGTGAGCTTCTCGCGCAGAGCGGCGAGCGCCTCGTCCGAGGCCAGCGTGCCGGCAGCCTCGTCCTGGACCGGGGTCGAGGAGTAGGTCGCGGCCGAGCTGGTGGACTCGCCCGAGGTGACGGCCTCGTCGTCGGCCTTGAGAGCCTCGGCGACCTGCTTGCGGTGAGCCTCCCAGCGCTCGTGAGCCTTCGCGTACTGCGACTCCCACGTCTCGCGCTGAGCCTCGAAGCCCTCGAGCCACTCGTTGGTCTCGGGGTCGAAGCCCTCGGGGTACTTGTAGTTCCCCTGCTCGTCGTACTCGGCAGCCATGCCGTACAGCGCGGGGTCGAAGTCGTCCGACTCCGGGTCCACGCCCTCGTTGGCCTGCTTGAGCGACAACGAGATGCGGCGACGCTCGAGGTCGATGTCGATGACCTTGACGAAGACCTCGTCACCGACGTTGACGACCTGCTCGGGCAGCTCGACGTGGCGGACAGCCAGCTCGGAGATGTGCACGAGGCCCTCGATGCCGTCCTCGACGCGAACGAACGCACCGAACGGGACGAGCTTCGTGACCTTGCCCGGCACGACCTGACCGATGGCGTGCGTACGAGCGAAGGTCTGCCACGGGTCCTCCTGCGTCGCCTTCAGCGACAGGGAGACGCGCTCGCGGTCGAAGTCGACGTCCAGGACCTCGACCGTGACCTCCTGGCCCACCTCGACGACCTCGGAGGGGTGGTCGATGTGCTTCCAGGACAGCTCGGAGACGTGCACCAGACCGTCGACGCCGCCGAGGTCCACGAACGCACCGAAGTTGACGATCGAGGAGACGACACCGGGGCGGACCTGGCCCTTCTGCAGCGTCTGCAGGAAGGTCGAGCGAACCTCGGACTGCGTCTGCTCGAGCCACGCACGACGCGACAGGACGACGTTGTTGCGGTTCTTGTCGAGCTCGATGATCTTCGCCTCGATCTCCTTGCCGACGTACGGCTGGAGGTCGCGGACGCGACGCATCTCCACCAGCGACGCGGGCAGGAAGCCGCGCAGGCCGATGTCGAGGATGAGGCCGCCCTTGACGACCTCGATGACGGTGCCGGTGACGACGCCGTCCTCTTCCTTGATCTTCTCGATCGTGCCCCAGGCACGCTCGTACTGAGCGCGCTTCTTGGAGAGGATCAGGCGACCTTCCTTGTCCTCCTTCTGGAGGACGAGGGCCTCGACTGCGTCACCGACCTTGACGACGTCCCCGGGGTCCACGTCGTGCTTGATGGACAGCTCGCGGGAGGGGATGACGCCCTCGGTCTTGTAGCCGATGTCGAGGAGAACCTCGTCGCGGTCGACCTTGACGATCGTGCCTTCGACAATGTCACCGTCATTGAAGTACTTGATGGTGGCGTCGATGGCGGCAAGGAAGTCCTCTTCGGTGCCGATGTCGTTGATGGCAACCTGAGGTGCGGACTTCGCGGGGGTGGAGATGGTCATTGAGTTCGATGCTCCGATGCGGACAGGAAGTAGTTCGGATAGGGATGCTGCTGTGGTGGTCACCACCGGTGACCTCCGCTCCGAGCACGGAACGGTCCTGCCACGACGGACACGGATCGATCGGCGTCACGTCTCAGGCAGAAGGTAGGGCGGTAGGCGCACTGCACCGTCAGACATCTTATCGACGGAATGGCGCGGGGGTCAAAGGGAGGCCCCCGCGTTCACCCCCGAGCCTCGGCGATCACCCGCCCGACGACGTGCGACGGCCGCCCGTGGTCCCCCGGACGGCCGTCGTGCGGTGCGCGTGCGCCGGTCAGGACAGCGCGTGCGCGACCCGCAGCAGCTCCGCGGGGACGTGCTTGACCTTGCCGGCGATCTCGTCGAGAGGCACCAGGACGACGCTCTCGCCGCGCAGCGCGGTCATGACCTTCGACTCGCCGCGCGAGACGGCGTCGACCGCGGCCACGCCGAATCGGCTGCCGAGGATGCGGTCCGTCGGCGTGGGCTCTCCGCCGCGCTGGACGTGCCCGAGGACCGTCAGGCGGGTGTCGAACCCCGTGCGCCGGGCGATCTCCGCCGAGACGCGCTCGCCGATCGACCCCGCGATGATCTCGCCGTACTTGCCGAGCTCCTGCGTGAAGTTCATGCTGCTGCCCTCGCGCGGCACGGCGCCCTCGGCGACGACCACGATCGAGAAGTTGGCGTGCGCACGGTGGCGGTGACGCAGGAACTTCTCGATGGCGTCCATGTCGAACGGGTCCTCGGGGGCGAGCACGACCTCCGCACCGCCGGCGATGCCCGCGTTCACCGCGATCCAGCCCGCGTGCCGGCCCATGACCTCGACCACCATGACACGGTTGTGGCTCTCCGCGGTCGTGTGGACGCGGTCGATCGCCTCGGTCGCGATGTTGACGGCCGTGTGGAACCCGATCGACAGGTCGGTGCCCTCCACGTCGTTGTCGATCGTCTTGGGGATCGCGACGATGTTCACGCCGGCGTCCGCGACCTTGCTCGCCGCGTGCAGCGTGCCGTCACCACCGATGCAGATCATCGCGTCGAGGCGCTCGGCCTCGACCGTGGCCAGGACCGCGTCGATCCCGCCGTCGGAGGCGTGCGGGTGGAAGCGTGCCGTCCCCAGCAGGGTCCCGCCGACCGGGAGGACGTTGCGGATGTCCTGGCGCCCGAGCGGGATGATGTCGCCGTCGACGACGCCCTTCCACCCGTTCCGGAACCCGATGATCGTGTGTCCGTACTCGCCCATCCCCTGCTTGACGACAGCCCTGATGGCCGCGTTCAAACCGGGGCAGTCCCCGCCACCTGTGAGCAGACCGATGCGCAACTCGAACCTCGTCTCGTGATGAGTGATCGTCGGAAGGCGGACCAGCGCCATCGCTCGACCGACCAGCCCCCACCCTATCGACCACCTGGGCAGATGCTGACGAACGCCCCTCGTCGCGAGACGATAGATGCATGACGGATGAGACGATCGGGTCGGTCGGGTACCGGGACGTGCCGGCGGAGCAGGGCGGTGCAGCAGGTCGCACCTGGTGGGACGCCAACGCCGAGGAGTACCTCGACGAGCACGGGGACTTCCTGGGCGCGGTCGACTTCTGCTGGTGCCCCGAGGGGCTCCGCGAGGCCGACGCGCACCTGCTGGGAGACCTGGCGGGGCGACGCGTGCTCGAGGTCGGCGCGGGCGCCGCGCAGTGCTCGCGCTGGCTCGCCGCGCGCGGCGTCGAGGTCGTCGCGACCGACGTGTCGGGCGGCATGCTCGGCAGGGGTGCGGCGCTCAACGCCTCGACCGGGGTCCCGGTGCCGCTGGTCCAGGCGGACGCACGGCGGCTGCCGTTCGCCGACACGAGCTTCGACGTCGCCTTCACGTCGTTCGGCGCCATCCCGTTCGTGCCCGACGCCGGAGCGATCCATCGCGAGGTCGCTCGCGTCCTGCGCCCCGGGGGTTCGTGGGTCTTCTCGGTGACCCATCCGCTGCGCTGGGCCTTCCCCGACGACCCGAGCGAGCACGGCCTGACGGCGAACCGTTCCTACTTCGACCGCCGCCCCTACGTCGAGACCGACACCGCCGGTCGCGTCGCCTATGCCGAGTACCACCGCACGTTCGGGGACCACGTCCGCGAGGTCGTCGCCGCCGGCCTCCTCGTCGAGGACGTCGTGGAGCCCGAGTGGCCGGCCGCCAACCAGGAGGTCTGGGGCGGCTGGGGGCCCGTGCGGGGTGCGTACCTGCCCGGCACGGCGATCTTCCGGACCCGCCGCGCAGGCTGATCCACCGGCGGCCGTCGTGGCGACTCTGTCAACCAGGGTTGACGCCGCGGCGAACGTCAACTTATGTTGACAGCGTGGCGACTGCTCGCCACCTGGACCCGGGGAGACCCGCTACCGGAGGATCCGATGAAGGAGCCCGACATGACGATGCTCGTCCGTGCGGCCGACGACGACGACCCGCTGCGCGCGCTCGCCGCGCTCCGCGACCTCCGGGACGAGGCCGACCGGCGGGAGGCCCTCGTCGTGCGCCGTGCGAGGACGCGTGGGATCTCGTGGGCTGCTATCGCGACGATCCTGGGGGTCAGCCGTCAGGCGGTCCACAAGAAGTACGGCGGCTCGCGCTTCACGCGGTCCTGATCGTCGTCGCGCGTCACGGTCGGCCGCGGGGTGGGCGCCTCGCCCTCCCGGCGGCCGACCGATCCTCAGTGCCCCGCGTCGTGCCAGGTGCGACCGGCACCCACCGAGACGTCGAGCGGGACCGAGAGGTCGGCCGCGACGCCCATCTCTCGGCGCAGGAGCTCCTCGACGACGTCTCGCTCCCCCGGTGCGACCTCGACCACGAGCTCGTCGTGGACCTGGAGCAGCAGGCGCGAGCGCAGGTCCTGCTCGTCGATCGCCCGCTGGACGCCCAGCATCGCGACCTTGATGATGTCTGCGGCGCTGCCCTGGATGGGGGCGTTGAGCGCCATGCGCTCGGCCATGTCGCGGCGCTGGCGGTTGTCGCTCGTGAGGTCCGGCAGGTAGCGGCGGCGGCCCAGGATGGTCGCGGTGTAGCCCGTGACCCGGGCCTCGTCGACGACTCCCGTGAGGTAGTCGCGCACGCCACCGAAGCGCTTGAAGTAGTCCTCCATGAGGCCCGCGGCCTCGCCCACCGAGATGTTGAGCTGCTGCGAGAGGCCGAACGAGGACAGCCCGTAGGCCAGGCCGTAGGACATGGCCTTGATCTTGGAGCGCATGGCGGGGGTGACCTGGTCGGTCGGCACGTCGAACACGCGCGAGCCCACGTAGCTGTGCAGGTCCTCGCCCGACCGGAACGCCTCGATGAGGCCCTCGTCGCCCGACAGGTGCGCCATGATGCGCATCTCGATCTGGCTGTAGTCGGCGGTCAGCAGGGTCTCGTAGCCCTCGCCGACGACGAACGCCCGGCGGATCCGGCGCCCGGCCTCGGTACGGATGGGGATGTTCTGCAGGTTCGGGTCGGTCGAGCTGAGCCGTCCGGTCGCCGCGATCGTCTGCTGGAACGTCGTGTGGATGCGCCCGTCCGGAGCGACCGACTTGAGCAGCCCCTCGACCGTCTGGCGCAGGC
The DNA here is from genome assembly GCF_042726295.1 of Oerskovia sp. NPDC060338. Lineage (NCBI taxonomy): Bacteria > Bacillati > Actinomycetota > Actinomycetes > Micrococcales > Cellulomonadaceae > Oerskovia > Oerskovia sp. NPDC060338. The sequence continues at coordinate 136,881 of NZ_JBHXCQ010000011.1, forward strand.
GCGTGGCGTCGCGGTGCGCGAGCAGGTGCTCGAGGAACGGGTGGCCCGTCTTGGCGAACAGGTCCGCGAGCGCCGCGGCGTCCGTGGTGTACCCCGTCTTGATCTTCTTGGTCTTGGGCATGCCCAGCTGGTCGAACAGGACCTCCTGGAGCTGCTTGGGAGAGCCCAGGTTCACCTCGCGCCCGATCACGTCGTAGGCCTCGGTCGCGGCCGTCGCGACGAGCTCGCTGAAGTGCTTCTCGAGCTCGGTGAGGTACTCGACGTCCGCGGCGATGCCGCGCGACTCCATGCGGGCGAGCACGTCGACGAGCGGCAGCTCGAGGTCCTTGAGCAGGTGGTCCGCGCCGCGGTCCCGCAGCTCGCCCACCAGGACCTCCGAGAGGTCCAGGACCCCTGCTGCACGCACGGCGTCCCGCTTGTCCTCGCCCGAGCCGTCGAGCGAGAGGTCGAGCGCTCCCTGGGGCTCGTCGTCGACCGCCTCGACACGCAGCTCGCGCTTGAGGTGACGGATCGCGAGGTCACCCAGGTCGTAGCCGCGTTGGTCCGGGTGGCACAGGTAGGCCGCGAGCTCGGTGTCGAAGACCACGCCCTGCAGGTCGAACCCACGTGCCGCGAGCTCGTGCCAGGTGGCCTTGGCCCCGTGCACGACCTTTGGCGCGTCGGCGTCCGCGAGCCACGCCGAGAGCGCCTGCTCGTCGACGACCGCGACGTCGGCGAGGTCCACCGCGACCGCCGCGGCGCCGTCGTCCGCGACGGCCAGCGACCACGCGTCCCCGCCCACCGGAGCGGCCTTGCCCGCGACCACGAGGCCCACGGGGCGCTCCTTGCGGGCCGTGAGCCAGCCGCCGAGCTCGCCCTGCCCGAGCGTGGCGAGCGAGACGTCGAAGCCCTCCTCGACGTCCTCCTCACCCTCGGGGGCGAGCGCGAACAGGCGCTCGCGCAGCGCGGTGAACTCCAGGGCGTCGAACACGCGGTGCATGGCCTCGCGGTCCCACGGCTGGACCAGCAGGTCGTCGGGACCCAGCGGGAGCTCCATGTCCGTCAGCAGGGCGTTGAGCTGACGGTTGAGCCGCACCTGGTCCAGGTTGGCCCGCAGGTTCTCGCCCGCCTTGCCCGTGATCTTGTCCGCCGACTCGAGCACGCCGTCGAGACCGTCGTAGGCGTTGATCCACTTGGCGGCCGTCTTGGGGCCCACGCCCGGGATACCCGGCAGGTTGTCGCTCGTCTCCCCCACCAGGGCCGCGAGGTCCGGGTAGCGCTCGGGCGGCACGCCGTACTTCTCGAGGACCGCGTCCGGGGTCATGCGCGCCAGGGTCGAGACGCCGACCTTGGGGTAGAGCACCGTCACGTCCTCGCCGACGAGCTGGAACGAGTCGCGGTCCCCCGAGCAGACCAGGACCTCCATGCCGGCAGCGGCAGCCTGGGTGGCGAGGGTCGCGAAGATGTCGTCCGCCTCGTAGTTCTCCTTCTGCAGGACCGGGATGTTGAGCGTCGCGAGGATGTCCTTGATGAGCGGGACCTGGCCCTTGAACGGCTCGGGGCTCGCGTCGCGCGTGCCCTTGTAGGTCGGCAGGACCTCGGTGCGGAACGACGCACGGCCCGCGTCGAACGCGACCGCGACGTGCGTCGGCTTCTCGTCGCGCAGCAGGTTCGTCAGCATCGAGACGAACCCGTAGACGGCGTTCGTCGACTGGCCGGTGGTCGTCGAGAACTTCTCGACCGGCAGGGCGAAGTACGCCCGGTAGGCCATCGAGTGTCCGTCGATCAGCAGGAGGCGAGGTCGCGAAGTGGTGGTCACGAGTGCAAACCTATCCGCTATGAATGACACGCACGGAGCCGAGAGCCCGACCACCTCCCCCGACGACGCGGCACTCGCGGCGCTGCGGGCCAGCACCGTGGGCACCCTCATCGAGCGCATGGGCATCACGCTCGTCGAGGTCGCCCCCGACCGGGTCACGGGCAGCATGCCCGTCGCCGGCAACACCCAACCCGCAGGACTTCTGCACGGTGGGGCCTCGGTCGTCCTCGCCGAGACCCTCGGGTCGATCGCGGCGCAGATCCACGCGGGCGAGGGGCGCGCGGCCGTGGGCATCGAGATCAACGCCACGCACCACCGCGGGGTGCGCTCGGGAACGGTGCACGGCGTCGCGACGGCGCTGCACCGGGGCCGGACGACCGCGAGCTACGAGATCGTCGTGGTCGACGACGAGTCCCGGCGCGTCTGCACGGCCCGCCTCACGTGCATGGTGCTCGACGGCCGCTGACCACGGGCGACGAGAAGGGCCCGGCGCGAAGGTCGTCCTTCGTGCCGGGCCTCTCGTCGGGAAGTCGGTGTCAGCGGGCCGCAGGCTCGCTCACGAGCGGCACCGTCGACTCACGGAGGTCCTCCTGGAAGGCGCGCAGGTCGACCGGGCCGGTCTGTCCCTCGGTCCGGGCCTTGCGACGGCGGGCGATGAGGTCCTCGAGGCCGCGGGTACCGCGACGCGAGGTGCCCGAGTCCGCCGCGAGGCGACGCTGGAGCACCGACGTGGAGACCACTCGGTGGCCGGCGGCCGGCGCGAACCCGAGCCGAGCGAGGAAGCGCTGGACACCGCGCGAGCCCGGGATGGGCACGGAGAAGACGTCGACCGCACCGGTCTGGGCCGCGAGCTCGGCGGTCGCGGTGAGCAGGGCGTGCCCGACCCCGCGTCGGCGCGCGTCCTGCGAGACGTAGAGGGCCTCGATGTAGAGGCTCGGCTCGTCGTTGAAGATGTGCGGCTCGAGGGCGCGGGCCAGGAGGAATCCGACGGGTACGTCGTCCTGGAAGGCCACGAGGATCGATCCGCCGGGGACCGTGAGGAGGACGCTCAGCTGGCGGACGAGCTTGGACTCGTCCGAGAGGCAGACCTGGGGGCCCGCGGCGGACTCACGGCGCGCCTCGGCACACAGCACGGCGACGCCAGGAAGGTCGTCGCCGACCGCAGGCCTGACCACAACTGCTGCACGCACGTGGAACCTCCTCATAGGATCCTCCGACCTCGGAGCACCCCGGTGGCAGACGAGCTACCTGCCACCGACGAGCGCCCCCGGTCATCGATCGACTGATGCTTCGTGAGTGTCCGGTCCGTCGAACTGGACACCTGTCCATGACGATAGCCTTGTTGAGCGTCCCGAACAAAGGGGCAGTTCACAGGCCGGTACCGGGCGATGAGCACGCCGGATCAGGCGCCGCCGACCTGCTCGATCACGGCGTCGGCGACCTCGCGCATGGTGAGGCGACGGTCCATCGAGGTCTTCTGGATCCAACGGAACGACTCAGGCTCCGACAGGCCCATCTTGGTCATGAGCAGGCCCTTGGCGCGGTCGACGCGCTTGCGGGTCTCGAAGCGCTCGGCAAGGTCCGCGACCTCGGACTCGAGGGCGCTGATCTGCGAGTAGCGGGAGATCGCGATCTCCACCGCCGGGAGCAGGTCCGCGGGGCTGAACGGCTTGACGACGTACGCCATGGCGCCGGCGTCGCGAGCGCGCTCGACGAGCTCCGTCTGGGAGAACGCGGTCAGCAGGACGACGGGCGCGACGTGGGCCTTGCCGATCCGCTCGGCGGCAGAGATGCCGTCCAGCTCGGGCATCTTGACGTCCATGACGACGACGTCCGGCTTGAGCTCGAGCGCCAGCTTGACCGCGGTCTCACCGTCACCCGCCTCCCCGACGACGTCGAAGCCTGCCTCGCGGAGCGTCTCGACGACGTCCATGCGGATCAGGGCCTCGTCCTCGGCGACGACCGCTCGACGAGCAGGACGGGCGCCCGACGGCGCGGGCGCGGCCTCGGCCACGGCGCTCGGTTCGGGCTGGATCAGGGGGGGCAGGTCGAGCGGTGCCGTGGCATCGGGCTGCGCGTTGTCGTCACTCACGTCCCTCATCGTAGTGGGAGAACACCCCCCGCGCCCCGCTGGACGGGTGTGATTCTCGTTTCGTCCCGGTTCTGTGGTTCGATGGTCCACGCACCGCAGCGGGCCCTTCGAGGTCCCCTGACGGTCGATGCCCCGGTAGCCCAACCGGCAGAGGCGTTCGGCTCAAACCCGATCCAGTGTGGGTTCGAATCCCACCCGGGGCACCTCTACGTCAGGCCCCTGACCTGCGGAAACACTCCATTTGCCCCCTCTCAGAGGGGCCAAATGTGGGTAACGATGTGGGTACCGTTTCAAGTAGGCATCCAGATGCACCCCGCAACGGCCAGGTGCTGTACGACACATCGCCGCATAGGCGGTGGGTATGAGCACACAGAGCCAGGCCCCTGAGACCGCCACCGAGTCCCGCGCCATCAGCACCCTCGACGAGCTGCGCGCGAGCCGGCGAGCCACCATCACCAGGGCCGAGACCGCCCGCATCCTCGACGTCGACAAGCGCACCCTGGACAAGGCCCTCGACGCCGGCGAGATCCCCCACCTGCGCGTCGGACGTCGCATCGTCGTCCCCCGCGAGAAGCTCCTCGCGCTCCTGACCAACGACCCGTCCGGTCAGGCCGCTGCATGAGCGCAAGACGTCGCAGACGCGGAGACGGTTCAGTCTTCGAGTACCGGACCGTCGCTGGTCTCAGGTTCCGTATCGAGTACTTGGTCCCCATCAACCCTGACGACCCCGACGCCGGGACCAAGCGCAAGACGCAGGCAGGGTTCACGACCAAGGGCGAAGCGGCGAAGGCGCTGCGGGCTGCCGTCACCGAGGTCGAGACCGGGCGCGTCACCGTCGACACGAAGGTGACCGTGTCCCAGTTCGCCGCAGACTGGCTCGCCGGACGCCGGGCATCGACGTCGACGGTCGAGACCTACCGCCGCTACGTGCGCCTGCACATCGACCCGCACATCGGGTCCGTGCCGCTGGTGGACCTGCGGGCCGCGCGCATCGCCCGGCTCTACCGCGACCTCGAAGCCCGCGGCAACCACGACCGGGGCAAGGAAGGAACAGGCCTAGGACCCAACAGCGTCCGCAAGGTCCACGCCCTGCTCGTGAGCATCCTGGACGGAGCCCTGGCCGAGCACCTCATCGCCACCAACCCGGCCAAGCTCCCCCAGGCCAACCCTCCAACGGCACGGGAGGTGAAGTCCGCCAAGCCCGAGATCCACCCCTGGACTGCTGCACAGCTCAAGGCATTCCTGAGCTGGTGCCCCCACGACGACACCGACCTGTCGATGGGCTGGATCGTCGTCGGGCGCACCGGGCTACGCCGAGGAGAGCTCCTCGGCTTGCAGTGGCGCGACGTCGACCTCACCGGCCACAAGCTCTCTGTCCGACGCGCGATCGTCGAGGTGAAGAGCAAGGGGAAGCCGACCACCTTCCCGACGGTTCCGCCGAAGAACGGACGCCCCCGCGCTGTCTACCTCGACACCCCGACCGTGAACGCCCTGCGCGCGCAGTTCAACCGCCTCGCCTCCATCGACCCGGCCCTGGTCGGCGCCGACCAGGCCGTGTTCGTCAAGAGCGACGGGATGCTGATTCGCCCCGGAGGCGTCTGGGACCGCTGGCGCGCTGCGGTCGACCGGTACAACCGGGGCCGCTCACGCGACGAGCGACTGCCCGACATCCGGGTGCACGACCTGCGCCACACCCACGCGACCCTCCTGCTCGAAGCCCAGACGCACCCGAAGGTCGTCCAGGAAAGGCTCGGTCACGCCAATATCGCCATCACGCTCGACCTCTACTCCCACGTCAGCCCCACCACCCAGCAGGTCGCCGTCCAGAAGTTCGAAGCGTTCATGGACGCCACTGTCTAGACCCGCGACATACCGCCGGGGACCTTCCTGCGCCCTCGCCCCACACCAAGGGTGTCTGCACGTCGCAGCACGAAAGGAAGGGAGCCAGACCATGATCGCCATGTTCGTCATCGGAATCGCCGGAGGCCTCCTCCTGCTCTTCCTCCTGCGCACCTTCTGGGCGTTCTTCGTCCTGGCCCTGTGGTGGGTCGTACTCGCCGTCGCGTTCGTGCTGCGGACCCTGGTGATGCTGGTGGCCCTGCCGTTCCGGATCGCCAACGAGCGTGCACGCGAACGAGCACGAGGCACTGCCACCGACGCCTGAGCCCGTCAACAACAGGGCATGGAGTCCTACGAGCTGCTGCACCCGCGCGACCACCAATCCGGCCAGTTCGTGGCGAAGGCGGTCGACGAAGTCTCGGGCGGCATGAGCGCCCTGTCCTCCCCCGCTCCCCCGGCCCTGGTCCCCACGGCCGGGCTCGCCGCACGCCGCGACCTTCTTGCCGCGCACGGGTACGTGCCCGCCACCGTGCTGCCGATGGCTGACCTCGGCGGGGTCGAAGCCTGGTGGGACACCCACACGCTGGCAGCCGAGTACGACCCGGCACGCCCGGTGGCCCAGATGCCCGCGGCCAGCGACCTCGACCCCGACCGCCGGGTCGCGCGCCACACCTACGAAGGCCCTGGCACGTCGCTGACGATGCCGAACGTGGCCGCGGTGCGGCGCTTCTCCCAGGCGAACGGCAACGACGTGCTCGACGTTCCGGTCTCCGGCACGGTCGAGGGGCGCGAGGTCACGGGCTGGGCCCGCGTCCAGCAGGTCCGCCCGGGAGTCTGGTCCGCGAAGGTCGTCGGCGCACCCGACAGCCCGCTGGGTGAGGCGGTCTCCGCAGTGCTGGAGTCACGCCGGGTCACGCACGGGCTGCGCGAGGCAGGCGACCTGATCTCGCGGCGGCGCGAGCGCCGGGCGGCCGCCGGCGCCGAGCTGGAGCCGGTCGGCTCGACGTGGGTCACCGCCGTCGGGTACGACCACGCCTCAGGCACGATGGTCACCCGGATCAGCGACCGGAACTACGGGCACCTGGTCAGCGCCGAGGTCTTCGAGAAGGTCCGCGGCGCGTCCTCCCCCGGCGCCGCGTTCAACGCCCTGGTCAAGGGGTCACCGCGCTCGACGGTCGAGCAGTGCCCCGGCTGCGGGCGGATCTACGCGACGGTGTCCACGCACGTGTGCCGAGCCTCGAACGCCTCCTCGGACGCAGGCACCAACGCCGGTCGTCAGACCCGGATGAGGGCCCGAGCACTGGCCGTCGCGAACTCGGTCCTGCGTCGGCGCGGCTGAGCTCGACGCCGGCGCAGGTCCTGGAGGGGGGCGAGCCTCAGGTCCCGGAGATCTCGTCGAGGTAGCCCTGCGCGTCCAGCGCGGCCTTCGCGCCCTCCCCGGCTGCCACGATCGCCTGCCGGTACACCGGGTCCACCACGTCTCCGGCTGCGAACACCCCCGGCAGCGCCCGAGTCCCGCTGGCGTCCAGAAGGCGGGTGCTGGGGTGCTCGACCCGCAGGTGCCCGGCACCGTCGAGGGCGGCTTGCCCGGCGAACAGCGAGGTGCGCGGGGACGACCCGATCGCGATGAAGACGCCTTGCGCGGGGACCAGGACGTCCGGGCCGGTGGCCGGGGTGCACACGACCCCGGCGACCTTGTCCTGGCCGCAGATGTCGGTGACCTGGTGCTCCAGCATGGGCCGGATCTTCTTGTGCGACAGGACCCGCTCGGCCATGACCTTCGAGGCCCGCAGCTCGGCGCGGCGGTGAACGAGGATGACCTGGTCGGCGAACCTCGTCAGGAACAGCGCCTCCTCGCACGCGGAGTCCCCGCCGCCGACCACCACGACGGTGCTACCGCTGAAGAACGCCCCGTCGCACGTCGCGCAGTAGCTCACGCCGCGACCGCCCAGGCGCTCTTCCCCCGGTGCCCCCAGGTGCAGGTACGCCGAGCCGGTCGAGACGATGACGGTGCGTGCCTGGATCGGCTCGTCGCCGTACTCGGGCACGATCGTCTTGAGGTCCCCGGTGAGCTCGACGCTGGCGACCTGGTCGAACTCGACCTCGGCCCCGAACCGCACGGCCTGGGCCTGCATGTCGGCCATCAGGGTGGGCCCGGCCACGCCCGCGGGGAAGCCTGGGAAGTTCTCCACCTCGGTCGTGGTGGTCAGCGCACCGCCGGGCTGCTCGACGCCGGTGATGACCAGCGGTGCGAGTCCGGCTCGCGCGGCGTACGTGGCGGCGGTCCACCCGGCAGGGCCTGACCCGATGATGACGACGTCGCGAACGGAGGTATCCATGCCCTGACCTATGCGCGTAGGACGCGGCCTGCTCGACGTCGTAGGCCTGCACTACCCTCACCCGCATGGGGCAACAGACTCGACCACAGCCAGTTCCTGGGGTGCACGTCGCCACGGTCCGCGACTTCGGACGGCTGCTCCGGATCTGGGCTCACGCCCAGTGGAGAATCATCCGCTCGGTGGGCCCCGTGCGCCTCGGGCTCCTGATCGCCGCATCGACTATCGCGGCCCTGACCGTCCCGCTCGTTGCCCTGGCCGGGCTCGACGGCGTCCTCCAGGTCGCCCTCTGGCTCGGAATCGCAGCCGTGGCCGGCGTGCTGATCGCGGCCGTGTACACGCTGTTCGCGATCGTGGACCCCCGCTCGACGCTCTTCATCAGCGACGACGGGACCTCCACGGTCCTGCTCAAGGTCAGCCCGACGTCGTGGCACATCCTCGACCACATGGCCGGGCCCACCGGCGCCGGACACGGGCAGCGACTGCGCGCCCAGCTCGGACCGGCGTTGCTCGATCAGGCCGACCGGGCGGGGGTCACGATCACGTTCGGAGCGCGGCCAGACATGGCCCGCCTGTACAGGGCCGCAGCGCTCGGATTCACGTGTGAGCGCAAGATCTCGCGGGGCTCGCTCTACGCGAGGGCGCCGCGCTCATAGTCCCCCGGCGAGCTGGGCCGCGACCTCTTCGAGGCTGACCATGCGCCGGTGGGCGTCGAACCCGACGTGCAGCTGGAGGCTGCCGCGCTCGGAGGCCGTCAGGAACTTCGTCGAGTGCGTGTGCCCGTGGATCAGGGGCAGCCCCAGGTCGCGCAGCCGGTACTGCTCGTGACGGTCGACGGGACGACCGTCGGTGTCCCCGTCGTACGGGAAGTGGGACAGCATGACCTCGGCGCCGTCGATGCGCCTGCGAGCGAAGGCCTGCACGGAGGCGAAGACGTCCATGTAGGGGCGGGCCTGGGTGTGCGCGTTGCGGTGCGCGGGCCACCCCCTGTCGTGGTTGCCCCAGACCAGGTTCTTGATCCCGGGCAGGGGTGCCAGGACGCTCAGGGCGTAGGTCGGGTTCGCCAGGGCCAGGTCGCCGAGCACCCACACGGTGTCCTTCGCCCGGACCTTGGCAACCCACGCGTCGCTCACCGCGTCGTCGTGCTCGGCCGTCTGGTCGAAGCCTCGGGTGTGCGCGACGAAGTCGTGACCGAGGTGAAGGTCGGAGGTGAACCAGATACTCATGACGGGGGTCCTCAGGGGTGTCGGTGGCAGGTGCCCGGGATCGGGCGGGTCAGCGGGCGGCGGCGATGACCATGCCGCTGCCGGTGCGCTGGGTCAGGTTCCCGGCGCGGGACTGATCGCGGGCCCACGTGGCCCGGTCGTCCGCTGCGTCGTTGAGGGGGTGCTTGCCCCCGGCGTGCCCCTTGACCTTGACGAGGGTGACCGGCGGCAGGCCGAGCTCACGGCGCTCGGCGCGCACCGAGAGCATCATCTCGATGATGGTGCGGTTCGAGGTCGGCTTGCCTGCCTGGGTGTGCCAGCCGCGGCGCACGTGGGCGTCCATCCACGTCAGGTACGTGTTCATGGCGTACGCGGAGTCAATCTCGATGGTCAGGTGGCGCACGTGCACGTGGGAGCCGATCGCCTCGACCAGGCCCAGCATCTCCGCAGCCTGGTTCGTGGCCTGTCGCAACGGCCCGGCGGACCAGTTGCCGTGCTCGTCTACCCACGCCCAACCGGCCGGGCCGGGGTTCCCTGAGCAGGCGCCGTCGGTGGCGAGCGTCAGGTGCTCGACGGGGCTGATGTCGGCGCCGGCGAGGGTGAGCTCGTTGACGCTCGCGGCGCCGGTGCTGATGTCGGTGATGGTCATGTCAGGACCTATGCGCCCGCGGAGGCGCCGGGAGCCTGGGCCAGGCGCGAGCGGATGTCGATCGCGACCGCCCCGGACCCCTTCCCCACGGTCTCGAAGTGGTGGGCGCACCACGACAGCGGCATCGGGCCAGCGGCGGACGGCACGACGGTCACGACGTAGGCGCGGTGCCCGCAGGAGTCGCAGCGCTCGTGCTCGATGCGGGCGGCGGCGTCCCGGGCCGCGGTGCCGAGCTCCTCGACGAAGACCACGGGCTGGGTGGGTGCGGTTGTTGTGCTCATGCCCCGCACGTGGGTCGGGCCCTCAGGAACGTCCCGGGCACGTCACAGAGCGTAGGCGCCGCCGTCGTCAGGGTCCTGGGGTGCCGGGTCGGCCCCGGCCAGGTCGAGCATGCGGTCCAGGCCCTCCGCGGTGAACCGCACCTGCGTGTCGCCGTTCACCGCCCCCTGCCATCCGCTGCGCTCCCCGGCCACCGCGCGCACCCGCTCGTGCAGGGCTACGGCACGCTTCCTGGCGACCTCGGCGCGCGCCGCCCGTTCGCTGGCCTTGGCGCGCTCGGCCCGCCATGCGATCTGGCGTTCGGCGAAGTCGTCGAGCTCGATGCCCGCGGTGATGAGTCGTGCGACGAAGCGCACCGACCGGTCATCCGTGGCGCGCACGTACTCCAGCAGCCAGTGCGGGGTGTCGCCCACCAGGTTCAGCGCGCCGTACCCGGAGTAGGAGCGGGTGCGCGGGGCTACCTCGGTGCCGAGCGCTGCGGGCACCAGATGGGCGGCGACCTCGCGCAGCTGGTCGGTGTCCGTGACCCAGTCGGTGGTGGAGACCGCGAGGTGGCCCACTGCGGCGGACCTGCGCCGTGCGCGCGAGGCGACGGGCTCCACGACGTCGCGGGTGAACCTGCGCTCGACCAGACGGTAGGGCCCGCCGGGCACGATCGCCCACGGCCGCGCCCGGGAACCGTCGCGTCCTGCGAAGGTCATGACCTGCACCTGCTCGCTCATCGTGACTTCTCCTCGATCGTGGTGGTCAGCAACTCCAGGACGTCGATGCGCACCCGCACCCGGTCGGGCTGGGAGAGCACCGCTGGTGAGGCTCCGTCGGGGTCGATGCCGTGCTGGTGCGCCCAGTTCCGGGCCCGGGCCGCGACGAGCCGGGCGTGGCGCTCAGCGTCCTCACGCTCGGCACGTTCGACCCGACGGGCCTCGCGGCCGGTGAGCCAGGACTCCATCTCGGTCTCGAAGTCGGACACGGGCGTGCGTGCGCCCAGCAGGACGACCTGGAGCCGGGCACCGTGAACGCTCGTCGGCTGGAACGTCTGGGTCAGGGTCAGGTCCCACAGGTCGTCCTCGGGGTGCCAGGGCCGGCGCGAGGCTGGCAGGGCGTCCGTGCCGAGCATGTCGAGCGTGATGGTGGGCGCCACCTCGGCGAGCTCGCGGGCCACTGCACGCACCTCGCGGGGGTCGTTCCAGTTCGTCTCGGCGGGGTTGAGGATGAGCACCGGGACGCCCACGACCCCCTTGCCGGGCTTGATCGTCACGTCCACGACGCGCATGCGTCGACCCGGGTCGCCCAGCACCCGCACCGGTCCCTCGTGCAGCGCCCAGGCGGGCACCGGGGACCAGAACAGGACGGGGTTCTCGACCGACCCCATGTGCGGGCCGGTCGCGTTCGGCAGGAGCTCGCGGTGGTGTCCCTTGGTCATACCTGTCTCGTGGGGCCGGGCAGGGGGCAATGTCCCGGGAGCGGGTGTGCTGTCCACGGGCCGTTGTCAGACCCCGTCGTTGCCTCGCAACGCATCGCCCAGCGTGCGGGTCAGGTAGTACTCGGCCTCGCCGGGACGTCGTTGCGCGTTCTCCTGCGCCGCCTTCTCCAGGTAGTCCGCGTAGGCCTCGTCGCCGTAGCAGGTGGCGTAGGCGTCCTGCGCGCTCCGGGTCGTGTACTTCTGCTCGGCGGCGGTGCGCAGCGGGGCACGCATCTCGTCGAGCTTGGCGGTGAGCTCGACGACCTGAGCCTGGAGGCGCGTGCTCTCGGGGGCGTCCTCACCGCGGTTGGTCGTGCTTCGTCGCAGCTCGGCCTTGGTGTCGATGATCTGGTTCACGGTCGCCGTGAACGCGGTGCGCATGCTGGCTGGGTCCTCGCCGGCGTCGCTGACCGAGAGGGCGTCCATGCCGCCGCTGGCCTCGGCGACCGCCTTGGTCGCGAACCGGCCGGTGGTTTCGCGCGGGTGCAGTGCCTCGTCGTGGGTGCTCATGCCCATCTGTTGACGGGACGACGATGGCCCGACCCGCGGAACGGGCCGGGCCAGGTCTGCCGGACGCTACTCCTGCTCGAACCGGGGGAAGGCGGTGTTGATGCCGCCCAGGACTCCGCGCACGAGCGTGAAGGCGACCACGAGGGCGACCACGACGAGCACGACAGGTGCGCCCAGAAGGAACGCGATGACACCGGCGACGAACGCCGCCAGGACGCTGGCCGCGGTGCGGACCTCAGCGCGGATGCGCACGACGGGGATCATGCCGCCACCGCCCAGCGACCGGCGCGGCCCAGCAGGTCAGCGAACGCGTTGCGCATCCGGTCGGGCACCGTGGCGTCCGCGGGCATGTGCGTGAGCAGGGTCCGCACCGAAGGCAGCGCCACGTCGACCTTGCCGGACTCGGCGCACACCGTCAGGGCTCGCGCCGCCTGTGTCCAGACCTGGCGGGTGCCCTCCGCGACGGCGATCGCAGCGAGCGAGCGGCACAGCACGTACAGGCGGTCGGGGCGCTCCGTGCCCCACTTCACGGCGTTCGGGTCGGCCAGCACCAGGGCGGGGTCGACCAGGTCCATGGTGGCGCGCCACGCGAAGAACGAGGTGGCCGCGGCCTTGCCGACGCACCCGGCGATCACGAGCAGGGCGGCGTCGTCGTCACCGGGGCGAAGGTGTCCCAGGACGCGGGCCGCGTTGTGCCACGAGCGCGGCGAGGCCCACGCCAGACCGGCCTGGACCTGGTCGGCGGGCGGACCAGGGTTGAGCAGCATCCGGTTGTGCTCGACGAAGGTGGCGATCAGTGCGCTGGCGCTGACCAGGGAGTGCGTGTCGCCCGCCCCGACCATCGACGTGAACGGCTCCACGCTCGTGTTGTCGAAGCCCATGACCAGGCCTTCAAGCCACTGGTCGGCGTTGAAGTGCCAGTCCAGGTGCATGAAGCGGTTCGCCTCCGGCGGTGCCAGCTCCCAGCCGTCCACGGCCGAGTCGACCGGGTTCGCCGAGGCGACGATCGAGACGTTGTCACCGAGCCACGTCTCGCCCACCTGGCGCTCCTGGACCACGCGCAGCATGGCCTTGCGCACCGTGGTGGCGCACGAGGTCAGCTCGTCGAGGTAGAGCAGCGCCGGGCCCTGGGCGGCGTTGAGCCGGTGGGTCCATGCGGGGGTCGAGTAGTGCACCTCGCCGTCGGTCTCGATCGGCAGCCCCAGGAAGTCGGTGGCTTCACGCAGCGAGCCGATGATGGTCTCGACGTGGAAGCCCCACCGCTGGCTGAACTGCTTCTCGATGGTGGCGGTCTTCCCGACGCCGGGCTCACCCCAGATCAGGACGGGCGTCTTCGCGGCAATCGCGGCCGCCAAGGCTCGCATCATGGGTGTCGACATGGGGTGCTCCGTTCGGGTTCGTGCTGCGGTCTGTACCCCTGTCGTGGGGCAAGGTGGCAGGAACGTCCCCCGGCGCTCAGGGCGTGAGCGTGGGTGCTTCGACGACCGTCGCCCAGGAGGGCACCGGCGCATACGCCTGGGCGGCGCGGATCGCGTCGGGGGTGCCCACGAGCACCACCACGAGCGGCACCCCGCGGGTTGGAGCCTCGGGGTAGGGCGTGAACCCGTCGGTGGCGAGCACGACGACGTCCGGCTGCGGCTTGCGGGTCGAGGCGTACTCGACGCCGACAGACATGTCGGTCCCACCTCCGCCGACGACCTCGGCGATCGACCCGGACCCCTGGTACGGGGTGGCCTTGCCGACCGCGGCGTCCACGTCGTAGACGGTGAGGCTGCGACCGCGCACGCCCATGCGCCGGGCGATCATGTCGACCTCGGCCCCGACCATGGTCAGCTCGTCGCGGCCCATCGAGCCCGAGGTGTCACGCACGAACGCGATCGTGGGCACGGGGGTAAACGTCGCGGGGATGATGAGGCGCCCTGCGCTGGTCCCGTCCGAGCGACGCACCTCGGCGTTGTGCCGGCGGCGGTTGCGGCGGGTGAAGTCGGTGTCGTGGTCGCCCGCCTTCTTGTGCACGGCGCGGCGCACCAGGCGCGAGAGGATCTGCTGCCAGGGCGTCTGGGTCGGGGCCAGGATGAGTTCAGCCCGAGCCTTGATCCCGGCGGGCACGGTGCCGCGCGAACGGGTCGCGTGCTCGTTGATCGCACCGGCCGTCTCGGCCAGGACGCGCTGACGTTCGGCGTCGCTGGCACCGGCTCCCGCAGGTCCGTCGTCGCCCTGCTCGTCCTCGAAGGGCTGGTGGTCGTCGCCTGCACCCGAGCCACACCCGGCGTACGGGTCGTTGCCCTGGCCCGGACCCTTGCCCGACGTGGTGGAGCCCGAGCCGGGCTCGGTGCCCTGCCCTGAGTCCTGCCCCTGGCCCTGACCTTGGTCCTGGCCCTCACCCGGGTCTGGGTCTGGGTCTGGGTCCTGGCCGTCGTCCGAGGGCGGGGGCATCATCTGGCGCAGCTGCTGGAAGTAGGCGTGCGGAGTCTGGAAGTCCGCGAAGCCGTAGGTGGAGGGCAGGACGTACGGCCCGGCGTCGGCGAAGATCGTGCACCCGGCATCGCGCAGGTCGTCGTTGATCGACATGTCGGCCGCGATGTTGAGCATCTGGCCGTACTCGGCCCGGCTCACCCCGAGCTCGTCGGGCACCAGGTGGTGCTCAGCGAAGACGTGGCTGGTCTCGTGCAGGAGCACCTGAGACGCCTCGTCGTTGTCGTGGGTGGCCACGAGCCAGTCGAAGTCGATGTACAGACGCATCCGCTCGTCCACCGCAGCAGTGCCCAGGCCGGGGGCGTGCACGGGCCGCAGCGCGTACAGGATCGGCGAGAAGTAGGGCATGCGTTCGAGCGCCAGGTAGCGCCACGTCTGCATCAGGGCGTCCTGCTCGGGGTTCAGCGGCATCGTCTTCACGCCCTCCCTGTGGGGCGCCGGACCAACAACGTCCCCGCGGGGAGTTTGCCGAGCCCCAGCCCCACGGTGCGGGCATGGCAATCACCACGACCGCTGAGTACGACCAAGCCGCCCGCGAGCGTGCCCGTGACGTCGGCGCACCGACCCCGCGCATGGCGTCGGGCGCTGCCACACTCGTCCACGTCCACCGCGAGGTGAAGATGGGCGAGACGCCGAAGCCGACCACGACCCAGCTGATCTGGTTCGACGCGGCCACGGGCTCGCTGATGTGCCGGGTTGCAGGCCAGACTCGCTTCCCCGCGTACGCCCTGGACCGCAACCACGGCAGCGCCCTGGGCGTCATGATCCGTGACGAGGACCGGGTCGTGTTCGCCGACCGGGAAGCGTTCAAGGCCACCCGACGCCTCGTGGACCGTAACGCCAAGCAGAGCGGTGACGGGCGGTTCTCCCGCACCCTGGCCGTCGCGGCGTCCCTGCCGGTCTCCACCCGCTTTCCCGTCCTCACCGACCTGCTCTCCGCACGCCTGTGGCTGCCCGCCGGGCTGGACACCAACTCCTTCGACGCGTGGGCTCACGCCCTGGCGTTCTCCGGCGCGCCCGCCTCGGAGCAGATGGACCGGGCCCTGGCCATGGTCAGCGACGGGTGGTCCAACCCGCGCCTGGTCAAGGCCGCACGTTCGGAGTTCTGGTCGCTGCGCTCGGCCGAGTACGCGGGCCTGTCGGCGGCATGCTCGGCGTACGGCGCGGTGGAGCAGATCACCGACTGGTGGGCGGCCACGTGCGCCGCGGACGAGGGTCTGCGCGAGCGCAACGTGCTCGACGGCACCGTCTCCCGGGTGCTCCCCCAGTCCTACTGCGGCGGCGCGGACCGCGAGATGGTCGCGCTGGTCTCCTCCCCGTTCCGGCTAAAGGTGGGGCGCGCGGCGCGCTTCTTGTGGAACGGCGACGGCGCAGACGTGACCGTCGCAGGCTTGGAGGTCTCCGGCTCCGACCTGGCTGTCACGTTCGAGCTGCCGACCAGCCGCAGAGGCTCCAGCGGGGCTCGGATGCACTCGGCCCTGGACGCCGGGACGCCGATGTTCGTCACCTCCAAGCCGTTCGACGGCGTCGGTGCGGCGACCCCTGGCGGGCGCAAGTGGGCTGCGAAGGCGGACGAGGGCTGGGCCGGGGCCATGCGCGACGTCCCGGTCGACGTGGCGTTGGCGGGTGCGAAGTGATGGGCTCCGGGCTCGACCTGTGCGACATGGTCGAGGACCCTTCGGCTGATGCCGGGGCCGTGCTGCCCGGCGCGCCCGACCCTCAGGGTGCGGGCCGCTTCGAGGAGGCGGGCCGCGCCCGCGCCGAGCGGCAGGGGCACCCCGTCGACCGCATGACCCCGGTGTCGTTGCTGACCCACCCCAAGGCTTCGTCTCGGCTCGCCGACAACCTGACCCGCGGCAACATGGCCAGCGTCTGGGTCGAGCCTCGGACGGGAGCGCTGCGGTGCGCGCTGCCCGGGGCGACGGCCGGACCGCTCACCTTGGACGACCCCGCCCTCGTCGAGACGCACCTGAGCGACCTGCCCGTGGTCATCGCCGACGAGCTGGCCGCGTCCCGGCTGCGTGAGCTCACCCTGGCGGGCTCCCCCGGCCCGGCCTCACGTCGCCTGCTCCTGGGCCTGACGATGCCGTACAGCCGTCAGGTGATCGTCGCGACGCGTCTGCTCGCCCACCGCTTCCACCTGCCCGCTGGCCTGGACCCGCTCGTGTTCGAGTCCTGGGTCCAGGGGTTCGGGTGGCAGGCCTCGGGGCGCCGCAACCTGCTGCGCGCCGCCGTGAGCCTCCTGTGCGAGGGTCCGCCCAGCATGCAGGTCCTGGCCGTCATGCACGTCGAGGAGCGGCTGCTGTCGCTGGCTGCGACCTCCAGCCTGGAAGCCGCGCTGCGGGCCGGGGACCTGCTCGACGTCCTGACCGAGCGCTGGCACCTGCTGCTCGACACCGACCCCGCCCTGGCGGACCTGTCGTTCTCCACGGGCCGCGTGGTCCCGGGGATCGTCACCGCGGACGACCACGAGCTGCATGTGCTGGCCGAGTCCTGCGTGTGGCCAGCCGGGGAGGTCGTGATGATGTCGTTCACGGACGCCGAGTCCGGCGCCCGTCACGCGAGCGTGCCTCTGCTGCGCGCCGAGCCCACCCCTGACGGTGTCGTGATGACAATCGCCAACCCGCGGGTCGGCCTGACCGAGGGCGCCCTGGTGGGGCTGGCGAACCCTCCCGTCCACGGGAAGTTCGCACTGCCGAGCACGGTCTACCGCTGGGCCGGGGAGCAGCCCTGGTCGGACCAGCAGCGCCACGTGCCGGTCGACGTCCTGCTCGCCGGGGCGCTCTAGCCGGCATCCGGGGCGGTGGCCACTCCGCGGGCAGGCGGACGTCAGTTCCTCAGTCCGCCCTGCCATTGCCAGCCGTGACCGCTCAACCCGCACGAGGGGTATCGCTCCCCGTCGCGGTTCTGGGCCGTTCCACCCGCTTCAGACTCACACCAGGCACACTCCGCGAACTTCGGCGAAGCGCCCCAGTTGGACGTCACGGGCCGGGGGCGTGCCACCGTCGTCGGGGTCGTTCGCGTCACAGGGGACCTTGGCGCGGGTGGCGGGGTCGAGGCAGCTGGTGTTGGCGCGGGTGGCTGCGTCGGGGTCGTTGGCGACGACGGGGGCGTCGGTGACGACGGGGGCTTGGCGCGACCCCCTCCAAAGATCACCTGCCAGCTGACCACCAGGACGAACGCCAGCACGAGAAGAAGGCCGGCGATCACGAGAAGCAGAACGACGAGCACAAGGGCGCCGCCGAGAAAGTCCCCCATAGTCGCTCCTCATGCACACGTGGCCAACGACCCGATCCGTTCGTCAACAGTGCCCCGACCCTACTGGTTCGGGGCCGGGACGTTTCTCCCGCGGCGCCCCACAGGTAGGGCATGCCGATCACCGCACCTGCCACGCCGAGCTCCGGCCGCACCCCTGCCCCGCAGGCTCCCGCCGTACCCGATTCCGGGCCGCGCCCACTGGTCCCCGGCAGTCCCTTGGCGCGTGCCCTGTACGAGGTGTGGCGCGGTCGCCCGGTCACGATCATCCAGGCGCCTCCGGGCTCCGGGAAGTCCACCCTGATCGCGGACATCGTCGACCACCTCGCCGCGCGCACGGACCTGGTCATCGACGTCTGCGCGTTCACCCGTGACGCCACCGTGTCGGTCGCCGGGCGCATCGCCGAGCAGGTCGGGCCCTCCAAGGTCGTGTGCACCGTCTCGGGGTGGCCCACCGAGGCCCTGCCCGAGGACGTGGCCTCCCCCTCCGAGGCCCACGACATCTCGAACCCGGTCAAGGTCGGCACCTTGGCATCGCGTGCCCGCAACCGGACCGGGGAGGCGGACCTGCTCATCATCGACGAGGCCTACCAGGCGACGTTCGACCTGGTCTCGGCCGCGGCGAACACTGCCACCCAGGTGCTGCTCGTGGGCGATCCGGGCCAGATCGGCCCCGTCGTGACGACCAACACCATCGCTTGGGACCACCTGCGCATGGGCCCGCACATGCGAGCCCCGGAGGTCTTCGCCCAGCGCGAGGACGCGATCAGCATCCAGATGGACGCCACGTTCCGCCTGGGGCCGCTGTCCACGAGCATCGTCGCCCCGCTCTACGACTTCGACTTCGCCTGCGCCCGCCCCGAGCGCCACGTGATCGACGCCGCCGAGGTCGAGGTGCTCAAGGTCCCGCGCACCGACGACCCGTACTCGCTGGAGACCGCCAAGCTGGTCGCCAAGCGCGCCGCGTCGTTCGTCGGACGGACCCTGGTCGAGGCCGACGGCTCCCAGACCTTGCTGTCCTCCACCGACGTCGCCGTGGTCGTCTCGCACAACGCCCAGCAGTCCGCGATCGAGGGGACGCTCAGCCGCCTGGGGATCGTGGGCGTCTCGGTGGGCACAGCCGACCGCCTCCAGGGTGGGCAGTGGCACGTCGTGGTGGCCCTGGACCCGTTGCTGGCCAAGGACTCCGCCTCCTCGCACTCGCTGTCCTCCGGGCGCCTGTGCGTGATGCTCTCGCGCCACATGACGCACCTGTCGTGGGTCACGGACGGCGCCTGGCAGGACTCCCTGACCCAGGAGAGCGACCTGGACGCCTCAGAGGTCGCCAAGGGCCGTGCCGTGCGGGAGATGATCGAGCAGGTGGCCGCGTGAAGCGCATGTGGCCCGCGGCGTTCTACGTCGCGACGGGCGGACGCCGGGGGCGCCGACGCCGGTTGCTGCTGGGCCCGTTCACCGAGAAGTCGTTGGCCGAGTGCGCCCTGCCGTTCGTGCGTGACCTCGCCGACCACCTCATGGGCGTCCAGTCCTCCTTCGACGAGCTGCACGTGACGAAGGTCGCGGCACCGCGGGGGCTGGCGAGGATGGCCGGCGGTGAGTGGAACGCGGAGGCGGTCCGGGCCTACGACATGACTCGCGACCTGAACTCGGTACGCCAGGGCTGACCGCCCGCAGGGGTGCCCGTCAACATCCTTGGTACCGGGGGAATCTCCCGGACGGTCCACCGCATAGGTACGCGGCTGACCCCTCTTGCCCCCTCCCGGAAGGTACTGACGACCGCCATGGCAATCACGATCCACTCCCAGCCGAACTGCGTGAACTGCGACGTGACGAAGGCTCTGCTCGACAAGAAGGGCGTCGAGTACAACCTGATCGACATGGTCGACGAGCCCGAGATCGGCGCCGCGATCAAGGCCGAAGGATGGATGCAGGCCCCTGTCGTGAAGGTGGACCTCCCAGGCCTGAAGACCGAGTGGGACGGCATCAACTTCGAGAAGCTCCGCCAGGCCGTGGCTGCCGCCCAGAGCTGACCGCGCACCCGTCTGGCGAACCACCCAGCCCCGTTCCCCCTCGTCCGCGTTCGCGCGGCGTCCGGGGCCGGGGCTCTGGTTTGCTCGGTGCGAAGCGGCACCGCTTGGCACAGTATTTTCTGCCCGTGGCACCGCCCCGCGGCGATCTCAGGCGCTGGCAGCCACCCGGCGCGCACCGGAGCGGATCGCGATCACGGCCAGCCACACCAGGGCGCCGACCAGGGTTAGGACCCCGATCATCGCGGCGCCCGACGTCAGGCCCGACGACGTCTCGACCATCTCCCACGCCTCCGCGTCGAAGATCCCGATCGACGCCTCGATCGTGTACCGGCTGATCGTCGCGCTCATGGACGCCCCTAGGACGATCGTCAGCGCCGCACCGCCCGCGAGCAGCGAGGCAGCGAGCAGGGGCGCCTTCACCGCGGGTCGCATCGCCCGCACCAGGAGGAAGACCCCGACGAGGGCGACGACCACTCCCGTGAACGTGACCACCGCGGCGACCGTCCAGGCTGTGTTCTGCTCGGCCAGGAACGCCCGGTAGGCCCCGTTGCCGGACAGGAGCGCGAACAGGACTCCGGCGCACAGGGCTGTGAGCCCGCCGGCGGCGGCAAGGCTGGCCCCGGTCACGTACGCGGACACGCGCTTCTTGGTCGCAGGTGTCGTGGCAAGGGCAGGTGCATGGGTCAAGGGAGCTCCTAGGCTCGATGGTGAGACTCGTCGACGGCTCCGGTTCGCTCCCTGGCGTGCTCGTGCTCGCGGGGCGGTGCCGGTCCAGCCGACACCATAGGCGTCCGCCCTCGGCGCACCCCGTCAACACACGGACATGAGCACCCACGACTTCGACACTGACGCCCACCCCCGCCAGAGCGACGGCAAGTTCGCGACCAAGGCCGTGAGCGAGGCGCCCGGCGGGCTCAGCACCCTGGGCTCGCCCACACTTGGCGAGCAGGCTCCTGACCTCTCCCAGATGATCGACTACTCGACCGAGGTCGAGCACGACGCCCACGCAGAGCTGATGTCGCAGGTCCCGGACCACCCGCGGGTCCGGCGCGCGAAGGCCCGCTCCGCCATCGCGGCGTCCGACCGTAGCGAGCTCGTGCTCAACGAGGGGCAGGAGGCGTTCGTCGACGACCTCGTCTCTGGCCGGGCGCCGGGTGCGGACTCCATCCTGGACGAGGCGATCCGCCGCGAGGTCGAGCTGCGTCGCGTGGACCCCGAGCTCGACACATCGGCGATCGGCGCTCACCTGATCGAGAACGCGCTGGCCGTCGAGCAGGAGCTGACGGTGCGCGAGCAGGCCCGCACCTACATGCCCACGGGGCTGCCGCAGGACCCGCAGGAGCGCGCGGCGTACCTGCGGGACGCGTACGAGCCGGACGACCCCAAGGCGCACTCGCTGCGCTGAGACGAACAGACGGCCGGCCCCCTGGTTTCCAGGTGGCCGGCCGTCGTCATGCGCTGCGGCTGGGGGTCAGCGCAGACCTTCGATCTGAAGCGGTGCGACCTGGCCGCTGCGGTAGGCGAGGTCGATGGTTGGGCCGATGTCCTCGAACACGGTCCGCCCCGACGGCAGGACGGTGTGCGGAAGGAACTCGGCCTCGAACGTCACGATGCCTGCGTCGACGGCCTCCAGCTTGGCCTTGACCATCAGCGCCAGCGCTCGCCACCGCTGGCGAACAGCCTGCTCGTACTGCTTCTCGATCTCCGCCTCGGTCCGAGGGGTCCCGCGCGCGGGAGTGTGGGTGAAGGCCCGGTCGTCGCGGTCAGGCAGCGGCAGGACGAAGCGGATCTGGCGCCCGTCCTTGACGAACCCGATGGCGGCACGCCCCTCGGTCCACCCGTAGGTGAACGTCGTGGCCCCGTATCGCCTGAGGGTTCGCTCGATCTCGGACCGGGAGCGATCGGAGGGGACCCCGGTGCTCTCTGCGTAGCGGCTCATTCCCCTGTTCCGTCCTGACGGGCCGCGACCGGTGAGGTCGGCGGCGTGGTGGTTCTCGACTCAGCTGCTGCGCACTTCGCCCAGGCGTGCGGTGAACATGTCGACGAAGGCCGCGGCCCCGTCAGTGCTCTCAGCTTCGATCTCCTGGAGGGTGGCCGAGAGCGACTGTGCGCCGGCTTCCAGGCGTTCGTGGTCCTGGTCGATGGTGTGGATCTCGAAGGAGTCCACGGGGCTCGCGGAGCGGATCTCGTCGTGCACGGTCAGGAAGACCCCGACCAGGCGCCGGGGCATGACTGCGGCCAGGACCATGCACAGCTCGGTCAGGACCTGGCGGCGGTGCTCGTCGGTCTGGGAGGTGTCCGGGTCGAAGAGCTCGTCGATCATCTCGATCGCCTCGCGGGTGGTCACGCAGATCCCGGCGTCCTCGGCGGCGGCGCTGACGTCCAGCGCGAGGGTCTCGATGTTGACGACGCGGTCGGTGAACTCGCCGAGGTCGATCTTGTCGAGCACCTCGTCGTCGTCCCCGCCCAGCCAGGCGCCCACGCGCTCTTGGACCGCGGGGTCTTCGATGTCGAGCCCGTACAGCGACAGGACGTCCACCCAGGTGCCCTGGTCGGGGTCGTAGAGCCCGCTGGTGATCGCGACCAGGGCGATGCGGGTGGCGATGTGCTCGTTCTCCTCGGTGAAGGTGACGTCGAGCCCCTCGGTGGGGACCTGGCGTGGTGCGGTCACCGATTCGGGCATCCAGAGCAGCGGGTGCCACATCATGGCGGGGTTCATCTCCTGCCACCGCATGCCGGGGCCGCGGCCCTCCCAGTCGGGCAGCGGCACGGCGCAGCAGGTGCTCACGATGAGGTCTGAGGGCTCCAGGCCGGTGTCGAGGGAGAACTGGACGGCTCGGGCGACCAGTTCGTGCGGCGAGTCGATCCCGAGCAGTCCCTGTCCTTCCTCGGTCAGGTACTGGCGGCGGCGTGTGGACATGGTGGCGGGGCTCCCTTGTGCGGAGGGGCTGGGGTGGTCTCCGCTCCCCTGCCTCTATGCGCAGAATCGGCACCTTGGTGACGGGGGTGGGGACGTCGACGCGGGCTCCACCCGAGCAGGATGCTGACAGTCGCGCGAGGCGCTGTCGTCATCTTGGGCAGGCCTCCGCGACGGGCGCGATCTCTACTTTCGGCGCATCGGTGACCTACCGCTCTGTTCGGACATCGACGTCCCAGATCGGTTTCGCACGTCGAGGGCTTGGCCTCTACCCCCCAAACGGCCTTCGGGTGCCCCAAGTGGTCCGGCTATGCCCGAAAAGCACCACTCCAGAACTCCTCCCGGCCCGAGGTCGAGTGGATTGATATAAGTGCAGGTCAGAGCCCTATAATCATATAACTCATGAGAATCACGTCGAGAGATAGATACACCTACTAGGGCTATAGGTATCAACCCCTTCTTCCTTGTAGGGGAAGTTGATACCTCCCTCTCTCTATGGTGGTCCTACAGGCGCCGGAGTAACTGGATTCCAGGAGTTTCGCGCTCTGACCTGCACAAACACCGATCCGAGGCCGTGATTGTGCCCGGAGTCGCAGGAGTGAGTCCGGGAGCCACGGCCCCGAAACCTGCCCTGACCTGCGCAAACGCCCATCACCCCCATCGAAGCCGCCTGACAACCCCGCCCGAGCCCGGTTCTGCGCATAGGTCCGGGCATGGCAAACCCCTCCAAGGCCAAGGGCGACCAGGCCGAGCGCGACGCCCTCGCGTACCTGCTCGACATCTGCGACGGCGACCCGCACCTGCGCCTGAACCCGATGCGTCAGCTCGGTGCCGGACGGCGTGACGACATCGGAGACCTCGCGGTCCTGGACGACACCGTCATCCAGGTCAAGGCCTGCAACCCCCGGACCCTGGTGCGTTCCGTGCGCTCCGCCGCCGAGGGAGCCCTCGCCCAGCAGGCCAACGCCCTGACCCCCTACGCGGTCGGCATGACGAAGTTCCCCGGCGCGCGCACCCCCACCGTGCGTTGGATCGCCTCGACCTACCAGTGGCCCGCCGAGCTTGACCCCGACGCCGGCGTGCGCGAGTTCGGGACCGCGGTCGCCTCCGCCCTGGTCTACGTCCGCGACGACACGAGCCCCGCCCCGCGCACCCACCGGGTCGCCCGGATCTCCGGACGAGGCCTGCCCCCGATGTTCGTGGCCCCGTTCGAGGCCTGGCTCGACGCGCGCCGCGCAGCCCTGATCCCGTCAACAGTCCCGTAGCGCCAACGGGGCGCTGAGCAGGGGCAAGACGCATAGGGACGGGCATGTCGATGAATGAGCAGCCGAGCGGCGAGAGCCTTGACGACTGGGACATGTCCGCCGATCTGCCCACCGGGTCCACGACCCACGTCGCCAGCGCTCTCGCCACCGACGCTGCCGACTTCGCAGCGCCCCTCGACACGCCCGCTCACGAGCCTGACCCCGAGGTGAGCACCGAGGCGAGCACCGAGCCCACCGCGGACCTGAGCGCCAACGTCGCCGAGCCCGCCCCCCTCGACACCGCCGCCCCGGCCCCCGAGCCTGAGCTCGCTCCGGCCGGCCGCGGATTCGTGCACCTGCACCTGCATTCCGAGTACAGCCCCCTGGACGGGCTCGGCCAGCTCCCCGACGTCGTGGCGGCTGCCGCGGCCGACGGCAACCCCGCGGTGGCCTCCACCGACCACGGGACGCTCTCGGGTGCGTGGAAGCTCGACACCCTGGCCCGCCAGCACGACATCAAGCCGATCATCGGCGTCGAGGCGTACCTGGCGTTCGGCTCGCGCCTGGCCCGTGAGACCGGCGAGGTGGACCCCGACGACGAGGACAACGAGGACGTCACCAGCGAGGGCGAGGGCGAGGACCGCCGCAAGACCAAGCGCGCTCGGCAGTACATGCACCTGACGCTGCTCGCGGCCACGCCCACCGGCTGGTCGAACCTGGTCCGGATCGTTAACGAGTCCCAGTCCTCCGCGTCGTTCTGGTCCAAGCCCCGCATCGACTACGACCTGCTCGCGGCGAACGCCGAAGGCATCATCGTGCTCACCGGGTGCTTGGGCGGGCCCCTGGCCTACCACCTGAACCGGGCCACGCTCATGGACTCCCGCGCCGAGGCTGCGCGCGACCAGGTCGAGGCCAGGTCCCAGCGTGAGCAGGCCGCGGCGATGCGCGAGAAGGCCCGCTGGCACCTCGACCAGATCATCGACGCCGTCGGCTCGCAGAACGTCTACATCGAGGTCATGGATCACGGCATCCCCGCCCAGGCCCGCGTCACCACCGAGCTGCGCAAGATCTCCGAGGAGTCCGGCATCGCGCTGGTCGCCACGAACGACGCCCACTTCGTGCACGCCGACCAGGGGCGTGCGCACGAGGCGTGGCTCGCGGTCTCCTCCAAGAAGACCCTGAGCGACCCCAAGCGCTTCCACTTCCACGGCCACGGCCACCACATGCGCACCGAGGCCGAGATGCGGGCCCTGTTCGACGGCGCCGACTGGTGGCAGGAGGCGTGCGACAACACGCTCGTCATCGCCGAGCGCTGCGCTGCGCGGGTCCTGCCCGAGCCCAAGATCCGGCTGCCGAAGTTCCCCACCCCGGCCGGGTTCGAGGACTCCACGGCGTACATGAAGCACCTGGTCACCCAGGGCGCGATCCGCCGCTACGCCCCCGAAGGCACCCCGGCCGACGCCGGGTCCTCGGTGCTCGACGCGGAGGTCCGTGCACGCCTGAACCACGAGTTCGAGGTCATCAAGGGCCTGGGGTTCGTCGACTACTTCCTGATCGTGTGGGACGTCATCGAGTGGGCCCGCACCCAGGGCATCCGGGTCGGCGTCGGGCGCGGCTCGGCCGCAGGCTCGGTCGTCTCGTACTGCCTGGGCATCGTGGGTGTGGACCCGATCCGCCACGGCCTGCTCTTCGAGCGCTTCCTGGACTTCACGCGCGCCGAGCTCCCCGACATCGACACCGACTTCGAGAAGGGTCGCCGCGGCGAGGTGCTCGCGTACTTCGCCCAGCGCTGGGGCTCGGACTCCGTCGCCCAGCTCGGCACGTTCGGCATCGCCCGCACCAAGGCCGCGATCAAGGACGCCGCCCGGGTCCTGGACGCCACCACGCTCGGCAACCGCATCTCGTCGAAGGTCCCCAGCGCAGGCGGCAAGCCGCTGACGTTCGCGAGCCTGGACGACCCGAGCGAGGGTTCGGCCGCGGAGTACCGCAAGGTCCTGGCCGCAGCCGGCGCGGAGGGCGCCGAGATCATCGACCTGGCCCGCGACTTCGAGGGCACGACCCGCCAGCCGGGCCTGCACGCGTGCGGCGTTGTGCTCTCCGACGAGCCGTTGACGGCCCTGATCCCCACGCGGCGCAACCGCTCCAAGACCGCTGAGGTAGGCGCCCCGCGCATCACCGAGTGGGAGGGCTCGGACATCGAGGCGTACGGCCTGGTGAAGATGGACCTGCTGGGCCTGCGCACCCTGGACGTCATCTCGGCATGCGTGGCGCTGGTGGCGCAGAACACCGGCGAGGTCGTCGACCCCGACGCCCTGGACCCCGACTCCCCCAGCCACCCGGAGCGTTCGCACCGGGCCTGGCAGATCCTCCAGGCCGGGCGCACCGCCGGGGTGTTCCAGCTCGACTCCTCGGGCATGACTCGGCTGTGCGAGCAGGTCTCCCCCGACTCGATCGACGACCTGTCCGCGCTGGTGGCGCTCTTTCGGCCCGGGCCCCTGTCGGCCGGGATGCACGAGCGGTACGCGGAGCGGAAGAACGGGCGCGAGCAGGTGTCCTACGACTACCTGACGACGAACCCGGACGAGGTCGCGGTCATCGGCCAGGTGCTCGACCAGACGTTCGCCACGGTCGTGTTCCAGGAGCAGCTCATGCAGCTCGGCGAGGTCGTGGCCGGGTTCGACGCCGCCGAGCGCAACCGCCTGCGCAAGGCCGTCTCGAAGAAGAAGGCCGACGAGGTCGCGGCCGTGCGCGGGCTGTTCATGGCCGGGGGCGTGCTCGACCACCACAAGGACGGCACGGCCAAGGTCGCGTTCTCCATCCCCACCCTCGAACAGCTCTGGAAGACGTTCGAGGGCTCGGCTGCCTACCTCTTCAACAAGAGCCACTCGGCTGCCTACGCGCAGGTCGCGTACGTCACCGCGTACCTGAAGGCGAACTGGCCGCACGAGTACGCGGCGGCACTGCTGTCGGTGACCGAGGACGACGACAAGCGGTTCGTGACGCTCGTCGACCTCGCCGCGGAGGGCCTGACGGTCCTGCCCCCGGACGTGAACCTCGGGCAGGTCTCGACGTCCTCGGACGGCACCTCGGTGCGCCTGGGACTCAGCGAGGTCAAGGGCGCTGGCGAGGACACGGCCAAGATCGTCGCGGCCCGGGACCTGGGCGGACCGTTCACGTCGCTGGTCGACATGATGGAGCGCTCACAGGTCAGCGTGACGCTCGTCGAGGCGCTCATCGAGGCTGGGGCGTGCGACACGTTCGGGCCCCGCCTGGGCCTGATGATGATCTCGCGCTCGTTCCGGTCCACGCCCGCGGCCAAGCCGGGTGCGGCACCGCGCCCCGCCGCCGCCGTCCACCACCTGCCGGTCCCGGACGCCCACTGGGGTGTGGCTCAGCGCGCCGCTCGCCAGCGCGCGACCCTGGGCTGCGTCCTGGGCCCGCACCCGCTGGTCACATTGAGCTCGCAGCTGCGGTCGGTGACGGTGACCGGCTCGCGCGGCGAGTCGGGACGTCCTACGCCACTGCACCGGGTCCGCCTCCAGGGCGACGGGACGCGCGCGGACACGATCGCGATGATCTCGGCCTGGGCGCCGCGGACCTACGCCGGCGGGCGGATGGTGTCCCTGACCCTGGAGGGCTCCTCCTGCACCATGAAGGGCGTGGCGTTCGACTCGACGTACGCGAACATCGTGCGCGAGTTCGGCGACGCCGACCCGCAGGTGGGCGACATCGTCGCGGTCAACGCGAAGGTGAACGTCTCCGAGCGCGAGTACGAGCGCACCGACGAGTCGGGTGAGACCTCGATGGTCGTCGAGACGAGCACCGAGCTGATGGTCAACCGCCTGTACCCGCTCGACATCCAGGACCCCACGACGGTGGACCTGGCCCCGGTGGATGCTGGCGTCCTGGACTCGCTCGCGGTCCGTGACGACCTGTTCGCCGCTCCGGCCCCGGCTCCGGTCGCCGTCGAGGGCGAGGACCTCTTGGACCTGGGCACGACCACGAGCACCGGGCCCGCGCCTGCCCCCGACGCTGCCCCGGTCGTCGAGCCCGTCGTCGAGCCTGCCCCGGCTCCGGTGCCTGCGGCCGTCAGCGACGAGTTCGGGTTCGAGGACGCGGGGCCCGCGGACGACTTCGGGTTCGACGACTTCGGACCCGACCCGTTGGAGGCCATGGCGCTCGCCGACACGTTCGACCCTGAGGCCGACCGGGCCCGGCGCCTGGCGGACCTGTCGCTGAGCGCGGCCACGACCGCCCAGGCGTCCACACCGGTGGCCCCCGTGGCTCGCGGCGTGCTCCCGGTCCTCGCGATCCACGTCTCGAAGGCCTCCTCGTCGTTCGACCTGGAGCTCGTGGGCGGGGACGTGTCGCGCACCGTCAAGGGGCTGCGGGTGTCTCACCCCAACCTCAGGACGCCGCCCGCGGGCTGGCGCGAGCAGCCCTCGACCTGGATGGTGCGCACGCCCCAGGACGGCACGCCGGTCGCGCTGGTGCTCGTCATGACCCCGGACCAGTACGCAACGCACCAGGTCACGGGGGACTTTTCTGGCATCAGCCCCCACGTCGACAGGCAGCAAGTTCCCCCGGCGCCCGGTGTCCCCACCGACAACGGGTGGCACCCGCTGAGCGACCAGATCGACAGCACGACCCCGCAACGCCCCCAGGCCCCCAGGTCCATGACCGAGGTGGCGCCGTGAACCAAGGAGAAGAGAGCTTGAGCGCTCAACAGATCAGGCCGCTGACCCACGTGTGGATCGACCTGGAGACCACGGGCCTGGACCCGCGCGAGGACGAGATCGTCGAGATCGGCGTGGTCGGCACCGACCGTGAGCTCAACGAGCTGTTCGCCGCCTCGTGGCTGCTGGCCCCCACCGACCGCGGCTTCGAGCGGATGATGTCGAACGAGGTGGTCGCCCAGATGCACGAGCGCAGCGGCCTGCTCGCCGACCTGCGTGCCTTGGACGCCGGCGCACCCCAGCTCGACGACGTGCTCGCCGAGATCCTGGCCATGGCCGACCTGCACGGCGCGGTCCACGGCAAGACGATCCTGTCCGGCTCGGGCGTCGCCGAGTTCGACCGCCCGATGCTGACGGCCCGCGCACCCCAGTTCGTCTCCGCCCTGCACCACCGCTCCCACGACATCGGCATCCTGCGCCGCATCTGGGAGCAGGCCACGGGCGAGTTCCTGGTGACCACGTCCTTCGACAAGCCGCACCGGTCCCTGGACGACGCGCGAGACCACCTGGCTGAGGCGCGCGTCTTCCGCTCGCTGTTCGCCCTGGTGCACGCCTCGGGCCTGGACCACGTCGTCCTCGGTCAGGTGGCGTCGTGACCGAGCCTGCACGCCCACCAGGTTCGTCCTCGCGCATCGCGGTCGCCGCCCGCATCGTCAACGCGTACCAGGATGACGACATCGACGACCTGGAGAGCTACGTCGAGCAGATCCCGATCGCTCAGGTGCTGGCCGGGCTCGTCGAGCTCGCCTCCCACCTGAGCGAGATGGCGTGCGCCGGGCGCACCGACGGGTCCACTCCCAAGGACATCCTGGACGTGCTCGTCAAGGCCGTCGAGGAGCATGACAACCCGTCCAGCCCCACGACGACCTAGGGCCAGAAGCTACGGGCGCGCGCACTCGGCGAGGAAGGGTCCGCCCTCGCCCGCGGTGACGTAGACCCCGGTCCAGTCTTCCGACAGGACGGAGGCGACCGCGTTGCAGATCCCGGTGGCCTCTTCGGCGTTCTCAACCTTGTCGTACAGGGTCGTCACGACGGTGATCCGCGGGTAGTCCCGGTCGGAGAAGCTCTCGATCGCGGACCAGTGGGAGTCCTCTGGCCACCCGTAGCTGGAGGCGAACGCCGCCTCGACGCTGGCCGCGCCGACCTGTTCGGGGGCTGGCGCCGGGGTGCTTTCCGCCTCCTCGGGCTCCTTGCCCTGGGAGAGCGTTGCGCAGGTGACGGTCAGGTCGACCGTGGTGCCGGCCTCCACGCGCGAGTCCGCGGCCGGCGACTGGTCCGAGACGGTGCACGACTGGTCCTCGCCCGACTGCACGCTGGGCTGGCTGACCTGCACCGCCAGGCCCTTCGCGGTGAGCGTCGTCGAGGCGTCCTGGACGGCCATGCCGCGCAGGGAGGGCACCCGGACCTCGTCGTCGGATGAGCCGGAGCACGCCCCGAGGAACGTGACGGCGGCGATGAGGGCAAGGGCTCTGGGAGCGAGATGGCGCATGGGGTCGATCATGCCGGTCCGGCGCCCGGCCAAGGCCCGGGCAGCGGGTGAAACCTCAGCGGCGAGACCTGGCCCGCTGTTCTGCGCATAGGTACCTGTGAGGCCCGAGCCAAGGGCTTCACCCCGCACGGTTCGTCCGTACGGCACACCGAGGCCCCGCAGTGGGCGCAACGAAAGGCATCCCCATGAACCACGTCACGTTCGTCGGCAACCTGACCCGTGACCCCGAGGTCGTGTTCTCGCCCTCCGGTCTGGCCCGCGCGAAGATCTCGATCGCGCTCGACCTCCCGCCCACCCGCGACGGCGAGAAGGAGCGCGACCCCGAGTTCCGCAACATCACCGTCTTCGGCAAGCAGGGCGAGAACGTCGGGGAGTCCCTCTCCAAGGGCGACCGCATCGTGGTCGTGGCCCGCTCGGAGACCTACAAGGTCGCCGTCCAGGTCGACGGTGAGGACAAGACGGTCGTCGCGACGAGCTACGTCGCCCAGCACATCGGCCCCGAGCTGCGGTTCTCCACGGCCAAGGCCGTGCGCAACCCCAAGGCCGGTCACAGCAACGGCAACGGGTCCTCGAACGGCGCCTCGAACGCTGCGGCCCCGGCCGCGCGTCAGCAGGCTGCTGCGCCTGCCGCCGCGGCTGCTCCGGCGGCGGCTGCGGACGGCTCGGACGACTTCTAGGGGTCGCCCATCGTCGGGCCGGTGCCCTGCCCCGCATGCCACCGGCCCGGCACCCAGCGAAGCCCATCTCCTGCTCCAC
Source organism: Oerskovia sp. NPDC060338 (assembly GCF_042726295.1). NCBI lineage: Bacteria > Bacillati > Actinomycetota > Actinomycetes > Micrococcales > Cellulomonadaceae > Oerskovia > Oerskovia sp. NPDC060338. The sequence goes on from NZ_JBHXCQ010000011.1 coordinate 167,950, forward strand.
CAGGGGGTGGGCTTCGCTGGCACACCGCGTGTTCGACCATCGGAAAGGGCTTGGCGATGTCGCTCAAGGAGCCGCACGACGTGCGCACCACATCGGACGTGTGGGGTGCGTTCGACGACGACGCGACGTCCCGACGACCCCGACGACCCCGGTCTGGCGGGTCCGGTCCCGGAAGTACGAAGGGCCCTGGCCTGTGCATCCCGGTCCCCGTCTCCCCGCTGCTGCGCACCCGGTGGCAGACGCTGCGTTGGCGCGCCGGGGCACGGTGGTCGAAGGTCACGGCGATGGTGCTCGTGCTGAGCCTGGGGGCTGGCTTCGCGTCCGCCGCCGCGGGCCTGTGGGCTCCAGCTCAGGTCTGGGCCCACGTCACCGGGGGCGAGCCCGTCTCCACGATCTCCCCGGAGCAGGCCCTGAAGAACCGGCGCCTGGCCGAGGGGGTCGCCGCCCGCGAGATGGCCATCGCCAAGGAGAACCTGCGGGTCGCCCAGGAGGCCGCGCAGGAGCGCCTGGCCGAGCAGGCTCGTGTCGCCGAAGAGGCCCGCGTGGCGGAGGAGGCTCGGGTGGCTGAAGAGGCCCGCGTCGCCGAGGAAGCTCGGGTCGCCGAGGAGGAGCGCCTGCGCCTGGAGGCTGAGGAGCTCGACCGTCAGCGCCAGGCCAACACGGGGACCTCACCCCAGACCGGCACCGGTACGGGCACCACGCCGTCCCAGCCCAAGACGAACCCGGCCCCCGCTCCGAACCCCGCGCCGGCGCCTGCTCCGGCACCGCCGAAGACGACCTCGACCTCGACGTCGGTCTCCTGCGCCTCGGACGCCTCGGTCACGTTCTCGGCGTCCGGCGGTGGCACGGTCTCCATCTCGGTCAGCGGGTCGGCCTCGGGGTCGCGCTCGGGCAGCGGGTCGACGTCGGTGACGGTCTCGGTTCCGGCTGGTGGCCGGGTCTCGGCGACCGCGTCGGCGACCGGGTCGATCGCGATCTCCTCATCGTGGTCGGGCTCGTGCTCGTGAGCGCGCTCGAAGACCTGCCGGGCCGGGTGCTCGCGTTCGCGGACGCCCAGCCTGGCCTGGTCGCCGTCGTGGTGCTGGTGCTCGTCGTCGCGGTCGTGGGGCCGCTGCTGCGCCCGAGTCCCTCGCGAGGCGACTGCGATCCTCAGCGACTGTTCACCCCTGCCCAGCGTCATGAGGGGTTCGCTCGCGCGCAGGGCCGGTGCGAGCACGTCGGCTCGTTCGGGCTGCGCTGCTCGGCGCGCCCCACGCACGGCGACCACGTCTACCCGTGGTCCCGCGGGGGTGCGACCGCCATGGACAACTATCAGGCGCTCTGCGCAGTGCACAACCTGCGCAAGGGCGCGAAGGTCCCCTCGGCGTTCTACATGTGGCGCCTGGCGCGTCGCCGTCGCCGCTACTTCCCGCCGGGGGTCCCCACTCGCGTCGAGTGGCGCATCGGCCTGAGCCGCTGAGCGGACATTCTCCGCATGGGTGCAGGCATGAGCGATGGTCACGAGGAGCGGGTGGACGGTGAGGGCGCGGACAACGCTGCGCCCGCACCCGGCGAGGTGGCGTCCCCGAACACCGAGCGCTCCCCCGCCAACCCTGCCCCCGCGGTGAACCCTGCCCTGGCCGGACTTCAGGCCCGGCCTCCGGCGCGCGCACGCGACCTGCTGGGCGGCGCCCAGGACACGAACGAGACCCCTGCCCCGGGCGCTCCGAGCGACGGCCAGGGCCCCGCTCCCCGCCCGAGCCTGCTGGGGCGTCTGGGAGGCTCGAAGGCGCCCGCTGCGGGTGCCGGGGCGACGAGCTCTGCCGCGGGCGCAGCCCAGGCGGGCGGTGGCGCCGCGAAGGCTGCCGGTGCCGGGGCTGCTGCGGGTGGTGCGGCGAAGGTCGCAGGTGGGGCCGGGAAGGCTGCGGCGTCCGCGAAGGGCGACCCGCTGATGACCGCCGCCCAGCTCGGTGCGAGCAAGCTCAGCTCGGCGACCGGTGGGCGGGTCTCCCAAGAGAACGCTGACGTCGCGGCTGGGGCGCTGGGGACCGCCGCGCACGCCGCCGCCGGGAACGTGGCCGGGGCCGTCCTGACCGGTGCCAAGACGATCGCGAAGGACCCCCGGGCCAAGCGGATCGCGGTGGCGGCCGCCACGCTGATCCTGCTGATGCTGTTCATGCTGCTGGCCCCGATGACGATCGGCCAGGCGAACAACTCGACGTCGAACGAGTCGATCCACACGAACGCCGCGGTGGCCGCCGAGGCCAGTGGCATGGCGGTCGAGGCCTCCGACATCCTGCGCGCGAGCACGCAGGGCACCTCCGTGCCGTGGCCGGTCCTGGCCGCGGTCTACCTGACGTTCACCCCTGACGAGCTCACCCCGGCGACCGAGGACCAGTCACCCACCCCGCCGCCCGACGGCCTGTTCCGTCTCGGCGTGGACGAGGCCCGGGCCGCCGAGGCGGGCATCGACCCGAGCGATCTGTCCGACACCGCGGCATGGGTCGTGCAGGTCATGGAGGACCGACCCGAGGGCGAGCCGCCGTTCGAGGGCGTGGACCTCCTGGCGGGCTCCTCGCTGGTCGTGGACCCCGAGACCGGCGATGCCACCAGCACCTACGACACCGACCCGGACCTGGACGAGGCCGCGCAGGAGTCGCGAGCCGCGTGGCTGCCCGCGCTGGCGCGCCTGCCGATGGCCACCCCCGTCGACGAGCAGAAGGCCGGGCTCGTGTACGACCTGGCGGTCAAGCTCGCGGGCGGGATCGAGACCCAGTGCACCCCGACGAACACGATCGTCCCCGTCGACACGGCCACCGAGCCGGCCGACGGCGAGCCCGACGACGCAGCGACCGGCTCCACCGGTTCGGGCCTGGCCGACGCGGACGCCAAGGCCAAGCAGGACGCGGAGAACGGCGCGGGCGCCCCGGTCACGATCGCCCCGGGAACTGTCCCGGTCGTGGAGGGCTTCGACGCCGAGCAGGTGACCAACGCGCTGGAGATCATCGCGGTCGCCGACGAGATGTCCGTGCCCGACCAGGGCATCATCATCGCGTTCATGGCCGGGATGGTGGAGTCCGGGATGCGCGACCTGGACCACGGGCACTCCTCCTCTCTGGGGATCTTCCAGCTGCTGTCGATGCACGGCACCGCCGAGCAGCGCATGGACACGGCGTTCAGCGCCCGGTGGTTCTTCAACGTCCTGCTCTCCCACGAAGGGTGGGAGGCCAAGCCCCTGGGCGAGGCGGCAGCCGACGTCGAGCGCCCGGCCGCGCAGTACCGCGACCGGTACGCAAAGTACGAGGACCAGGCCCGGATGCTCGCAGCGGCGCTGGGCCGCGGCTCCTACATCGCCAACCCGGACGCCGCCTGCCCGCCCGCCGGCGGCGACTTCGCCACGGGCACCCCGGGCAGCCCGGACGGGCTCCTCAACGGTGGCGCGTGGGGAGGGCACAGCAACGGGATGATCCCCGCCTCGGCGCTCTCCTCGGTCCCGTGGGCGCCAAACCAGATGCTCCGCTCGGACGCGACCACGGCCCTGGTGGCGATGAACGCCGCTTACCGGGCCGAGTTCGGCAAGGACATCTCCATCACCGACGCGTACCGCACGTACGCCTCCCAGGTCCGGCTCAAGGCCCTGAAGGGTCACATGGCTGCCACGCCGGGCAAGTCGAACCACGGCTGGGGTCTGGCCCTGGACCTAGGCGGTGGCATCAACAGCTGGAGCACCCCGCAGCACGCGTGGATGAAGGCGCACGCCCCCTCGTTCGGGTGGGTCAACCCGAACTGGGCGCAGCCAGGAGCAGGGAAGGAGGAGCCGTGGCACTGGGAGTTCGTCGGGGTTTCCTGAGAATCGAACGGAGGCAGTCATGAACCGCAAGCTGATGATGGTCCTGGGCTTCGTGGCAGCCGTGGGGGTGGTGGCCGTGGTGCTGCTCGCCATCAATCTGACCAGTCCGAACAGGCCGCAGGCCGAGCCGCCGCCCTCCCCGAGCGTGACGGTCACCCTCGACCCGCCGGAGACGGACGGGCCGACGGCCGACGTAACCACGCCCGGGGGCCTCACCGAGGCCGACCTGGCGCGCCTGCACGACTTCCATGAGCGCCGGGTGGAGGGGGCGCAGATGGTCGAGCTCATCGACGTCGACTCCACGTCGCACCTGCTGCCGGCCGCCGAGGTGCTCATGCGCCAGGACCTGGTCGCCGAGCACGGCTGGAGCGTGGAGGACATCATGGGCGACGACGGTGCGTTCCGCGTCGCCTCGACCTACGTCGCTGCCCGCCACTCCCAGTCCTACGTCGACGGCGGGCTGGCCACGATGGCCACGGCCCGATCCCTGGCAACCGGCGAGCTCGCCGCGACCCTGGACGCGTACGTCGCCGAGATCTCCGAGATGGGGCCCACCGTCGGCCAGGTCTCGCTCGGGGAGATCCTGACCGCCAACATGACCCTGGTCTACGCCGCGCGCGGCCTGGACGAGTTCGGGCCCACCGACCACGACCACGCGGTCCTGTTCGTGAACTACCACGTCGACACGAACCTCAACTTCCCCGACCAGGAGTTCACGGACCTGGTGACCGTCGAGCGCACGAGCGAGGGCTGGAAGGTCTCGGGGAACCCGCAGCTGGACCTGGGCAACGTCCACGACGGCGCCGCCGAGGCGATCGGGGACTGAGCGGCCGGACGTCCCGGGCGCTGGGCAGGCGTTCGGGACTTTCGCGTGCCCGCGGCCCACGAGGGGTGCATGAGCCAGACACCGATCCTCGAAAACCCCGCGCAGGCCACGAACCTCGGCGGCTACCGCCTCACCAAGTACCGTGAGGCCGGCGGGCGCGAGACGACGTGCTTCAGCGCCGAGCTGACGCTGAACGGCGCGACGATCGCCACGGTCCGCAACGACGGCAACGGTGGCTCGAACTTCTACTGGTTCAAGACCCCGCAGGAACGTGACGCCTTCTTCGCGTTTGCCACGACGTGGAACGCGGGCACCAGGCTCGCGGGCATCGAGGACGAGGACGAGTTCGTGGTGTACCTGTCCGTGGTGGCCGCGATGAACCGCCAGCGCAAGGTCGCCTTCGTCCTGGACGGCGACGACTTCACGGGCACCGGCGAGTACCGCACGTTCCCGGCGCGCGTGACCCGCGAGGAGGCCGTGCAGGCCCTGCGCGCACTGCCCTACTCGGCCCAGCACCCTCGCGTGTGGGACCGCGACAGCGCCCAGTTCGTCGCCATCATCTGACCTCGGCGTCTACTGGTCGGTGGGGAGGCCCAACTTCTGGGCGACGTCGGCCCAGCTCAACCGGTCGAGCACGATGCCCGACGCTGCCCCGTCGGCGAACGAGCCGATGGCGGTCGGGAACGTCGTCTCGATGCCGTGCCCTGGCACCTCCACCTCGACCAGATCGCCGTCGAGGCTCCGCACGGCGAACGGAGTCCCCGCGGGCAGGACCACGTACTCGTCAGGGTCCTCCTCGACGAGCACCCACTGGGGGTCGGCAAGGGTGAATGTCTGGGCCATCTGCTTCCTCCTGCGACGGTAGCCGTGCCCCGGCCCGCGCCGACTGGCGCGCCCCAGGACCGCTGACGCATCAAGCATCCCCTGCACCCTGGCGTAGCGCGCGAGGGAACCGCAGGTTGCCCTCGTCGCGCGTGGTCCGAGGCCTACTGGTCGTGTTGGTCGCGCGGGCGGGCACCGTCGGCCGTCGGGATGTACCCGGCCGAGACAGCCGGTGCAGGCTTGGCACCGAGCAGCCAGTCCCACTTCGCCCGCCGCTCGCTCTTGCGCTCCAGGGCAGCCTTCGCAGCCTTGTCCCGGCGCTCCTGAGCCTTCACCTGCTCGGCCTCGCGGAACGCCTTGCGCAGGCGCGGCTTGAGGTAGTGCCGCATGTTCTTGTACGAGTCGAAGGGCTCGTCGGGCACCGGTTGGACGAACTCCAGGTCGTACTCCTGGATGAGCCCTCGCAGCATGATGTCGCGCCCCTGCGCGGCCCGCTCGTGCATGACCTTGTCGTACTGCCCGTTCGACATGTCGTAGGCGTCGCGGTCGGGCATCTTCAGCAGCTCGGACAGCCCCCAGGTGGCCAGCGCCTCGCTGTCGTAGTCGTCGAGCAGCTGGCCGACGGTCATCTTCTGGTCGGGGGCGACCCACAGCTCGTACTCGCGGACCTTGGCCAGCGCCTGAGGGTCGAGCAGGCTCGCGTCGTACGCCATCCGCCCTGCGCGCATCGCCGGGGCGTAGAGCTCCACCGGCGGCACCCGCGGGGGCGGGGTGTCCTTCATCAGGCCCACCGAGGCGAAGTCGATGTGCTCGGAGTACGCCTCGGCCAGCCCGTCCAGGTCGGTGACCCGGGTGGCGCGCATGTCGACCGTCGCCCAGAAGTCGTAGATCTGCTCGGCGGAGTACGGCAGCGGGGCGTTGTTCTCGTCGTGCCCCAGGTTGTGCCGGCGCACGCTCGTGGACACCGGCAGGGTCGAGAGCCCGCCCTGCGCCTCGGAGATCGCCTTGGGCCCGAAGCGCCCGTCGCCGCTGCGCGGCTGGTTTCCGTAGTACATGGCTGCTCCTCCTAGATCCACTTCTTGGCGGCGTCGCGGCTGGCCTCACGCCGCTCGTCGTTGACGATCTTGGTCTTCAGGGCCTCGGCCTCACGGGACTGCTTGTCCGTCATCGGCCCGGCGCCGGGTCCAGCCACGGCGGTGCGTGCCTGCTCCTGGGCCCTGTCGTCGAGCCCGGGCGTGCGGTCGGACACGGCCCGGTTGTGCATCGTGTAGACCGCCGACATGTACTCCTCGCGCGAGGCCGGGTTGATGCCCGCGCTGACGCGTCCGCGAGCCGAGCGGGCGGTACGAGCAACCGCTCCCCCGCGCACCCCGCGCACGACCGCCGCACCGGCCAGGATGGGCGCTGCCACACCGCCGGTGGCTGCGATCAGCGCTGCCGAGCCGGCGACCTTCAGGCCCAGGCGTGCGGTGCGCGCCGGGTCACGGCGGACGCCGTCCATCGTGTCCTGCACCTTGGCCAGCGCCTTGCCCTTGGCCAGGGCCTGCTGACGCGAGGCCCAGTCGCGCGACATCAGCCGCGGCGCGGACGCACCCTCGGGGCGGGCGCCCTTCCAGCCGTTCGCCTCGGCGATCTTGTCGTTGCGCAGGGCGCGGTCGGTCTTGATCTGGCGGCGGATCTCCTTGGTCTGAGAGAGCCCGGCGCGATCGGCCTCGCGGCGCTCCTCAGCGGGCAGGGCCATGCGGTCGCGCTGTGCTTCGCGCACGTCGTGACCGGTGACCACGCCCAGGTCGCCCAGGGCCCCCAGGGCCGCGCTGCGACGCCCCTTGGCCATGTCGATGTCGGCCTGGGACCCGCCGAACTTCCCGCGGCGCCCAGCGGCAGCCCCGGCAGCAGCACCCATGCCTGCACCGGCCGCGGCAGCACCTGCCCCGCCCCAGCCGCCGCGCGAACCGCCCGCGCCGCCCGACCCGGAGCTCGCAGCCTTGCCCGCCATGTTCTGCGCGCCGGCACGAGCCCGCGAGCCTGCCCCGGAGAGCTTGGACGCGACCACGCCGCCGACGCCGCCAGCGGCAGCACCGAACGCCAGGGCCGAGCCGAGCTTGAACGGCGAGGGGGCACCGGCGGACTTGAAGACCATGGCGATGACCCCCATCGCGATCAGCGGTGCCACGCCCGTCCAGATGACCCCCATCAGGGAGCTCGAACCCATCATCGAGACGCCCGCGTTGACGATGACGTCGGTCATCAGGGTCAGGATCGCGAGCAGCAGAGAGGCGCCGGCGACGAAGATCGTGGTGCCCAGGATCGAGCGCACGTACTTGGCGACCTTCGCGTCGTCGGCCTTGCCGACCCACAGTGACATGACCATGACGAACGCGAGCCCGAGCATCATCACGACCTGGGCGATCTTGCCGATCATCAGCGCCAGGGAGACCAGGCCGAAGCTGAGCAGGACGCCCGCCCCGGAGATGACGTACGCGAAGGAGGCGACCATGCCCGAACCGACGTAGCGGCCCTGAAGGGTCAGGAGGTAGTCGCGGACGTCGGCGGTGTCGTTGCCCGAGGTCGCTTCAGCGATCTGGTTGCCGTTCTCGTACTCCAGCGCCGAGCTGTTCGAGTCGAAGCCGGGGTCGGACCACCAGGTCGCGCACATCTCGGGGGTGATCGCTCCGCCCTTCTTGCCGGGGTCCCCGTCGCGCTTGGTCTGGGACCAGTTCGCGTCGACATCCCACGAGGTGGCCTTGGTGCCGTCCATGGCCCCGGCGGCGTTCCGCTTGAGGTGGCAGGCGCCCCAGGCGATGAGCGTGTTGTCCGTCTCGACGTTCCCGGTCGGGTTGAACGCGATCGAGTCCTGGTTCTGCCCGGCGCTCTTGCCCGTCGCGTCGGCGAAGACGCCAGCCTGCGGACCTGCCCCGATCTGGGAGTTGAGTTCGAGCTGGTGGCAGTACACGTACTGGCCGTAGTCGTTGTTCGCGCCGTACTGGCTCTTGGCCCAGGACTGGAGGCCGGAGTTGACCCACATCTGGGAGATGACCAGCGGCGTCGAGGAGGAGTTGGACGACGTCGTGGACTGGGCGCGGGCGTTGAGGGCCGAGACGTAGTCCATGCAGGTGACGTGGCTGGTGTCTCCGCTGAGCGGGGCCGTGTACTTGGGCGCGACGATCGCCCGGGTCGGGCCGTCGGCGATGAGCGCGACGGTGTTGTTGGCGGTCGTGATGAACCATCCGGGCGAGAACAGGCCCGGCTTGAAGCTGGTCGCGCTGCCCGTGGACTGCGAGGCGCCGAACGACATCACCACGAGCACGCCGAGGATGACCAGGGACTTGAGCAGCTTGCCGACGGACCGTCCGCCGCTGGTCGCACCTCGCACGAGCGTGGCGATGACCGAGGCGATGATGACGACCCCGACCACGGACATCTCGCCGTTGCCGATCAGGGCGTTGGTGAGCGACTTGAACGTCTGGTCGATCGTGTACCCGGCCGACTGGAGGAGGTCGAACCCGACGGCGGCGTCCGAGACGTTCGCGGCGAGCTGCCACTCGAAGGTCCCGATGGACGAGAGCAGGGACTGCACGCCGTCGCGCTGCACCTTCTGCATCGCGTCGTCCCAGACCTTGGAGCCCAGGCGGTGGTGGAAGATCGTCGTGGCGTCCGCCCACCGGTTCAGGGGCAGGCACGAGGAGTCGCCGATGTCGGAGCCCGAGCTGCCCAGGCACAGGTCCCGGTTGCTGGCCTGCGAGAGGCCCTGGGCCAGGCTCGCCGAGCCGGTGCTGGTGCTGGTGCTGGTGCTGGCCGCGGCGCTCACGCCCGTCGCCGCGGTGGTGCTCGTGCTCGCGGTGGTGATCGTGGCGGGCAGCGTGCTGGCCTGAGCGGCCGGAGCCAGGACGGAGACCGCGAGCAGCAACGCCAGGGCGCTGAGCACCGTCCACACGACGCGCGTGATCCACGGGGCGGCGTCCAAGGTCCGGTCACGTCCTGCGGTGCCGGTGGCGGGGGAAGTCATGAGGTGGTTGCTCCTCGGGTGAGCATGTCGGCGATGTCGTCGGTCACGCCGGTGCCGGCGCTGCGGCTCACGGTGCGTGCGGCCGACGCGTGGAGGGCTCCGCGTCGGGCCTGGCGGGCGGTGATGAGCGGGATGAACGCGGTGGGGTCGACCTCGCGCACTTCGGTGCGGCGGCGGGTCAGACCGAAGGACTCGTCGATGTCGAGTCCTCCCTGGGCGTCGCGGGCCATCAGCGGCACCGAGCTGGACATGACCTTCACCCGCAGGGCGAGGGCCGGGTCGATCGGGTAGCCGCACAGCACGAACGTGCCGGGGCTGTACGCGTTGCGGTCACGCAGCGACTGGTAGTGCTTGCGCTTGAGGCCCGTCGAGGAGCGGCCCAGGATCAGCCAGATCCCCAGTGCCTCCCCCACGAGGAACGCCGCGAGCCCGGCGGTCGGGTTGATGAGCCCACCGAAGATCATGGCGAGGGTCAGGCCGGGGATCAGGCCCCACAGGGCAGCCCACAGCGCGGGGTAGGAGACCTCGAAGGACGCGATGACGGTCGTGCGGTCCTTCTGGGCTTCTGCCCCCGTCAGGTCGGTCAGTGCTCGAAGCGCTGCGTACGCCACCTCACCTCACCCCTTTCGTCTCGTGTGCCCGCCCCGGGTTTCCAGGGCGGGCCGGATGCTCCGACATCGGGACCTGCGGGTGCAGATCTCCTCAGGTGACCCGAAGGCCACCTACATGCCGGAGAACAGTCCGATCACGAAGTTGACGATGAAGCTCGCGAACTTCAGCACGAGCGGGATGACGACGTTGGGGATGATGATGAGCGCGGAGATGGCAAGCATCCAGCCGAGCTCCTTCGGGTTCCCCGAGCCCTTGCGCTTGGCGATGATGAACTTCGCCACGGCGTACGCGGCGACGGCGGTTCCCAGGACGGCGAGGATGCCGGCCAGCCCGGGGACGGCGCCGGACAGCGCGGCCCACAGCTTGGCCCAACCTGCCGCGAAATCGACCTTGGTCATGTTTCTGCTCCCTGTGTGTCGGGTCCGATGTCGGGATCTGTCACCCTTGCCCTGCACCTATGCGCAGAATTGCGGGTGACCTTTCACCTAGGTGTTGACGGGGGCGCATTCCTTCGGTCACCAGGCACGGGCCCTCACGAGGCGATCAGCGCGTCCGCGGCTTGCCGGGCCTGCTCCCGACCGGACTCGTCCAGGTCCCACCCGCCGCTGGCGGCAGCACGCACCACGGGGTTCGGGTCACGAGCACCTCGGGCGGCCGCCCCGGCGTGGAAGGACGCGGCAGCGGCGTGGCGCACCACGACCGGCTGGGTGCGGGGGTCCGCGAGCTCGACGACGACGTCGTACGGGACGTGCGAGGAGGCCAGCACATCGACACGAACCGCGGGGTCGGGGTGGCGCGCCTGGGCACGCAGCTCGTCGTCGGTGGCGAGGGCTGCATCGACGTCGCCCACGTCGTCGGCAGGGCTCAGGGCGCTCAGACCGCCGGGCGTCTCGGCGACGGGCTTGGCTGCGAACTTGCCGTCTCCAGCCCGCGGGTGGGCGAGGTCATCGAATCCGTTCATAACCGCTCGTTGACGGGCGGCGCGCTATTCGGACACGAACTCCCAGGTCGCCCCCTGTTACCGTGGGCAAAACTGCCAGTCACCAATCAGCAAGGGGCTCCTGCATGACTCGCACGATGCGCACTGTCGCGACCACGACCGTTTGTGTGCTGACCCTTTTCGCCACCGCGGCGTGCTCGTCAGACACCAGCGACGGCGGGGGTGAAGACAAGGGCGCCGAGCAGGAGACCACCGAATCGGTGGACCGTGCGCTGTTCGACACGACGGTCGAAGAGACCCAGGCGGAGTTCGAGCGCTGGGACGCCGCAGACCAGGCGTTGAGCGCGAAGGCCACCGAGGTGCAGGCCTTCTGCGACGAGAACTGGCGGGACACCGGCGAGGTCGCTGCGACCTTCACCGACGCTCAGGCGTGCTTCGACTACCGCATCAGCGAGTACTTCCCGGCCAGCAGCCCGATCTACGGATACGCCGATCACACCGCGGCCCGCGAGACGATCGCCGAGAAGCAGGAGGCGTTCGACGGGCTCATCGACGTCTCGTCCTTCCCGAACACTACGGACGGATTCTTCGATCAGGCGGGTGAAATCGCGACGCTGCGCAACGAGGTCGCCACGCAGGTCGAGCTCGCCCTGCCCGCAGCCGAACTCGCCGGCCAGCCGAGCTGACCCGGCCGAGGGCCTAGTCGCCGTCCAGGACGTCAAACTTCACGCGTGTCAGGACCGTCTGGTCGGTGCCCTCGTACGCGCCGTGACTCTTCACCGACCCGCCGGTCAGGGTGATCTTCGCCCCGACCTCCACGTCCTGGCGGCGTGAAGCGAACCACTTCAGCTCGTGCCCGGCCTCGTCGCGCATCAGCAGCAACGTCTTGGTGACCTCCATGCGCTGGTACGGGTCGTGCTCGGTCATGTGGTGCACCTTGGCGACGGTCACGCCCAGGCCCTTGACCTTCTCTCCGACCGGCGCCGCGAACCCGGGCGTGGGAGGGACGTAGGCCTTGCGCTCCTTGTGCCGGGCCCACGGGGAGACGGCGGAGACGAGCAGGCCGAGGTTCTTCGCCCCGACCCACTCCCCTCGGGTGACGGTGCGGACGTTGTGACCCCAGTCCGAGTCGTCGTCGATGCCCTCCTCGATGTAGTCGCGCAGGGCGTCGACCTCGCCGTCGGCCGTGACCTGGGCGGCGCGCTCACGGATGCGCTCGCGCCACGCGCGCTCCTCGGGGCGCTCTCGGGGTGAGGGGTGCATCGCGGCGAGCACCTTCCCCGACGTCGCGTTTTCCCCGGTCATCTCCGCTCGGCTCCGCGAGACGAAGCCTTCCTCGTGGGAGATCGCGAGCGAGAGCGCCAGGACGTCTTCGACAGGGGTCACCGAGCGCCCGTTGCTGAACGAGCCTGCGCCCGGTTCGTCGTCGTCCTCGCCGACCCCCTCGACAGGGTCGTAGCCCAGGGCCCACAGGCCGGTGGGTCGCACCCCGAGGAACGCCTGGACGCACGTGGAGCCGAGCTGCGTCCGCTCCCCCGCCTCGTCCTGGACCAGGTAGGTGGTGGCCCGCTGCTGGGTGCGTCCGCAGTGGCCGCACTCCATCGACGTCGGCGTCCACCCGTCGAGGTTCTCCCCGCGGGCCACGCGCGTGACCAGCCCCGCATCCTCGGACTCGACGGCTGCCATGAAGCGGTAGCCGCTGAAGCTGATGGCCGGGGCGTTGAGGGTCAGCGTCGTGAACGGCATGTGGTGGGTGGTCTGGGTGCCGTCGGGGGCCTGCTCGACGACGGGGCGCACGTCCTGGGTCGTCTCGAACTCGAAGCGTTCCTCGATCCCGGCTCGGGCCAGGCGCTTGTTCGCCGCCTCGATCCGCTCGATCGCCTCGGGGAGCCGGTGGGAGGCGAAGACGTGGACCTGGCCGGGCACGGGTTCCTGGTCCTGCTCATCGGGCTCGGGGGCGCCGGCGAGCGTCAGGGCGTCCAGGCCACCGGCCGCTTCGTCCACAGGCTTGTCCGTGAACTTCCCGTCACGGGTACGCGGGTGCGCGGCGGCGAAGTCGGTGCTCGTGTCCATACCTACCTGTTGGCGGGCGGGGACCGGCACGGACACCTGTGCCGGGTGCGGTCAGCGCGGGCGCGCCACGGCCGTGCTGATCGCCTGCAAGACGGTGTGGTCCGCCACGGCCCGGTCGTGCGCCCTGATCTCGTGGTTCTCCATGGCCACGGCGATCCGGGTGAGCGCTTGCAGGATCTCCTGGTGTCGCTCCTCCTCGCGGATCGCGCCACGCTCCGCGAGCTCTCGCAGCTTCTTCGTCGACAGCTGCGTGTGAACCGCGGCGATGTGCTGCGAACTCTCGATCAGGCCCATGGGTCCTCCCCTGCTTCTGGTGGACTAAGAGCGTCCCAGGGCGAGGCCGCCGACCGCCAGCGAGGCCGGTCGACTTCACCCTTGGGTCAGGCCTGGGCGCGCTGCACCTCGGCCGTGACCGCGACGACGGTCGGGCAGGGGAACGGCACGCCGCAGTGGTCGCACATGAGTTCGGGCAGCGGCGCAGGCTTGCCCCCGACCGAGAAGACGCGGTGCAGGTCGAGCACCGCGCGCAGGGCCGCGGACATGACCGAGTGGTCGGTGCGGGAGGCGGCGATGAAGGCGCGGTCGCCCGGCTCGATCGTCACCTCCAGCGTGCAGGCCGAGCGGCACCCGCACTCCCCCGAGTGGCTCACTTCGAGGACCTCGGTGTCGTACGTGTAGGTCTCGGGGTCACCGGCGCGCCCGGACAGGGTCGGGACCCGGTACTCGTCCCACGTCCACGGTCCGCTCGTCGCGGCGGCGGCGCGCGCTTGGGCCTCGTCGAGCCAGGTGTTCGGGTCGATGCCAGGTGAGGTGCTCATGCCCTGCCCGTGGGGCGATCAGGGCTCAACGTCCCCCTCGTGCGGTTCCTCGATCACGACCGTGACCACGTGCTCGACGTGCACCCCGACCGAGAGCGCGTAGCGGCGCAGCCCGGCCAGGTCCCCGCCGCGGGTCTCGATCGTCCTGGCGTCGGCTTCGCTGATGCCCATGCGCGCGGCGACCTCCAAGACGCTGAGCCCTATCGAGATCCGTCGGGCACGCAACGACTCCACGAGCTGGTGGTCGGAGTCCACGAGCCGTCCGGCGAGGGCGTCGAGCGGTTCGTTCGGGTCGATCCCGAGCAGGGCGTCCAGAGCGCTCACGGGGGCCGTCCCCGTCAAGGGCTCACCGGCCATCGTCGGTCCCCGGGGTCTTGGGTGCGGCCTGCCGCGAGATACGCCACGTCGGGTGGCAGCGGCTGGTGCGCTTCTCGCCGTCGAAGCGGACCCCCAGGTACTGCTGGGGGAAGCTGACGAGCACGCCGTGGCGGTCGTGGGACGTCTCGGCGCAGCGGCCGGTGTCGGGCGCGGGGCACGCGGCGTGGTCGTGCAGGGTCATCCGCTCGCCGACCTTGTAGTCGACGGCGTAGCGGGTGCGGACGTACTTGGCACTCATGGCTTGCCTCCTGACGGCTGAGCGGTTGCGACCAGGACGCGGTCTGCGGCCAGGTAGGCGTCCTGGCGTCGCTGCTGCTGCTCCTGGTCGCGCGGGTCGTGCGCGCCGGACCAGTCGCTGAACGCCACCGGGTCGATCGCCTCGGCCACGACCTGGCGCGGGGGCAGGGCACGTGCCCACATCGCCCCCTCCACGAACGCGACCTCCTCGCGGTCGCTCGCGGTGCCCACCTGCATGCGCGGGCGCCGGTACCTGCGGGTCGCCTCGGCGCGGACGGCCCGCTCGAAGTCGACAGCCGCCGGCTCGCCCTCGACGGGCTCTGCGTGGTCGGCACCCAGGGTGCACAGGCAGCCGAACGTCAGGTCGGTGCCGTCAGCCTGGGTGAAGGTGATGCTGTGCGCGCCCTTGATGAGCTCGGCCAGCGGGTCGGTCGCGGGGTTGGTCGGGTCGGCGTCCATGCCCTACCTGTGGGGCGTGCCCGCAGAAACGTCCCCCCGGCTGCCGGCGCGCAGGCGACGTCGTGGACGGGGCGGAGGGTCGGTCCGCCCCGTCTCTCAGGCTGCGACGGCCTGGTGGCGGGCGTTGGCTGCGGCCAGGGCTCCGGACCACAGGTCGGCCGCGTGCGGACCGGCGGTGCGCAGCTGGTCGACGATGGCCTGGCGCTCGTCGATGTCCTTGGTGCCGAACGGGGTGAAGAGCGCATCGGTGTACTGGTCCTGCTCGCCGGAGTCCCACGTCGACATCGCTGCCTTGATCCCGGCGTCGGGCCCGTCGGGGTGGCGCACGATGATCGTCCGGGCGGCGGTGACGTGGTGCTTGGTCAGGGAGCCGGTGACCTTCGGGGCGCCGGTCAGGTCGGCCATCGCGTCCCAGGCGTCACGCTTGATCGCCATGTGCTCGGCCTTGCCGACGGCGCGCTCGTGACGGTCCAGGAGGTCGTACACCCCGGCGTCGTTCGTGGGCTCCTCCCCTGTGCCGTCGTCGAGGTGGGTCGGGCGGTAGGCGCCGGCGCGGTCCTCGATCATGTCGACCATGGCGGTGCCGCTCTCGACCTGGGCGTCGA
This sequence comes from Oerskovia sp. NPDC060338, assembly GCF_042726295.1. Taxonomy (NCBI): domain Bacteria; kingdom Bacillati; phylum Actinomycetota; class Actinomycetes; order Micrococcales; family Cellulomonadaceae; genus Oerskovia; species Oerskovia sp. NPDC060338. The sequence continues at coordinate 183,555 of NZ_JBHXCQ010000011.1, forward strand.
GGGAGACGACCTTTGCGATGCGGTAGAAGTCGGTGCTGGGCTTGCGCTGGTCGGCGGGCCACTCGGCGAGGATCTTCTCGGCGAACGCGACGACCTGGGCCGGGCTGGCCTCGTGTCCCTGCGCCTGCTCTGCCTCGGCGACCTGCCCCGAGAGCATCCGCAGCGCGCGGGCCTGCGAGGAGTGCATGTTGCGGTCACGGCTGAGCAGGTTACGGGCCACGACGTAGACGTACCCGGCGTGAGTTTCCTGGCCGCGGGCCTGACGTCGCAGGCACACCTCCACGACGTCGGAGACCATGTCGTCGTCAAGGTCGCGCACGTGCATCGACTGGTTGCGGCCTCTGCGCACGCGGTTCACGGCGCTACGGGCTTCGTCGAGGAGCTCGTGGCCGGAGAGCGGGTGGTCGCCGCCGTCGTCGGGCGTCAAGGCGGTGAGCCCGCCGGTTGCTTCGTCGACCGGCTTCTCGGAGAACTTGCCCGCGCCGTCGCGGGGATGGCTGTGCTCGTTGAATGCGTGAGTGCTCATGCCCGTTCGTTGACGGGGGGCGCGAGCCGCGGACGCTGCCCGTGACCGGCCGCACGCAGGGCCTGCTCGGGGTCGTGCTCAGGGCCTGGCGTTGGCCTCGGTCAGGCGCCCGAGCTCGTCGGCCACGCGCTGTGCGAGCTCGCCCTGGGGTTCGGCCTGGGACCGCTCGGTCTCGATGTACCGGCGCACCCACATGTGCGCGAGCAAGCGGGCTGTGTCGGGCAGGTCGCCCAGTTCGGTGATGCGCTGGGCGGCGGTCAGGAGGTTCATGACGGCGCGGGCGAAGTCGCGGCGCCCCGTCTCCTGGCAGGTCTCGTCGTCGTCCTGGCAGGCCTGGGTCAGGCTCGTCAGGGACGCGCTGAACCCGATCGACTCGGCGTCGATGCGCCTGCGTGTCGCGGCGGGCAGGTCCGGGGCGAGCACGGCGTACAGGGCGTGACCGAGCAGTGCGCCCGCACCTACGCCGAGGATCGCCCACGGGGCCCGGCGGCGTGCTCGCGCCTGGTCGGCGATGGCTGCACCGAGCAGGCCTGCGCCCAGGACCGGGGTCAGGCGGGCGACCAGCGAGGCCGGGGAGTCGTCCCAGATCGCGCGGGCGATGAACGCCGACGCCTCCTGCGGGGTGACGTCCACGGGGAAGGCTCGGTGCTCGACGCGCAGTTCCCCGCCCTTGAGGCTGCGGCTGTGCTTGCTCAGCCCCCACGGTGTCGCTTCCATCCGGCTCATGGCCGTACCTATGCCCGCGGCCGGGCAGGAGGTCACTGGCAGGAGTCGAGGACCTTGGTCATGGCGTCCTTCTCAGGCTGGGTGACGGCGAGGGAGTACTTCGCCTTGACCTCGATCTGACGCGAGACGTAGTCGCACCGGTAGGCGGTGTTCTTCGGCAGCCACTCGGCGGCGTTGCGGTCGCCCTTGGCGCGGTTCTGGCCGGGGTCGACCATGACCAGGTTCAGGGGGTCGTTGGCGAACGCGGTCCGGGTGGCCTGGTCGAGCTGCTGGGCGCCGGAGATCCACGCGTTGCCCAGGGCCACGATGTGCTCGGCGTCCAGGCCGTTGTCCTTGCTGCCGCGCTCGAAGGCGACGTTGGTCCCGCCCTTGTACGGCTCGTAGGGCAGGGTGCCGGTCAGGACCACGCAGTCGTTCGTCCCGGGCTTGAACGTCTCGTCGACCAGGTCGCGGGCCAGGATGTCGTTGCGCGTGTCGCAGCCGTTGCGGTCGACGTCGGACCAGGCGGGCCCGAACTGCTCGCGGGTGTACCCGGTCTTGGCTGCCTTGCCCTTGACGGTCAGGGTCTCCAGGGTGGCGCGCGCGGCGAGGTGATCGGCGCCGACCGGGGCGCTGGGCGCTGGGGCCTGCGCGCCGGGGACCTCCCCAGCGTTCTCCAGGTCTGACTCGAACAGGTCGCGGCCCTCCTGCGAGGTCGCGTAGTCGACGCCCTGGCGCAGGCCGTCGTAGAACTGGGGCCAGATGCCCGTCACGTTCATGACGATGAAGATCGCGAGCAGGGCGAAGAGGGTCGAGAAGATCCGTTGGCGCATGACCACTCCGTGGGGCCGGGGGCGCGGAAAGTCCCGCACTACCTGCCCTGATGCGCAGAACGCACCGGGCTCAACCCTGCACGGCCTCGTCGAGGGTCTGGGGCTGGACGGCCGGGGCCTTGGGGGCCGTGGTCCGGGTCTTGCGCGGGGCCTTGGGCACGGGCCGGCGGGAGGCTTCGGTGGCCTTGACCGCGCGCCCTCCGGTACAGCCCCGGGTCAGGGTGCACTTGGCCGGGACGGAGGAGGCGACGAAGGAGATCAGGCCGCACCGGGGGCACTTGGCGACGGTGACGGTGGGGTTGCGACGCAGGTACCCCAGGACGTTCCCGGCCGCGGCCAGCAGGTGCTGCTGCTCACTGGAGATCGCGACCAGGCCGGGCTCGATCTGCGCCATCTGCTCCCAGCGGTCGACCTTGGCGACCTTCATCAGGGCGAGCGCGATCGACACCGCAGCGAGGAGGGGGTCAGCCTCGTCGGGGGTGAAGAAGGTGGCGGGTTCCTTGCTCATCACCTGCCCCTATGCGGGTTCGTCCCTCGCAGGAGCCCCGGCGAGTCCTGGCGTTGTGAGCTCACGGGCTCAGACCGCCACGGGTGCCTTGATCGCCGGGTGGTGCTGGTAGCCGGTGATCTGGACGTCCTCGTACGCGTAGTCGAAGATCGACGCGCGCTCGGCCAGGTGCAGCGTGGGGGCGGGGTACGGGTCGCGCCCCAGCTGCTCGCGCACCTGCTGGAGGTGGTTGTCGTAGATGTGGCAGTCCCCGCCGGTCCACACGAAGTCTCCGACCTGGAGCCCGGCCTGGGCGGCGACCATGTGGGTGAGCAGGGCGTAGGACGCGACGTTGAACGGCACGCCGAGGAACAGGTCGGCGCTGCGCTGGTAGAGCTGGCACGAGAGGCGTCCGTCGGCGACGTAGAACTGGAACAGCGCGTGGCACGGCGGCAGCGCCATGTCCTCGACCTGGGCGACGTTCCACGCCGAGACGATGTGCCGGCGCGAGTCGGGGTTCTGGCGGATCTGGTCGACGACGCGGGCGATCTGGTCGATGTGCCCGCCCTCGGGCGTGGGCCACGACCGCCACTGGGAGCCGTAGACCGGGCCGAGCTCACCGTCGGCGCCCGCCCACTCGTCCCAGATCTTCACCCCGTGCTCCTGGAGCCAGCGCACGTTCGTCTCCCCGCGCAGGAACCACAGCAGCTCGTAGACGACCGACTTCAGGTGCACGCGCTTGGTGGTGACCAGCGGGAAGCCCTGGCTGAGGTCGAAGCGCATCTGGGCGCCGAACACTGAACGGGTGCCGGTCCCGGTGCGGTCGGACTTCGTCGTGCCGCTGTTCAGCACGTGGCGCAGCAGGTCTTCGTAGGGCGTGTCCATGCACGCGCCTATGCGCCTGGCACCGGACCGGCGCTGGGCATGGCGATGGCGCCGCGCCCTGTGGCCGTAGCCGGACGCGACGCCATCGCTGAGGGTCAGGCCGGGATGGGCTCGCGCTCGTGCTCCTTGGCCGCGGCGACCTCAGGCTCAGGCTCGGGCTCGGGCTCGACGTCCGGGACGGTCGCCTCGACGACGTCGCTCAGGTCGACCGGGGCAGCCTCGGGCTCGACCGCTTCCTCGGCAACGACCTCAGCCTCTGGCGCCGACTCGACGACCACCTCAGGCTCGATGACCGGCTGCTCCGGGGTCGGCGCGGGGGCCGGCACCGCGTCCACGGGAGCGACCTCGACGGCACGCGCGGGCACCTTGGTTGTCACGGGCGCAGGCTTGGGTGCCGCGGCCTTCTTGGTGGCCTGACGCGCGCGGGCCGGAGCCTTCGCCGGTTCGCTCGGACGGCCCAGGCGCATCAGGATGACGAGCAGGTGCGTCACGGCGAGCAGCACCAGCGGCGGCACCGAGGCGACCAGCGCGGAGACCTCCAGAGGGAACCCGTCCCCGGCCTCGGACGCGACCAGGATCGCGTGGGTCGCGTTGGCGGCGATCGACGTCCCGGCACCGGCGAAGAGCAGCATCCAGGGGAAGAAGGTGACGTGCCGGGGGTGGTCGACGAGGGCGATGATCGCGACGCTCGACACGACGATGAGGCCGTCGACGATCAGCGGCCACAAGAACCCCAGGTGAGGGTTGATCCCTGCCCGCACAGCGAGGTCGGTCAGGGCGTCGAAGCTGAGGATGAACGACGCGGCGATGAGGAACATCGTGCCGAGGTGCGCCACGATCATGACCCACGCGTGGATGATCGGGGCGGGGCGGCGGGTGGCCGTGGGGCGCGCGTTAGCCATGCGGATGCACTTCCTTCGTTCGGTCGGGGTCGGTCACAACCGGTGTCTATGCAGGAGGAGAACGCCCAGGTCACGGGCACAATCGACCGGCGGCTCCTGCTCGATCAGTCCTGCGAGGGCAGGAGCTCGATCCAGGTCTCGATCGCGGCGATGACCTCGCGCCCGGCTTCGGCGGTGCGGGTGCGGCGCAGCGTGTCGTAGGCGGTGTCAGCGCGGAACTGGGCGCTCTGGACGCGCTGGCGGGCGTAGGCCGCAACCACCTTGGGGTCCTCGCCCGAGCACAGGAGCTCGCTGGGCATCCACTCGCTGACGGTGTTGCGGACCAGGCGCCCGTCGACGTCCAGGGTGTTCAGGCGAAAGCGCAGGTCGCTGTCCAGGACGACCTGCGTCGCGGTGATCTTGGTGACGACGTGGCGTGAGGGAACCGACTCACGGCCCGAGAGGCGGTGGACGATCGCGCCGACGAAGATCCAGGCGGGGATCGGGTGCTGGGTGGCCATGGCCTGCTCCTAGGTTGAGGGTCTCTGCCTCGTCCGTGGGGCGGCGGCCGGGAAAGGTGCCGAGCCTGGTCGCATAGGTGCGGGCATGGACGACGCGACCCCGGCGGACCAGACGCCGATCTTCTTCTACTCCTCCTCCAGCGGGCAGACGCGCCTGTTCGCGCAGAACCTGGAGCGGCCCGTGCTCGACCTCGCCGACCGCCGGGTGCGCGCCGGAGGGGCCACCGGTCCGTGGGTGCTGCTCACGCCGTCGTACAAGACGGGGAACCCGGACAACGACACGCTCCCCGAGCCGGTGCGCCGCTTCCTGTCCGACCCGGTCAACCGCCGACTGATGGTCGGGATCATCGGGGCCGGCAACCGCAGCTTCGGCTCGCACTATCAGTCCGCGGCGCGCCTGATCGCCCGGACGTCGGGGCGCCCGATCCTGTTCGAGGTGGAGCTGTCAGGGACCCCGGAGGACGTGGTCGAGTGCCGGGCCGTCATGGCGCAGGTCGACCGGGACCTGGCCGCTGCGCCCAGCGCGTCACGGCGGTAGGTTCCTGCCCCGCGCAGGGCACCGGCGCTAGGCTTCGGGCCAGCGATGGGTGGACAGACGAAGGGGTGGGGTCGTGGCACGTCAGAGGCTCGTAACATCAGCACCGACCCTGGCCGAGGGGCGCCGTGAGTTCAGGTCGATAGTCGGCTGGTTGACCCTGGTGACGTCCGTCGCGGCTACGGTCGTAGGCGCGATCATCACGCCGCTCGGGACCATGAACATGGCCGAGAGCTGGGCGATGGTCCTTTCCTTCGCGCTCTTCGCCTGGGTCGGGCTGGTCCTGGTCGTGGCCCACTTCTGGCACCGTGCGTTTGCCGAGCGGCAGCGCAAGGGATGGGAATGGGAGCGACGGCAGCCGCGACCGCACGTGCCACCACCACTCAGCACCTCCGGAGACCGGACTACCGCACCCCACTCCCGGCGCCAGACCCAGCGGGACTTCTACGGCGACGACCACCCCGGGCTGACCTACCGTGACCGACAGCTCGCCGAGACGCTCGGGATGGACGCCGACACGTACGTGAGCAACTACCTCGAATCGGACTAGCCACCGCCGGGTCGGTGGGAGCTCACGCGGCCATCTTCTGGGGGCTGCGCCGGCGGGCCTTGCTGGAGCGAGCGACGGCCTCCCACGCCAGGGTCGAGATGATCTGCGCCGGGGAGTCCATCTCGATGTTGCTCGCGTCCAGGACCGCGGCCCGGTTGTCGCCCCCGGTCATGACCTGGTCCAGGACGTCCGACTTCGACCCGAGGACGGCTTGGATGCGCTCGTCGAGGGTGCCGGGGGCGATCATCGTCTGGATGGTCACCGAGCGCTTGGTACCGATGCGGTGAGCGCGATCCTCGGCCTGGGTGATCTCCGCGTTGACGTACGTCGTCTCGACGAACAGGACGTCCGAGGATCGGGTCAGGGTTAGCCCGACGCCGGCGGCAGTGATCGACAGGACGATGACCGCGACCTTCCCGGCCTGGAAGTCGGCGACGGCGGCGTCGGCCACCTTCTGCGGGGTGCCGCCCACGATGGAGCGCACCAGGCTCGCGTCGGTGACGGCCTCCTGGGCTGCCTCGATCATCGCGGTCGCGACGTCCTGGTGGTGGGCCCAGACGATCAGGGGCCGGTCGATGCAGAGCTCGCCGGTCGCCGGGTCGTGGGTTCCTTCGCGGGCCACCCAGTCCCCGATGTACTCCGCTGCGGCCGGGACCTTCGCCAGCCCGGCTGCCACCCGCAGGGGTGACATGAGCCCGATCTGGTCGCGAGCCCACTCCTCGACCGTCTCGACGTCCTCGGGGTTGGTGGAGTCGAGGGTCTCGGGCAGTGTTTGGAGCCACAGGTCGATCTTGTCGAGCACCGCGGTGTGGGCCTTGCGGAACTCGGTCAGGGGCACGTCGATGAGCATCGGGAACCGGGCCTTGGCGGGCAGGTCGCGCAGGACGTCGGACTTGTTGCGGCGCACCCACACGTGCTCGTCCAGGGCAGCCTTGAGGCGCCCGAGCTCGGACTTGCGTGCCACCCAGGCCCCGAAGTGGTTCTTGCGACAGTAGGTCTCCAGGAAGTTGCTGTGGCCTCCGAAGACGGGTCCGAGGTGGCCGGTGACTTCGAGCTGGGAGGCCATCTCCTCCGGGGAGGAGTTCATCGGCGTGCCGGAGGCTGCGATGCGCAGGCCCGTGGTCGCGGCGGCGAGCTCGCGCGCGGCGACGGCCCGCTTGGACGCCCACTGCTTGGCCCGGTGCGCCTCGTCGTAGATCATGACGTCCGGCGCCCACGTTACGAGCTTGTCCAGCAGGGCGGGGCGCGAGGCGATGAGCGCGTCGGTGAGGACCACGACCCCGGCGTCGGGCAGCGCAGGCTCCTTGCGGCCAGCCACGATCGGCACGACCTGCCCGTCCCAGGCTCCCCCGCCGGTCGCGACCTCGGTGGTCTGGGAGTGCCACACCCACGAGGAGATGACCTTGGCCGGGGACAGGACGACGATGCGCCGGGCCCCGACGATCGCGGCAGCGGCCAGGGCCGAGAGCGTCTTGCCGACCCCTGGTGCATCAGCCAGCAGCGAGTGCCCGGCGGCGACGGCGATGGCTCCCGCGCGCTGGTAGGCGTACGGGCTGAGCTTGCCCCCGCCGAACCACTCGGGGACGTCCCCGACTTCGGCGATCAGGTCCGCGAGGTGCTCCGGGTCGGTGTTCGTCCCGAGCGACGCGGCGACCGAGGCTGCCTGGGTGCGCAGGTGCACGGCGGTGGTCACTCGGTTGCCCTCGCTGAGCGAGACGTCGACGATGTCCTGGCCGATGACGATCCCGCGCCGGGGCACCCCGAGCGGGGCGAGGTCGACGCAGGTGGTGCGCCACCCGCCCAGGCCCCGGTCCCATTCGGCTGCCGCGGGGATGACCTTGGACGCCTCGTCGAAGCCGATCAGGCGCGGGTAGATCACGGCGGCGGTCCCGGGGCCCTCGCGCACGGCCAGGGGCATCTGGAGATCTTCGAGGCTGTCGATCGTGGCGAGCTCGGGGTCGCGGACCTTGGACCGGATGTCGATGTCGAACCCGGCTGCGGTCAGGATCTGGGTGGGGTTCTTGCCCAGGCCCGTCACGACCCAGCGGCTGCGCTCGGGGTCCCACTGGCGTCCGGGGAGCTTCTTGATCCAGTCGATGAGCAGCTGGCCGGTGCCGGGGTACAGGGTGCCGCGCGCGAAGCGCAGGGCCAGGGCCGGGTTGACCCAGGTGCGTCCGAGGGTCGCCGTCGGGCGGGGTCCTTGCGGTCCGGGGCTCGCGGCGCCATCCGTGGAGGTGCTCGGGGCGAGGCTCGGGGGTGCTGCGCTCGCGCGGGTCGGCGCGGCGGCGCGCGCGGACAGTTCCGCGCTCATGTCCCAGTCGTCAGCCACGCCCGCTTCTATGCGGCGGGCCGGGGGCCGGGTTCAGAGCAGGGGCGGTGCAGCGTCCGGGTCGGTGCCCGCCCAGCCGACGACGACGACGGCCTTCGCGGAGCCCAGGGCCTCCACGGCCAGGGTGAAGCTGGTCGGGGCCTCCCCCGGGCTCAGGCTCACCTCGAACTGGGCGTACGGCTCGCGCACGGTGCGCGCGCAGGTCGCGGCGGCTCGCAGCAGGACGCCGGCGCGCTCGTCGAGCAACTCGGTGATGGCGGGGTGGGCGGCGCCCGGCGAGGGGGCCAGGGCGCGCACGACGTCCGCGGTGACCAGGACGCGGCGTTCACGGGAGAACCCGCAGCCCCACGCGATCGAGGACATGCACGTCAGGACGCCGGTGCGCAGCAGGTGCGCGTGCGACTCGTTGCGCGTGATGCGCTCGTACTTGCGGTCCAGGGCCCGGAGAGCGCCTGTCGAGTCTGGCGTGTGGGTCACTGGCTGTGTCCTTCGGTGCTGGGGTCGCCGCGCGGCTTGGTCGCTGCACACGAATGCCCCCAGGACCAGTGATCGCTGCTGTTCGCTTGGACTGGCCGTAGGAGCATTTGGTACCACCATTCTAACGCCCGACCTGGGAAGTCCTCCGATTCGTGGCCACGACGCACCGGGCCCTGAGCTCGCGGGCACGGCCTACGCCGCTCGGGCGGGGGCCGTGGCGCGGCGGGCCTGGTCCAGGGTCGCCAGGTGGTCGGTGGCCGCGACGAGCTCCGAGGTGCGGGTCGTGAACGCTGCCAGGGCTCCCAGGTAGACCTTGCGGGTCGGCTCCGGGTAGGACAGGGGCCCGACCTTCAGCAGGCGCGGGTCCAGGACGGCGACGACCCCACGGTCCGCGGCCGAGCGCACCAGGCGTCCGGCTGCCTGCTCCAGCAGCAGCGACGCGTCGGTCACGTACACCCACCGGTCCGCGGCCCACCGGTCGACCTCGGCGCGGGTCATCGCGGACTCCACGCGGGCGTCGTCGACCGGGTTGGACGCGGCCCGAGGGATGCGGTCGAGCACGACGAGCTGGCACGTGTCACCCGGCGCGTCGGTGCCGGTCATCAGGGAGCGGGTGCCGACCAGGACCGAGGTCGTGTCGGCGCGCCACTGAGCGACCAGCGCGCCAGCGGTGCGCCCGTCCCACTGGGACAGGACGTTGAACCGGCCGGCGAACGACTCACGCAGGCGCCGGGCGTACTCGCGCCCAGCCTTGGCGGTGGCTGCCAGGATGAGCGCAGACCCGCCCGAGGCGTCGACCAGGGCCTCGATCTTGGCTGCGGCCCAGGCGGTGTGGGCGCCGGTCTCCAGGCGCGGGCGGCGCCCGAACGTGGACGGGCACAGGGCGCTGATGTCCTGGTCGTCGGCGGCGCGGGGGACGTAGAGCAGGCACTGGCTGTAGGCCTCGGCGAACGGCGAGGGGTAGTCCTTGACGGTGGCCCGCAGCCCGGCCTGCGCGCCGTACCCGGCGGGCATCGTGCCCGAGCAGGCCGTGACGGACAAGGCGTAGCGCTGCTCGGACTCACCGTCGTCGAGCTCTTCGTCAGGGTCGTCCCCGCCCATGCGCGGCCCGACCCAGCGTCGCTCGTCGACCAGCGCGGCGCCGTCCTCGTCGAAGGGGACCGGCGCGGTCCACAGCGTGTTGTACAGGGCGCTGGCGACGTCGACCGGCGAGGCCTTGGCCACGGGCAGGTTCGCGTCGCGCTCGTCGGGCTGAGCCCAGCGGGCCACACCCCAGGCGTGGGTCGTCACGGTGCGCACGTCGGCCGAGAGCGACTCGGCCCGCGCGACCATGCGCCGAGCCTTGATCGCGGAAGGCACGTGCGGGTCCTCGGTCAGCGGCGTGACGAGCGCGCCCACCTGAGCGGCCCAACCAGAGATCGCCTGCCCGAGCCCGCCGAGCGGGTCGTCCTCTTCCCCCAGGCGCACGACCCCGCCGGGCCCGGCCACTGCGCGCAGGGCCCGGCCCAGCACCTCGCTGACCTGCTCGGCCAGAACGGCGCCGTCGTCCAGCGCGCGGGTCACGGCCCGGTCGCCGTCGTCCATGAGCGAGCGCAGCCCGGCGACCAGCGAACCGATGCGCCGCGCGGAGATCTCGCACGCCCCAGCTGAGCGCACGATCCCGGGCAGGGTGTGCGCCTCGTCGACCACGACGTGCTCGAACGTCCCGAGGGTCTTGTTGCCGATCACCACCGGGGCGCTGGTGGTGGCCTGGACGGCGAGCATGTGGTGGTTGGTGACCACGACGTCGGCCTCGGCGGCGCGGGTGCGGGCACGGGCCGGGGCGCACATGTCCGCGAACGGGCACTGGCTGACCCCGATGCACTCGGCGGTCGAGACGGACACCGACGCCCAGGCGCCGTCGGGCAGGTTGCCCGGGTACCGGCCGCGGTCAGCGTCGGAGGGGTCGGTCTTGGTGGCGGCGCGAGCGGCCCACGCCAGCAGCGCGACCATGTCGGCGCCGGGCACCGGGCCCTGACCGAGGTCGAACGTCTTGGGTTCGCGGGAGGTGCCCGCGGTGGGGACCTTGGCGAGCAGCCTCGCCAGGACGTCCAGCGCCTGCGGGGTGGGTTGGCGCGCGGCCACGGGCACCGCGACCCCGGCGTCGTCGAGCAGGGTCAGGGCGTGCGCGGCCACGGCCTGGAAGCAGGCGGTGTTGGACCAGCCCTTGTAGACGGCGAAGCGGGGGCGCACCCCGGTCGCAGCCTCGACGGCGTCGGCCACGACGGGCAGGTCCTTCTCGATGAGCTGGGTCTGCAAGGAGATCGACTCGGTCGACATCAGGGTGCGTTCGCCGTGCTGAGCGGCTCGCAGCATCGCCGGGACGGCCGTGGCAAAGCTCTTGCCGAGCCCGACGGGCGCGGAGGCTGCGACGTGCCCGGACCCGCTCATCGCGTCCCAGGTGTCCTGGGTGAAGGTGACCTGGCCGGGGCGTGCGACCGCGTTCGGCAGGCCTGTGGTGCGGCGGACCGCGTCGGTCAGGACGTCCAGGACCTGACTCACGAACGAGCGCTCGCGCGGGAGAACAGGCCACGGACCCAGCGCGAGCCCCGGATCGGGCGGTGCGGCTCGATGGTCCACGTCAGGTGCAGAATCCACGCGGTGCCCACGAACAGCACCGGGGCGGCCGCCTCAGCGGTGACGCCGCCTATGACCAGCATCCACAGCGCAGCCCAGCGGTACCAGCGCTTGGTCGCGCCCGGCACCAGGATCATCGTGATGATGCCCGGGGAGAGCATCGCGAGGGTCACCAGGTCGTTGCTGCCCCCGGCCACCGCCACCGCGGTCACCGCGGCCAGGTGCAGGAGTGCGATCACGATCGCCAGCGCGCCCAGCAGCAGGCTGCGGCGCAGGGCCCGGGTCTGAGCCTGGGGGTCGGTCGCGGGGCCGTTCTTCGAGGTGCTCGTCTTGACGTCGTTCGCGCGGGTGGCCATGTCAGTGCCTATGCGAGGTTCAGGTCGGCTGCGTTCACAGCCTGGTTCGTCGGCTCCGGCTCCAGGGCGTCCTCCAGCAGGGCGTCCATGGTCGCGGCGATCTGCTCGGGGGTCGTGCCGGCGGGCGAGGTCGGGTAGGCGACCAGGTGCTCGGCCACGACCTGGTCCCACGTCAGGGCCGTGGCGCGGCGGGCGTCCAGGACCTCGTCGAGCTCGGGCGAGGGCTTGCGGCGGTCACCGGCGCACAGCGGGGTGCAGGCGACCGCGAGGTAGGCCTCGACCAGGCGCGCGGTGGCGCTCGACCAGCCCAGCGACCTCGACCAGGACACGATCTCCTCGGTCATGGCGCGGACCTTGATGGCCGGGGGGCGAGCCTGGGCGACGACGGCTTCCTGGATGAGCAGGACCGCGGCCTGGTAGCCCCACTGGGACACGAGCGTCTCGACGTTCGCGCCGTCCTCCTCGCTGTAGGAGTCCCACATCGGGGACAGCAGCGGGTCGCACGAGCGGGTGTGGCGGTTGCGCAGGGAGTCCAGCGCAGCGGCCGGGTTGGCCTCGATGGCCTGGCGGGCAAGGTAGGTCGTGAGCGGGTTCGGGTCGGCCACGACCTGGGGCAGGTCGAAGGTGGTGCGCACGGCGCGAGCCTGGGTGCGGGTGCGGGTCGCCGCGTGCACGGCGTTCGCGATCTGCTCACGGAAGGCGAGCAGGACGCCCTGGTCGTGCTCTTCGTCCAGTCGCTCGTCGGCACCGGCCGCGGCCACGCTCACGTGCTCGAACGGGGTCGGCTCCCCCGGGGTCCCGGTGGGTGCGAACGGGGCGGACTTGCTGTTGGCGTTCATCTGGTCGCGGCGCTTGGAGGAGGCGATGCGCTTGCCGAGCTGGCGAGCCCAGCCGGTCAGGGACGCCCCGTCGGCGATGCGGGCCACGTCGAGCCCGCCGTCGCCAGCACCGGCGTAGGTCTTGAGCAGCAGGGTCTCGCTGACCGCGCCCTCGATGTCTTCCCAGTCGCAGGACGGTGCCCGCAGCGAGCGGGTCACGTCGCGGGCGACCTGGGTGGTGAAGATGAGCTCGGCGAACCGGTGACGGACCGCCTCGTCGGTGATTCCCCCGGACAGGTGCTCCTGGGCGAGGTGACGCGCCTGGTCGTCGATGCTTGCGAGGGCTTCGTGAGCGAGGGTCTGCATGCCCCACCCGTGGGGCGGGGTTCAGGCAAACTCCCGGCCCGCAGGCCAGCTCGCACTGTGGCGCGCTGACCTGCGGGGATGCCGGTTCGGCGGGGGCTACGCGGCTGCGGCGGCAGCCTTGCGGGCCTGGGCTTCCAGGCGCCGGCGCACGTCCTCGGGGTTCGTCGAGGCGTCGCGCACGAAGGCGGGCGGCAGGGTGATCTCGACCGGGATCGCTCGCCCGGACAGGTCGCAGTACAGCCCGACGGTTCCGCGCAGCACCTGGCGGGTCGTCGGGTCGATCAGGGCGCGCATCGAGTTCCAGTTCGGCGCGGTGCCGTGCTCGGTCGTGGTCGCCGACATGGTCGCCTTGGCCGTGATCCGCCCCACCCGCTCGGGGGTGGCCTCGATCTTGAACAGGGCCAGGGCGGCGCGCGCCTCGTCCTCGTCCTCCATCGGCAGGATGAGCCCGCGCGAGATGTACCCGGCCAGCTTCGCCTTGAGGGCGTCGGAGGTGCGCTGGGTGAACAAGCACACCAGGACGTCCTGCTTTCGTGCGACACGGCCCAGGCGCTCGACCTCGGACCGGCCTGCGCCCAGGAACACCCAGGCCTCGTCGAGCAGGACCACCCCAGCCCGACCGGCCACCGCGGTGGCGGACCCGTAGACCATCATGCGCACCAGCGACAGGGCGATGCGCTGCTGCTGGGTCGGGGCCGCGGCGCCAGGCTCGGGCAGGTCCAGGTGGGCGTCGCCGACGCGGATGAGCGTGATGCCGTCCGCGACGCGCAGCCCGGGGCTGTCCGGGTTGAAGCCCACGCACGCCCGGAACATGGGCGAGGAGTTGATGAGGGCGAAGACCCGGTCGACCATCTCCGCCGGGGCGTGCCCGTGCTCCTTGGCCCAGGCCAGGGCCTGGCCGATGGTCTTGGCGCCCAGCGACGCACCGTAGGCCAGCGCGGCCGTCAGGGGCGTCTCGTAGTCCTCGCGCCGCGAGCCCCACGGGTTGATCGCCATCAGCATGGACGCGGCCATGTCGATGCCGACCTCGGGGCTGACCGCGAACCGCAGCGGGTCGAACACGCCGTCGGACTCGGCGAGGGAGTCCAGGGAGAACACCTGACCGCCCGCGGCGAGCACCGGACCGGACAGGTCCGAGTTCGGGGACGGGTCGATGTAGACCTGGGGGCTGCCCAGGCGCGACCACTGTTGGGTGAGCCACTGGGCGATCAGCGACTTGCCCGAGCCGGTAGCTCCGGGCACCAGCAGGAGCGGGGCCGCGTCGGCGCCCGAGGCGGCGGACGGCGAGACGTACGCGGGCTGGCCGTCGCGCTCGGTGAACCCGAGCAGGGCCCCGTCACGGTCCCCGACCTGGGAGAGGCTGGTCAGGCCCGCGGTGGCGACGCAGTCCATCGGCAGGTCGTGCACGCGCGGGTTGGACCGCACCGGGGAGCAGAGCATCATCTCGGTCATCGCGGCCTGCTGGCGGTAGAGCATCACCCCGAGGTCGGCCACGGTGTGCCGGGTCAGGGACTCGACGTCGGAGACGACCCCGTCCAGGGCCACCAGCACCGAGGCGTCGGTCAGGGTCGGGTACCCGCCGCCGGACTGGTAGCGAGCCTCGATCTCCTCGATCGCGGCCAGGCGCTCCTCGTGGTCGGCGCGGGTCATCTTCCCGGCCTCCATGCGCGTCTGAAGGTCGCTCGTGTTCTTCTTGCGCTGGCTGGTCAGCTCGGCGCCGGTGACCTTCGCTGGCTCCATCTTGCCGCGGATGGAGATGGCCTGGGCGCCCGCGAACATGAGTTGCTCGGCCCACAGCACGGACGGGTCGTCGGGGGTGCGGCCGGCGAAGTCGAACCCGGCCACGGACGTGAACGTGATCGCGTGCTCGCCCGGGATGAACGGCCACCCGTCGCAGTCCTCGGCCCCTGCCGCGTCGGCTGCCCGGACCGCGACGTCGTCGGAGAACACGTGCGAGTGCGAGGCGTGGTGCATCTGCACGACGTCCGCGGCCCCGCCCAGGGTGAACCAGGAGTTCGCCAGGCGCATCTCGGTGTCGGAGGCGGTGACGAGCCCGGCGCGCTGCATCAACGAGCTGATCTTCTCGGTGTCGCGGTCGTAGTCCTCGATCGGGGTGCCGACCCCGGAGGTGAACGTGTCGATGACCGAGTTGAGCGCCGACCCGGCCTTGCCCCACACGCCGGACGCCCCCGAGCTGACCAGGGACGGGATGAGCTGGACGCCCACGAGGGTCACGCGCCGCTGCTGAAGGGTCGCCGGGTAGGACGTGGTCAGGAAGTTCTCCAGACCACCGGGCAGGGGCCGGTACCGCACGGGGATGTTCACGGTCAGGATGTGCACGTTGCGGTACGCCGACTTCGAGGTCCTTCGGCCACCGACGCGGGCGGGGGTGATCCCGGCGAGCTCGTTGGCCAGTGCGAGCAGCGTGCCCGCCCCGCTGAGCATGTCCGCGGTCGTCTTGGCTTCGGCGATGGCCATGGTCGGCACGGCCCGGTACAGCCAGACCGTGTTGTCGGTCCCCACGCACCGTCCGTTGACGTCGCGCGAGCGCATCGTGGTGGGCCAGGCGGGTTCGGTGGGGCGCAGCATCCCCTTGCCGAGGCTCTTGTCGGTCTTGGCCATGTCGCTCAGTCCCCCGTGCCGTCGTCGGTCGTGTTCTCGGGTGTCGCGTCCTTCTCGGACGCCTTGTCGGTCTCGCCCTCGGGCGCGGCGTCCTCACCGGTGCTGGTCCCCTGGGGGTCATCGGCGCCGGCGCGGGTGGCTTCGAGGGCCTCGACGTCGATCGTGCGGCCGATGACTGCGTTCGAGAACGGCGCCAGCGTCGGCCCCAGGCCCGCAGCGCCCCACGCGACGATCTTCGGGGAGGCGGTGTTGGCCCCGTGCACGACCAGGTCGTAGGTGATGGGGGTCGGTGAGGGCTGCTCCTGCCCGTCGTCGGTGACCTGACTGGTCCACACGACGTCGAGCTCGACCCGCACGACGATCTGCTCGGGGGTCAGGTTCAGGTCGGCGACCTCGGAGAGGGCCGCGGCCTCCACGGTGCGTGCCTTGCCGGAGTCGGCGCCCAGCAGGGGCATGTAGAAGTTCTCGGCGGGGTCGCCGGTGACCAGTCGCAGCTGGGCCGGGTCAGCGCCGGTGAACGCGGTCGCCCACGCCGTGACGGCGTCCTCGACGGACTTCGGTGCGGTCACCGTCGTCAGGCCCGGCCACAGGCTCACGCCCGACCACTCGGCCGACGAGGCGGAGGGTGCGATCGGTGTCAGGGAGGGCAGCCCCACGACGGTTGCCCCGAGCTCGGGGTTGAACGCGACCTGCACGCCGGTGCTGAAGAGCTGGCCGTCGCCGCCCACCAGGGTGAAGGTGTTGACCTCCATCTTGTAGGCGACCGTCGTGGTGTCCGTGGCGTCCAGCGCCGGGACCGTCACCGGCTTGGCGCCGTCCCACGACAAGATGGTGGCGCCTGGCAGCGGGGCCGGGTCGGACCCGAGCCATGCGAGCAGCGCCTCCTGCGCGGTGGCGCGCCCGTCGGTGGTCGCGACTGCCGCGACCGGTCCGGCATCCTCGGCGGCGTTGCCTTGCAGCACGATCGAGGCCATCACGACCGGGATGAGCAGCGGCCAGACGATGACCATCATGCGTGCGCGCTTGCGCCGCTTGGCCAGGGTCAGGGCGTCAGCCATGCCCGCGCGCGGGACCTCGGCAGCGTCGCCCCACAGGTCCTGACCGGCGGAGGCCTTGGAGCGCTTTCGCGTCCTGGTGTTGCTCGCCATCAGATGCCTTCCCTCGTCTCGCTCGGTGCCGCAGGTGTTCCTGCGGGCGGTGCCTCGTTGGTGGGTGCTGCCGGGCGCGGCGCCGCCGGGTGGGACGGCGCCGCGTCGAGCAGGTCGAGCAGGTCGGTGCTGCTCGTGCGTGAAGCCATGGCGTGCGAGGCGGCTTGGGCCACCGTCGCGTCCAGGTCGCAGACCAGCAGTTCGAGCACGTCGTGGGGCACGTGCTCGCCTTCGGTCGCGAGCTGGGCACGGACCTGCCCCGAGGGGTGGCGGGCCAGGGCCAGGTTGCATTCCATGCACCGGAACTGGCCGCGCTCGACCTTGTGGCGGCACAACGTCCAGCACTTGCGGCAGGTGCCGGGGGCATGGTTGTCGTGCCCGGGGCCTGCGTCAGGCCGGGGCTTCCACGACGAGCAGCGGGTCACGGGTCAGGCCGCCGTCCTGCGGGCCATGTCGGCCACCAGGCTCAGGCGCTCGCGCTGGGTGTCGCTGATGGACTGGGCTGCCTTGGCCAGGGCCAGTGCGGCCTTGGAGTCCGAGGCGGGCATCGCCACGGACAGCACGCCCAGCGACTCGGCCAGGGCCCACATGGCGCGGACCCGGGACTTGTCCATGGACAGCACGGCGATGCCAGCCTCCATGGGGTCCGCGTCGGCCACGGAGAGCAGGTCGCCCACGGGCGCGGCTGCGGTGCGGGCGGTGGTGAAGATCGCGACGGTCATCTCGGTCGGGTCGGTCGTGGTGCCCAGCAGGACGGCCAGTGGTGCACGGTCGTCCTCGTCGGCGGCTGCGAGGGCGAGGGCCTTGGCCGCTACCCGGCGCAGCAGGCCGCGGCTGACGGTACGGCCGGCTCCCGCCGCTCGGCGTCGTGCGCCCGTTGCTGTGGTGCCGGTCGCCGGGTCCTCGTCGCCCGGCTCGTCGTCGCCGTCGTCCTCAGCCTCGTCGGGATCGGTCTCGTCGGTCTCGTCAGCGTCGTCCCCGTCGTCGGTCTCGAACGGTGCGTTGGTCGCCCCGTACCCGTAGGCGCCCGCGGCGGGCTGGGTCGCCTCGTCGTCGACGACGTCGGGGAGGTCGGACTGGGGGGTGTCGAAAGCCATGGTTGCTCTCCTGGGTAGGTCCGGTACGGCTACCTGGTACCTATGCGAAGAACCGGGCACCAGGTGCACGACGAGCGCCCCGCCGCGGTGATCTGCGGGCGGGGCGCTGTTCGTGCGGTGGGCTACGCGGCAGCCTTGGTCTCCCCGCGGTCCTCCACGTGGCGCAGGACCCGGGCCTTGTTGCCGTTGGCCATGGTCTCGACCTCGACCCACACCACGACGTCGTGACCGACGAGCGTGCGGATCTGCTTGGCCATCGCCAGGCCGATCGGGTTGTCGGTGCGCTCGGTGCGGACCGTCTCGGTGCCGTCGTCCGAACGCTCGGTGCCGGTGTGCAGGGTGACGAGCCCTCGCTTGGACGACTCCTCCTTGACGATCGAGACGACCGAGGCCGTGAAGATCTTGGTGTTCTCCCCCGCGACCTGCTCGACGGCCTTGACGACGGGGTGGCGGTCGTTGCCGATGACGGCGGCGAACTTCGCGGCCAGCGCGGCCTGGCGCGCCTCCCACTGAGGTCCGGTCTCGTCCTCACGCTGGGGGCCAGCTGCGGTCAGTGCGGCAATGACCACCTGGGTACGGGTGGCGTTCTCGATTCCTGCCATGGCGGTTCTCCTTCGGGTGGTGATGGGTTGGCGGCGGAGGAAGTTGCGCTCCCCCCGCCGCCAGGACTCTTGGCCTGCCGGTGACGGGGAGAGAGTCAGTGGGTCAGGCGATGCGCCGGACGGTGGCGGGCGTCGCGACGGGCGTGGTCTTCTCGGCGAGGACCATGACGTCGTCGGCGCTGGGGCCGTTGTTGAACAGGTTCAGCGCGACGGTCGCGATGGACACGCAGCGGCGGGTCGCGACGGTCGACCACTGGTTCCAGTCGTCGCTGCTCGCGCCGAACGGGATGGGGACGGTCGCGATCACGGTGCGCAGCGCGCCGCGCATGCGGGTGTTCGCGCCGGACTGCCAGTCGCGGTCGCCGTCGGTGACGGTGGACTGGGCCTCGGAGATGACGCGGGCGAACAGGGAGGCCAGCGCGCCGACCGTGGCGGGACTGACCGGCTGCCCGGCGTCGTGCAGGGCCTCGACCGCGAGCTCGGTGGTGCCGAAGACCGCGGTGGCCGCGTAGGAGTTCAGGGACAGGTGACCGTCGACGACGGACCCCTCCCAAGGCTTGGCCTCGCGCCAGGGCTGGGTGGACATGGTCTCTCCTTCGTCGTGATCGTCATCGGGCTGTGCGGTGCGACCTGCGTCGCTCTCACCCATGTCGTGGGTCGGGTCGGGGGCAATGTCCCCGGCGCCGGGGCTGGTGGGGGCGAAGGCCGCGGCGGCTGCGACGACCTCCGGTGCGACGGCGAAGTCCTGAGGGTCCGGGGGAACCTCGTCGTACAGGTCGGCCGGCGGCTCGTCGTAGGGGTCCGGGGCGTACTCCGGGGCGCTCGTCGAGCCGTACCCGCCACCGGTAGCACCGGTCGCGATGCTCGTGCTCGTCATGGGGCGCAGGGTCGGGATGCCGAGGTCGACCTCGGAGGGGGCGTTGCCGACCCGGTCCACCTTGCCTTCGGCGCGAGCCACGGGGCAGGCGTTGACCAGCGGGCACCACCCGCACAGCGGCGAGGTGCGGGTCGGGAACGAAGCCTGGTCGACGTAGGTGCGCAGGTCGGTCCACGCCTGGGAGAACTTCGCCAGCGTCGGCTTCATGTACTTCGGGCCCAGCGGCACGCGCACCGCCTGACGGTGGGTGACGTACAGGACCTTGGCTTCCAGCGGCAGGACGCCGTCCTTGATGCGCACGGCCTCGGCGTAGATCCGCAGCTGGTCGCCGTGGTCGTCGCGACCGTACGCACCGGCCTTCTTGGCCTTGCCGAACTTGTAGTCCACGACGCGGGAGCCGACCTTGTTGCGGGCCTCGATCTCCTCCTGGCGGTCGATGAACCCCATGGCGGGCACGCCTGCGACCTCGACGCCGTCGAACTTGCGCTCGGTGTAGAGGGTCTGGACCTCGGCGGGGTCCTCCATCTCGAAGATGCCGCCGTAGCGGTGGGACACCTCCTCGCACCAGCGGTGGTAGGTCACCGGGTCGGACATGACCTCGGGGTAGGTCTCGGTCAGCTCACGGGCCAGGCCGAGCATGATCGAGGTGGCCGTGCGCCGGTCGCGGCGCTTGGGGCCGAGCTGGTAGAGGCGTTCCAGGATCGTGTGCGCGGCGGTGCCGAGCGACGACGGGGAGAACAGGTCCACGCCTTCGGGCATCGACTTGTCCGCGACGAACCGTGCCGGGCATCCGGCCATGGCCTGCGACGTCGAGACGGACAGGTACGGACGGTCGACACGAGCCATCACGTCGTCGGACGTGATGTTCAGTCGGTTGCCGTCCCAGGCCAGCCCGGTCGCGGCGGGGCGAGGAGGTCGGAGCATCTGGTGGTCCTTGGGCGTGGGGGTCGGTTCGTCTGACACCCCGGGACGTGGGTCGCTCGTCAAGGAAGGTCCCGGTTCGCCTGTCATACCTGTACCTATGCGCCCCGCCGGGGCCCGGCTCAGGCCTGGGAGTCGAGCAGTTCCCGCAGCTCGGAGACCATCGGGACCTCGTAGCCGGCCGCGTCTGAACGCTCGGGGTAGGCCATGGCCTGGCCTCGGTAGGCAGGGTCGGTGACCCGTGCGGTGGCCGAGGGGTGGTGGGGCGTAACGCCGGGGGTCAGGGCTCGCTCGTCGTCGCAGGCCATCAGCCAGCGCTGGGCGGAGCGGAAGACGTCCGTCTCGGCTTCGCTGATCTGGGCCTCGCCGTCGGCCATGCTCAGGCGTCCGCGGCGTTCGATCGCGGCCTCCAGCTGGCCGCGCGAGTGTGCGACCAGGTCGGCGGCTCCCTCACGGTTCGGCGGGGCGGTGCGCCACGCTTCGCGGCAGGTGCAGTACGACTCGACGCGCTCGCGCCGGGTCTGACGGTCGTCGGTGATGCTCAGGACCGGCAGGAGGCGTTCGATGTCGTCGGACTCCAGGGCGTACGTCATGCCAGCCGGCACACCCACCGCTGCGGCTTCCTCGACGTACTGGGCCTTGACCGGGTCGATGTCAGCGGTCAGGGCGCTGAGCCCGCCGGCCACCTCGTCGACGGGCTTGGTCGCGAACCTGCCCGTGGTCTCGCGCGGGTGCAGGGCTTCGTCGTGGGTGCTCATGCCTGTTCGTTGACGGGGCCGGTGGGTACCGGCCCCGTCGTGGCTCACGTGTGGAGCAGGTTCGCCGTCTCGACCTTCATGCAGTCGGGGCACTCCTCATCGCGCGGGGAGTCCTTCATCTCCCCGCACTCTGGGCAGGTTCTGGCATCCACGCACGAGCCGCACATCCCGTCGTAGCCCTCGTTGTCGTTCAGCTCGTGCCCGCACTCCTGGCACAGTTCGGACCGGTCGCCGTCGTCGTGCGTGCTCGCGGCCGGGAAGTCGGGGGCCGCAGTGATGAGGTCAGCGACCCGGCTCGCCGCCGCGGAGTCCTCGGGTGACGGAGGTCCGTGCCACGGCCTGGACCATCCGAGGTCGGCGGCGGGCAGAACCGTCACGTCGTCCCCGTCGTAGTCCTCGACGTCCTCACCGAAGGCGTCCGCGGCCTCACCCCAGTCGTCGAGCCACTTGTCGCTGTCGTGGATGCCCGCAGCGTCGATGACGCGCCCGTCGGGCGCCTGCACCCCGGCGTGGACCCACCCGAGCCCACCGCCCGGCCCGTCGCAGACCAGCACGACCGGCCACCCGGTGCGCGAGTGGAGCTCGTTGGCCAGGACGTCGCACCCCGAGAGCGTGAACGCCTCGACGTCCGCGTCGGTGACCCCAGGCCAGGTCGAGTCCTCCTCGCCACCCGCGGTGGGCAGGGCACTGGTGCCACCGGGCGGGTCCGAGACGGCCTTGGGTGCGAACTTCCCGTCGGTGGCGCGGACGTGCTGGTGCTCGTCGAACATGGTGTCGTGGGCCATGGCTCAGTCCTGGTCGGGAAGCTGGGGACCGACGAAGCCGGTCGCGTCGCCCACGCGCGCGCCCTCGGGGAGCGTGACGTCGGTGTCGTCGACGTGGGCGATGAGCTCGTCGTTGCGGCGCCACTGGCGGAACCCGAAGCCCTGCCGGTTGTCGACGGCGGGACCGTCCTCGCGGTGCAGCTCGCCGTGTCGCGACCACCAGGTGTTGCCGTGCCTGTCGGTGCTGGCGGGCCCGCCCTCGCGGTGCAGCTTCCCGTCGAGGTACCAGGCTTCTCCCCCGCCGGTGCGCTCGATCGCGGGGCCGTTCTCGCGGTGCAGCTCGCCCGCCTTGTGCCACTCCCTCGCGCCCGCACGCACGCCACTGACGAACACCCGCGAGGGGACGTCGTCGACGCTGTCCAGGCGCCCCTGGGCATCGCTGGTCTCGGTCCGGTCGGCGTAGGTGCGGGTCGTGCGGCCGTTCGGGTGGCGCGTCTCGACGCAGGAGGCGGTGCGGACCTGGCTGGCGGGACCCACACCGTTCGGGGCGAGGTCGCTCATGTCGACCGGGGCCGGGCGGCTGCCGATGTCGACGGCGGGGGCTGCGGCCGGCGAGGTCAGGGCGCCCATCCCGGCTGCGGCTTCAACCACCGGCTTGGTCGCGAACTTCCCGTCGGTGGCGCGGCGGAACTGCGACTCGTCGAACGTGGTCGTGGTGCTCATGCTCATGCCTCCTGGGCGGTGGTGGTGCGGGCCTCGGGGCCGACGAAGCCGGTCGCGTTGCCGGGCGAGGTCCCCTGGGGGTGGCGGCGGGTCGGGGGCCAGTCCACGATCTCGATCTCGAAGTTCGCGCGCGTCCAGGAGCCGCCCTCCAGTCGCAGGACGGGCAGGTGGCCGGTGAACGGGTTGGGGGCTTCGATGGTCGCGACGTACGGGCCACCGGAGATGTCGTTGACCATGGCCTGGTAGCCGACGAGGTCCGCGGCACGCACGTCGTCGGTGCGCAGGTCCACGGTGCGCACGGGGGTCGGCGGGGGCACGTCCTTGCCGTCGACGACCCAGCTTCGCGAGCCGTCCGGGGTGGAGAGCGCCGGTCCGTCGATACGGTGCCCGCTGCCGTCCTTCATCCAGCGGTACCCGCCGTTGGGGTACTCGATCGCGGGGCCGTTCTCGCGGTGCAGCTCGCCGTGGCGTCGCCACTCGCGGGTGCCGTCGGACCACTCGACGGCGGGCAGGTCATCGACCGAGTGGTCCTTGCCGTCGTCGTCCAGGTAGGAGGTGCGGGTCATGCCGTCGATGTCCTGGACCCGGACCTCGCGCGTGTCGGGGCCGGTGGTGGCGCTGAGTGCGTCGAGCCCGCCGGAGGCCTCCGCTACGGGCTTGGCCGCGAACTTCCCGTCGGTGGCCCGCGGGTGCTCGCTGTCGTCGAACGTCTGGGTGCTCATACCCGCTCGTTGACGGGCCCACGCGACAGCGGTCATGGCCTACGTCAGTGCGAGGGGCCGCGGGAGATCTTCACGGCCACCGCGACGGTGATCGTGGCGACCACGAGCCAGGGCACCAGGACCGCACCGGTGAGCATCAGGTCGGGCCGCAGGCACACCATCACGAGCAGGGCGAGCGCGGCGGCGAAGCAGATCAGCATCAGCTTCTGCATCGGAGGTCTCCTGTCTTGAGGTCGGTCAGGTGCCCTGTGCGTGGGTCACCGGCCGAGCAAGATCCCCGGGCCGTGCTCGCATAGGTGCGTGCATGACCCGTGCCCATGCGAGCCGACGTGCCTGCGGGCCCACCGACGAGGTGGGCTGAGGTGTTCAAGTTCTACGGCGCCAAGCGCCGCCTGGCCCCGGGCTACCCACCCCCGGAGCACCGGGTGCTCGTGGAGCCTTTCGCGGGTGCCGGCGGGTACGCGGTGCACCACCGGCTCGCCCTGGACCGGGTCATCCTGCTGGAGAAGGACGAGCGGATCGTCGAGGTCTGGGACCGTCTGCTCACCTCCACGCGCGCGCAGATCGAGGCCGAGCTCGCACCGCCGGTCGGCTCGACGTGCACGGACTTCCTGGTGGCGTTGGCTGCCGGGCGCACCACCCGCGACACCCCTCGCGCGTTCAAGGTCACCCAGCGCATGGCGGCGCGGTTCGAGCCGATGATGCGTCACGTAGCCGCAGTCGTCGACGAGTGCCGTCACTTCGAGGTGGTGCACGGGGACTACACGCTGGCCCCTGACGTGGAGGCGACGTGGTTCGTGGACCCGCCCTACCAGCCGGTGGGCCCTGGGCGCCCGGACCGCACGCGCGGCGGGCGCTACCTGCACTCGGCGATGGACGTCGACTACGACGAGCTCGCGCGGTGGGTTCGGGCCCGGCGCGGTCAGGTCATCGCGTGCGACCAGCAGGGCGCGACGTGGCTCGACTGGAATGCCGAGCTCGCAGCGCTGGACGCGTCGAGCCGGTCCTACGGCGAGGTCTTCTGGCATCGGGCGGCGTGATGACCGTTACGCTTCGGCCCGTGACCGACCCCAGGAAGATCGACCGCGTCATCGTGCTCGTCCACCCCGCCGACGGCCCTCTCGATGACGACGAGCGCGAGCTGTGGACCGCCGCCATCAGCAGGTACGAGCGCTTCGCACAGGTGCGCGCGAGGTGGTACCCCGACATCGAGTTCAAGGTTCTCCCGGTTCATTCGGACGAGCTAGTGAAGACCCTCAGCGCGCTCGCACCCGACGACCGCACTGTGGTCGTCATCGACCAGCACGGCGGGTACTGGGGGTCGGACCGCTACTCGATGGGCAATGTCGACGGGGCACGACGCTCCACCTTGGCCGCTCGCCGGCGCCCGTTCAAGGCTGCCGCCGTCCTCGTCGGCGCCTGCTACGGCGCAACCGAAGACGGAAGGGGGCACCTCGGGCAGTTCTTCGACCCCGGGACGCCGCTGTTCGGTTCGACCGACACGACCGACATACGGCATGTGCGGTTGATCGTCGGGGTGATCGAGAACCTTCTCGACGGGCATGGCCCGAGCGAGGCCCTGACGCTTGGCACGGGACCACTGGTCGGTCGACGGACGCCTGAACGAGGACACGGTGAAGACCGCCATCCCGTGGATGGCTACGGCCACGACCTGAGCGGAGTGGGACGGCGTCGAGGTGCAGGCCGGCGACGCCCGATGGGACGACCCGGACGCGGTTGTTGGTCAGGCGCGGAGGCAGGAACTCCCCGAGGTGCTTCTCCAGCTTGTGGACGTCCTGGTCAGACATGGGCTCGGACCAGCTGTAGCCGCCGTCGTAGTCCGAGCGCGCCCCGGTGCGCGGCTCGATGCGCTGGTACCCGGAGATCTCGGCCTCGTCGAACATGGAGTCGAGGTACGCCTGCCCCTTGGGGCCGATGTTGCGCTGGTGCAGGACCCCGCACAGGCCGTACCGCACGGGGGCGTCCTCGTTGACCGGGTGGTACGAGTCGTCCATGCCGTCGAACTGCTTGTTGCAGTAGGCGCCGGTCATGGCGGTCACCGGCGTGGCCCGGGGGCCGTCGTTCCAGTCGACGTGCACCCAGCCGTACCCGGTGCCGCGGCTCATCTTCACCGAGAACGGGTGGTCGAACTTCGCGCGCAGGTCGTGGCGCATGGCCGCGGCGGACTCCTTGACCCCGACCTGGGTCTGGGTCCCGCCGGCGGTCGGGGCTCCTTGCGTGCTCACCGAGAGGGCGTCCATGCCGGCGAAGGCCTCGTCGACGGTCTTGGCGGTCCACTTCCCCGACCGGGACCGGGGGTGGGCGGACTCGTTGAAGGTGGGGGTGCTCATCGCGGCTCTCCTGAGGTGCCGGACCCGTAGGCGGCGAGGTCGTCCAGCTCGGCGCTGGGGTCGAAGCGAGCGTCGTAGAACGTCTCGCCCTCGTACTCGTCCCAGGCGGCGTCCATCTGCGCCTGGACGTCGGGGGTCGTGGACTCGGCGAGCGTCGGTGCGCTCAGCGCGTCGAACCCGCCTGCGGCGTCCTGGACTGGCTTCGTGGCGAACTGCCCGGAGGTTGCCCGCGGGTGCGCCTGCTCGTCGAACCGTGTCGTTCCCATGCCCTGTTGTTGACGGGCATGGGAACGAGCGGTCACGCGCGTCGTGCGGTGTCCGCGGCTCGCATGTCGCGGGCGGTGGACTCGGCGACGTCGAGGTAGCGGTGCAGGACCGCCTGGCCCCGCTCGGCGTCGTTGGGGTCGATCGCCCCCAGGGCGGCGTTCACCCTGTTGGTGCGCTGGCGGGCGCTGATGCTGCCGAGCTGGTCGTCGGAGTAGGTGGCGAACAGCTCGCGGCGCTCGCCATGGAACCGGCGCACCGTGACCGCTCGCCCGACCAGCGGCAGGGACGAGCGGGTCAGGCCCCACTCGTCGTCGACCTCCACGCTGTTGGGCAAGTACTTGGTCGCACCGAACTCCTCGCCGACGGTCTGGGTGGCGACGCGCTGGGCGACGGCGCTGATGGCGTTCTCGCGGGCGCTACGGATCGTCGCACCCAGGTCGTCCTGGTCCCCGTCTCCCCCGGCTGGCCGGGCACCCTGCACGCTCGTGTCCACGACCTGGCACCCGCCGCGTGCGGACCGCACCGCGTACGTGACGTCGTTCTCGACGAGCCGGGCCAGCACGCAGTGCTCGTCGTCGCGGTCCACCTTCAGCTGCACGGGCCCGAGCCCGGTCGAGTGCTCCAGCCACTGCACGAGGGCGCCGGTCCCGGGGCCGGTGGTGCCCGAGACCTCGACCACGGTCAGCGGCAGGTCGGCCGGTCGCGCGGCAGGCAGCAGGGCGCCGAACCCGCCGTCGGCCTCGTCGACGTCCTTGGTCGCGAACCTCCCGTCGCCGGCGCGCGGGTGAGCCTGCTCGTCGTAGCTCACGACTTGCTCCCCGCCACCATCCCGAGCGCGGACTCGTCGCGCCCGACCTCGGCCGCACGGGAGACCAGGTCGTCGAAGTCGACGCCGGAGCGCTGCGCCCAGTGGTAGAGGTCGGTCACCATGTCGCGGGCGGCGGTCTCGTCGCTCAGGTCCATGTCGTCGTGCATCACCCGGTAGTCGTTGATGACGGACTGACCCCGGTCCGCGGTCGCGAGCCCTCCCTGCCTGCCCTTGAGCGCCGCGTCCAGGTCGAAGCGGTAGGAGTACCCCTCGCGCCGCGTGCCGCTGGTCGTGATGTAGTCCGGCTCGCTCCCGTGGTCGGGCTCGGACAGACCTGCCCCTGCGACCGCGTCTTCGACGGTGTACCGCGGGTTCTCGTTCACGTCGTACAGGGTGTTCCCCTGGCTGTCGTGGACGCTGGCGAGGTGCAGCGTGTAGCACTCGGGCTGGTCGCAGTTCTCGTCGAGGGTCAGGTAGGCGGCTTCGGGAACGTCCGCACGCACCTGGGCTGCCAGGTCGCGGGCGACGATCCCCTCGCGCCGCCGGTCGGCACGCGAGATCAGGTGCCCGAGCTCGCCCACCCGGTCGCTCTCGGAGCGCCACGACTCGGGGGCCAGGGCCGTGAGCCCGCCGGAGGCTTCGGTCACCTCCTTGGTCGCGAACTTCCCGTCGGTGGCCCGGGGGTGCTGGCTGTCGTCGTACGTGGTCATGAGGTCTGGCCCTTCTCGTCGGAATCGCTCGCGGGGTGCATGTCGTCGTAGGCCTCGATGGCCCACAGGATGTTCGCGTTCCCGACCTCGCGCGCCGCCTCGACGGCGTCCTCGCGGGTGGCTTCGCGGAAGCCGAGCTGGGGGTGGTCCATGTACCAGGTCTCCCCGCCGCGGGCGTTGCGTCCCACGACGGTCTTGCCGTGCACCATCCAGGTCTCGGCGCCGTCCTCGTGCTCGACGGCGGGGCCGTTGGTCCGGTGCAGGGTTCCGTCCTTGGTGACCCACTCGGTGAAGCCGTAGACGCTCTGACGCGGCGCGGAGAACTGGCGACGGGTCAGGGCGTCTACGCCCGAGGGCGTCGAGGCGCCGAGCGCGCTCAGGCCACCCGAGGCCTCGTCGACCGGCTTGGTGGTGAACTTCCCGTCGTTCGCCCGGGGGTGCTCTGCGCTCGTGAACGTGTCCATACCCAGGTGTTGACGGGCAGGGGCCTGGTCCGGCGCCTGCCCGTCAGGCCCAGCTCAGTCTCGGGTCAGGGCCACCACGCGCACGGCGCCGTTGGTGCCCACGAAGCAGGTCTGGACGAGGATCTGGCCGTTGAGGCCGAAGGCGAGGTCCTTGTCGTCGCCCGCGTGCAGGTTGCGCGAGTCGGTCACGACCCACGCCTGACCGTCGATCTGCACCCGGTCGCCCATGGAGAGCTTGAGGATGGGGCTGCCGCCGCAGTGGCGGTGGATCGGGTAGTACGGCTTGCCCTCGATGTCCTCGAACCACCGGGTCAGGCCACCAGCGCACCTGTCCAGAACCGACTGGTCGCCGGAGTTGGACACCGATGTCTTCCACGCGAAGGACTGGCCTGCGGACGCGGCGGGGGCCGGGGCGTTCGTGGTCGCGGGGGCCTTCTTCTGGGTCGTGGCCGTCTTGGCGCGCTTGGCTTCGGCCGCTCGCACGCGCTCAGCCTCCGCGGCCTCGGCAGCGATCCGGTCCTGCTCGGCCTGCCAGGTGGCCTGCGAGTCGGTCACGGCCTGCGCGACGAGGGTCAGGTCGTCCAGCGCGAGGGCGACGTCCTCGATCAGGACGCCGCGGTCGATCTGGTCGCTGCGCTCCTGGACGACGGGGATGGCCGCAGCCAGGGCGTCACGGGTCGCAGGGTCAGCGTTCGGGCTGGTGTCGAGGGCGGTCTGCGCGGCGGTGATCGCCTGGTTCGCGCGGGCCAGGACGTCCTGGACCCGCTGGTCGTGGATCGAGCGGGAGGCCTGCGCCTGGGCGGCGACCTGCTGCTCGGTGATCCACGCCTGCTCGGCGGCAGAGACCTGCGCCCACTGGGCTGCTCGCGCGGTGGCGGCGGCGTGCTCAGCCTGGGCATTGGCGGTCCCGGCCACCAACCACGCGCTGGAGACGGCAAGGGCCAAGGTGAACGCGGCGACCGTTCGCATCTTCTTCATGCCCGCCAGTGGGGCGGGGCCGGGAAAACGGCCCAGCCCCGCCGGTCTCACTGCTCGTCCGGAGCCTCGGACGCCTCCCACAGCGCCTTGGGGACGGCGAAGGTCGCACGGCTCGCGTCACCCTCGAACTCCTGGGACTCCAGGTAGTACTGGGTGCGGCCGGCGTCGCTGGTGTGCGTCCCCTTGCCGGTGATCTTGCCGGCCTTGATGAGGACGTCGAGGTTGGTCACGGCCCCGCTCTTGAGCCGCCACGGCTTGGTCAGCGCCTTGCGGGCCAGCTTCGAGGAGGCCACCTTCTCCGAGTCCAGCCCCGAGTACCCGCGGGCGGGGACCTTGACCACGGGCGGCGGGGTGATGTCCTGATGCTGGGCCGGGTCGACGACGACCTGATAGTGCCCCTCGCTCATGCCGCGCTCGTACTCGTCGGCTGGCATCAGGAACTTGCGCTGGTCCTGGCCCCACGCGCCGGGGTCGTACCCCTGCCCGCCGAGCCTGGTCGTGACCTCCACCATGCCGGGGTGCTCGACGGACGTCCTCGCCGAGACCGTGACGTGGTCCTCGGCGTGCTCGGCGAGCCAGAGCGCACGGTCACGCACCGTGGACTGCCCGGGGGCGATCTCGTGCTTGGTCGCCTTCTCGTACTGGTCGGGCATCCACTCGCGCACCCGTCCCCAGGAGTGCTCGCGCACGTGGTCGGGGTCGGACCACGCGGAGGACGGGCCGTTGGCGGCGGCGAAGGCCCGCGGGAAGGTCCCGGTGGGGACGTACGCCTCGCAGTCTTCCTCGTACCAACCGGAGGCGTTGCGCAGCGCGGGCGCGATCTGCCTGTTCCGCAGCTCGCTGAGCTTGACCCCGCCGTGGCCTGGCGTGGAGACCCGGATGATGCCGGGCGCGACGGGCGTCACCCAGTCGATCTCCCCCCAGGGGCTGCGCGACCCGAGCCCGAC
This sequence comes from Oerskovia sp. NPDC060338, assembly GCF_042726295.1. Classification (NCBI taxonomy): domain Bacteria; kingdom Bacillati; phylum Actinomycetota; class Actinomycetes; order Micrococcales; family Cellulomonadaceae; genus Oerskovia; species Oerskovia sp. NPDC060338. The sequence goes on from NZ_JBHXCQ010000011.1 coordinate 213,199, forward strand.
GTCCAGGCCCCTCGACCAGGCCTCCTCGCTCGTCGTGTCGGAGTCCTCGTCGAAGGCCATGTGTGCGTGGTCCTGGTCGAGGGGTGCGGGGGCGGCGCCGAGGGCGCTGAGTCCCCCGGCCGCTTCCCCGACGTCCTTGGTCGCGAACTTCCCGTCGGTGGCGCGCGGGTGCTGGTGCTCGTCGAACATCTGGGTGCTCATGCCTGTTCGTTGACGGGCCCCCGCGCGGGTGGCCGTTCAGGCCGAGGTCAGCCCCCGCAGCCGTTGCACGAGCGCGTCGAGCTCGGCCGTGTGCTGAAGCAGTTCGGGGATGTTCTTCTTGTCCGGCATCGCGGAGAGCGTCGTGAGGACCTCCAGGACGCGCCGGCTGAGCCGTCCGACCTCCCCCTGCTCCCTGGGAGTGAGCTGTGGCCCGACCGAGCGGCAGTGCTCCATCACGACGAGGGCGTCGTCGATGACGGCCTGGCAGTAGCGCTGGACGTCCTGGACGAACGCCAAAGCTGCTGGGCTCGCCGGCGCAAGAGTCAGGGGGAAGACCCCGCCGCGCACGAGGGCGTGGGCGGTCTCCGAGATGGGGGTGACCTCACCGTCGACCGAATACTGGAACAGCGCTACGAGCATCGAGTCGGCGACGGTCAGGGCGGCCCGCGTGAATCCGGACAGGGCGTAGACCAGCGTCCACCGGGACGCGTGACCCACCCCGTGCGCCTGCTGCACGACAGGGCTGCCGACCGCGGAGGCGTAGTGCTTGACCTGCCCTGCCCCGCCCGTCGCGATGACGTCGATCCCACCGTCAGGACCCGACGGGGTCACGCGCGCGTCTGAGAACCCGAGCAGGCGCATGTGCTCGGCAGCGAACCGTTCCGCGGCCTTCCAGTCCGTCGGCCGCTCCAGACCGCTCGTGTTGCGCCGCGGGTTCGACTTGATCGTGGCCGGCGGCTTCCCGGACGGGGACTCGACCCCGCCGGGCGCGTACCTGCCGCAGAGGACGTCGCACGCCATCAGGTCGTGCGGACCGTTGCACCGCCAGCCGAGCTCGTGCTGCTTCTCGCCGTGGCCGCACTTCTCGCAGTGCTCGCTGTCGCTCATGAGGAGGATCGTGGCACACGCCACCCGCGCGCACCGACCGTCGTCTCAGCCGACGCGGTCGACGATCGAGGCGGTGTCCTCGTCCATGCCGTACAGGTGCACCGAGACCGACTCGCGCTTGCCGGTCGCGTAGTCCACGGTCCGCGACCCGTCAGGGTCCGAGGCCCACTCGGCGCCCGAGGCGGAGAACCGGGCACCGGTGCGCTCGATCAGGGACACGACCTCGTCCTGGTCGTCGGGGAAGTCGAGCTCGATCACGACGTCCGTGTCGAGCATGGACAGGTGCTCGCCCGACTCGCACTCGTCGGCCAGCTCGACGTCGTCCCCGTGGTCGCCGGGGCTGCACGGGGTGAAGGACTCGCGGACGGTGGCCAGGGCGGGGATGCCCAGGTCGGCCAGCGCGGCGAGCTCGCTGCCGTCGTGCGCGGCCTCGGCGTGCATGTAGACGAGGTTGCGCGCGGTCATGTCGCGGGCGGCAGGGCTGAGCCGGCCGTCGGCGATGGCACGCTCGATCGCGTCGGTGCGCGCTTCGGCCAGCGGTCCGGCGGGCTCGGGGGCGAGGTTGAGCGCGCTCAGTCCACCAGGAGCCTCGCTCACGTCCTTGGTCGCGAACTTGCCGTCTGTGGCGCGCGGGTGGGCCTGGTCGTCGAACGTCTGGGTGCTCATGCCTGTTCGTTGACGGGCGCCGGAGCGGGCGGTCAGCGACCGTCGCTGCTGGCGGGGGTGTCGTTGAGCAGGGCTGTGAGGTCGATCCCGCGCGCGGACGCCCACTGGTTCAGGTCGCCGAGCATCTCGCGCGCCACCTCCTGGTCGTCCTTGTCGAGGTCGGTGTGCTCGGTCCGGTACCCGTCGACCATGGCTTCGGCCCGGGCGGTGGCAGCGACGCCGGCGTCCACGGGCTCGGGGGCTGCCAGGGCCGCGTCGAGGTCGACCATGAAGATGCCGCGGCGTCGGTCGGCGTCGACGGCCGATGCGTTGGCCTCCACCAGGTGCGGCTCGACGCCGCAGAGCAGGTCGGACACCTCTTCGTCCTGGCTGAGCTCGACGCTGTAGTCGGTCAGCGACAGGCGGTCGGCGTCTGCGAGGTCCGCGACCCACAGGACGTCGTCGGCGCTGTCGGAGACTTCGAGCTGGACGAACTTCGCCTCGGGGTGGTCCATGCGCACGGCGGCGGCGACGCCGCGCAGGCGTAGCGCCGTCAGCGTCATGGTGTCCCCGGGCCCGCCGGGCGATTCGAGTCGCGCCTGGACCCGGCGCGAGCACGAGCCGAGGATCTCGGTGAGGTCGTCGGCCGGGGCGGGGGCCAGCGCCACCATCCCGCCGGCTGCCTCGGCCACGTCCTTGGTCGCGAACTTGCCGTCTGTGGCGCGCGGGTGGGCCTGGTCGTCGAACGTCTGGGTGCTCATGCCTGTTCGTTGACGGGCGCAGCCTCAGGCGGCGGGGCCACGTGGGCGACCTGGGTGACGAGCTCGGCCAGATGGTGGGCCGGGGGTGCGATCGGGTCGAGGATCTTCCAGCCGCGTCCTCCCCCGGCAGGCCATGCGCTGGCGCCGGTGACGGTCAGGTCGACGATGAACGTGCCCCAACCGCACTGGACCTGGGAGCGCAGGCCGTCGTGTTCCAGGTGGGCCACGAACGTGACGGCGACCGGTGCAGGCAGGTGGCTGGCCGCTTCGACGAGCGCCTCGAAGCGCGGGTCGGTGGACCGGGAAGTCACCTTGACCTCCCCCGGCCCGGCGTCGGGGTCCCAGGAGGACAGCCCCCTGCTCTTGGCTCGTGTCGCGCTCATGCCCGGTACCTATGCGCAGGTGCCTGGGTCACCCTGGCGCCTGCGCATGGATCGGCAGGTCAGGACGTGGGGCCGACGCATGCCCCGACGGCGCCCGGGTAGCCGACGGAGTCGAACCGGTCGGCGGTGGACAGCGCGGCAGCGGCGTGCGCGGGCTCGCCGTGGACCGCGCCCCAGAACGCGTCCGGGTCGGTCAGGTAGACGTTGTCCCACATGGCCTGCTCGCGGCGGTGCGCGGCTGCGGTGACGTCCAGGTCGGCGTGCACGACGTCGGTCATCGCGGCGGCGAGGTCGGTGTCGCTGGCCCCCTGCTCGCGCGACTCCTCCAGGCGTCCCCAGGCTCGGTCGTACCCCTGGCGGGCGAGGTGGTGGACGTCGATCGCGGAGCGCAGGATGCGCGAGCTCTTGTCGATGGTCAGCGGCTCGTCGTCGGTCGTCGCGCGGAAGTCGAGGTGCTCGTAGCAGGCCTGGCGGGCGATGGCCGGGTGCTGGGAGGCCGGTGCGAGGGCGGTGCGCTCGGCGATCTCGTCGCTCACGGCGGCAGCCTCGGCGTCGTCCAGGCGTGCCATGATCCCGGACCCGATGCCGTGGCTGCGCAGCACGAACCGTGCCGGTGCGATCGAGGCCGGGCCCAAGGTGGCCATGCCGCCGGGGGCTTCGGCCACCGGCTTGGTCGCGAACTTGCCCGTGGTCTCGCGCGGGTGCAGGGACTCGTCGTGGGTGCTCATGTCCGTTCGTTGACGGGGCCGGTGGGGTCCGGTCAACGAACGGGCTCGGGTCAGCGGGTGAAGGTCGCTGCGGCGTAGAGCATCCCCGCGGAGGTCGCGACGGACACGTCCACCTGGGTCAGGTTCGGGGCCAGGATCTGCGCGGCCGAGGTCGGGTCCCTGGTCCACTGCCCCACCAGGGCGTCGACGCTGCGCGCGCACCCGGCCAAGGCCTGACCGGGCACGACCCACAGCCCACCGGCGGTGGCCATGTCCGTGGCGGACCCGGCGGTGGCCGCGGTGTGCCCGACCTGGACGGCGGGCAGCCCGGCCCCACGGCGTGCGGTGTTGATCGCCTCGGCGATGGTGCCGTTGCCGAAGTCGACGACCTCACCGCTGGGGTTCTTCAGGCAGACCGTGGGCGGGTTGGCGATGTTCTGGGCGCGCTGGTCCGCGACGGCCTGGTCGGTCGCCGCCTGCTTCGCCTTGACCTGCTCGGCGTCGTGGTTGGCCTGCCACGCGACCTGGGAGGCGGTGACCTGCTCGACGGACGTGGCGAGCTCGGCACGTGCCCCGGCGAGGTCAGCGACCGTGACCCCTTCGCCGAGATCCGCCAAGATCTCGACCTTGCGCAGCGCCGTCTTGGCCTGGGCAAGGACCTGCGTGTCGGCGTTGGGCGCATCAGCGATGGCGGAGGTGGCGGCGGCGATCTCGTCGAACGTGACCCCGCGCATCTGCTCCAGCGTCGTGCCAGGGTCCGCGGTCTCCGGGGTCTCGGGCGTGCCGGCCTCGGGCGGGGCCAAGGGTGGTGCCTCGACGATCGGTGCGGTGCTCGGGGTGGCCGCGGCGCTCGGGCGGGGCCCGGGCTCGTCCTTCGCGTCGGAGCCCGGGCCGAACGTCAGCCACGCCAGGACCAGGGCCGTGATCGCCACCACGCCCACCCCGACCCCGAGCAGGATCAGCGGGACGCGCGATCGGGGCGGCTTGGTGGCCTGCTGCTCGGCGTCCGCCCCGGCCTCGGCCAGGACGTCGTGCATGTACGCGTCGTGGTGGCGTTCACTGCTCATGTCGGGTCGGTCCCATCGTCTGGTCAGGACGCGCTGGCGATGGTCACGAGCGCGTCGAGCATGGTGGGCGCCGTGCTCGCGAGTGCGGAGCCGGTGCGGGTCGGGGTGGTGGAGCTGGCGAGCTCCAGGTCGGCGGACGTCACCGCGGGCACCGCCGGGAGGGGGTCCACCGCAGCAGCAGCAGCGTCGGCCGCGGCTCGGGCTTCCTTCAGCTCGGCCCGGGTCGGGCCCTCGCGGTAGGTGCGCGAGCGCACGATCCGCCCGTCCTCCAGGGAGCACCCACCCCACACGCCCGCCGGCTCCCGGCGTCGCAGCGCCTCGGTCAGGCACGCGTCGCGCACGGGGCACGGCACGCACAGCGCCTTGGCCTCACGCTCTGTCTGGGCGTCCATCGGGAACCACATGGCCGGGGCGGACTCCTGACACGGCAGGCGGAACATGTCCGGGTTGGAAGAGCTGCGTTGGACGTCGCGGACGGCTTCGAGGAAGGCGTCCTGGTCCATGCTGCGCCGAGCCATTTTCGGTGTCCTTCCGCCTCGCGTGCTCGCCCCACGGTGGGGTGCTGGTACCTATGCGGAGGTTCTCCCCGTAGGTCGTGCCGACCGGCCCGCCGACCGGTCGCTCACGCGGGCCGGTCGGCGGGGTTCTAGGCGTTCACGGGCTCCTCGGAGACGGTGTCCGCGAGGCTGTCGGGGACGTGCGTGCCGTCGCCGAGCTCGTCGGCGTGGTCGTCGTCCGAGGTGCGCAGCGGACCACCGTTGAGCAGCACCGACAGCGGCACCGGGACCCCGCGCACGTCGACCCCGGCGATCGTGGTTCGCGACTGGTAGCCGCCACCGATCAGGGTGCGCACCGGGGAGAGCAGACCCTCGTCGCGGGCTGCGGACCAGGCGCCGGCCGAGGTCGTGCCCGAGGGCAGCAGGTCACGGTAGTGGCGTGCAGCCTCGGTGAACGAGGTCCGCGGGTCGAGCATGACGACGTCTTCGCCCGACCGGGGCCGGACCAGGGTTCCCACGCACACGCCCTGGGGTCGCAGGACGTCCCCGCCCATCGACCAGCCCAGGCTCCGGTTCGCGGAGGAGTACGGCTCCTCGCGCAGCGGCGGGGACATCGGGTCCAGGCCTGCGATGTGGGCCCGGCCCGAGGCGAGCAGCCGCGAGACCGCCTGGATGGCAGCGGCGCCCGGGGAGGACTCCGCACGGTCCGAGTGGGCTTCCATCATCAGGTCGATCATGTCGGACTTGAGCATCTCCAGGACGCCCTTCATGCCCAGGACTCTTGCCTCGGAGGCAGCGTCGCCCATGACCGACAGGCCCAGGGACAGGTCGGCGAGCAGCGCGGCGTGCCGCGAGGCTGCACCCTGGTCGGCGCCGCGGGACAGCAGTTCGGCCTTGATCGTTTCGGTGTGGGAGTTGAGCTGCGCCTCGTAGTACTTGCGGACGTTGTCCCAGCCGAGCTCGGCTGACTGGCTGGCCAGGTGCTGAAGGACGTAGCCCACGACTCGCGCCGGCGCTCCGTCCACGTCACGCAGACGCACCAGCTCGTCGGTCGCGTCCATCGGACCCAGCGCCCCGCGGTGCAGGCTCAGGGTCACCAGGCGGTCACGCACCGAGGACACCGTGTGCTGGTTCTCGGCGGTGATGACCAGCAGCGCGTGCGGGTCCGCGACGTGGCGGCTGGTCATGTCGGCGGTCATGCGTCGCTTGGACGTGCCGTTGTGGATCGAGCGGATCAGGTCACCCATGCGACCTGCCTCCATGTCGGCGGTGCGCTGGTCGGCGGAGGGCGCGAGGTCGTCCATCACCCAGATCGGGGTGCGGGCTACCGCGTGCTCGGTCGAGGCCATGGTGTCCTTGGCTGCGCCGGGCAGTCGGTTCTCCGACCAGATCCCCGGGCGCGGCTGCCACCCGGCCATCACGAACGAGGCGGTGAACGACTTGCCGCCGCCTCGGGCGCCGGTGATGTAGAGCGAGACCTGGGTGCGCAGCGGGATGCACGGGCGGATCATCGCAGCCAGGATGACCGCGGCCACTCCCTTGGACGTCCAGGCGCCGTTGGTGATGTACGCGGCGTAGACCGCGCGGAAGTCCGCCTGCACCTGGGCTGCACGAGCCTCGGGGCTCAGGTCACGGCTGGGGAACTGGACGCCGAAGCGCGAGGCCCCGGACAGGACCGACTCGTTGACGCCGATGCTCGCCGCCTCGGAGGTGGGGCCGTCCGGACCCACGACCTGCTCGCCGACGATGAAGACCGGGCTCGCCCCCTGAACCGGCACCCAGCCCATGCGGGCCCACGAGGTGCGCTCGACGGTCTCGGCGGCGCGGTGCTCTTTGACGGCCGTCAGCCAGTCCTCGCCCTTGCGGGCGGGCCAGTCGGGGCGACGCTTGACCGGTGCGGGCACGTGCGCCCCACGCCGGGTCCACTCGCGCGGGACCAGTTCGAGGATGTCGTCCGGGCCCGAGGCGACGGCGGTGTGCACCGCGCCGGAGTCCTCGTCCTTCCACGAGAGCTCGACCAGGGCACGCGAGAGGCCGACACCTTCGACGGGCGGGTCGAAGACCCCGGAGATCATCTCGGAGTCGGTGGGGGTGCGCTCGGTCTCGACCATCAGGACGCGCCCGGCGACCCGGCAGCGGGTCTCCCAGTGCGCGCCGGACTTGCCGCCGTAGTCGTTGGTGTCCTGGACGCACTCCTCGACGGTGTGCGCCTCGTCGTTCACGCGCCACTGCCCGACCTGAAGTTCCAGGGGCTTGGGCGGGCGCGGGGGCAGGCGGTCCTTGAGCAGATCGAGGGCGTCGGCCCACGTCTTGCCCATCGCGAGGAAGTCGTCGATGCCGACCTTCTCGCCGTCGTCGGTGGCCTGGGTCGAGAGGTCGAGCAGGTGCACGTGCGCGGACTTCTTCGGTCCGGAGAGCAGGTCCCACAGGCTGTCGGCCTGACCCCAGACCTGCCACTTGTCCCCGACGTCGCCGTCGAAGCACACCAGGGAGTCGCGACCGCGCAGGTCCAGCGCCGCCCACTCGGGGTTGTTGTGCCAGTTGCCGACGCCAACGACCGCCACGACGAGCACCTGGTCCTCGTCCTGGATCTGGCTCATGAGTTCGTTCAGGCGTGCTCGCGCCGTGGTCGTGGAGCCGTCCTCGGGCCAGGTGAGTTCCTCGGGGCTGATGCCGGTTTCGAGGAGCATCGCGGTCAGGACCGAGTCGGCCTTGAGCAGGCCCTCGATGAACGCGACCTTGGGGGTGCCGGTCATCCACTCGTTCGGGACGCCGGGGTGCACGTCCAGGACGGTCTGGGACCCGGTCAGCTGCTCGTACTTGCGCACGTTGCCGGACTTGGGGTCGGTCCGGGCCACGGCGGGGCGGGCCTGGTAGGCGCTGACGTAGCCCTGGGCGTGGGAGGTCAGGGAGTGCCACGGCATGACTAGCGCGTCGCCGGTGGCGGCAAGGTCGCCGAGCTGCTTGGCCTGGGTGCTGCGCAGGTCGGCGCCCATCGTGTCGCGGACGTACTCGCGCACGTCGGCGGGGGTGACGCTGGCGTAGCCACGGGCTGCCGCGACCAGGGGTGCCACCGCGGAGGAGGCGAGCTTGTCCGCACCGGAGCCGGTGATGCCGGTGACGATCTCGACCGTGCCGGTGCTGGTCGCTGCCCCTGCCGTGCTCGCGCCGGTCTGGGTCAGGTCGTCCATCTCGGTGCGGGCGCAGTAGTCCCCGCCGGTCCAGTGGGGCTCGATCGCGGTAGCAGTCATGCCTGGACCTATGCGCAGACCTCGCGACCGGCTCACGTGGGCGCGTGGGTGTGTGCTCGCGGGTGCGCGTGGGTGCTCGCGGGTGGGTGCCTGGGTGCTCGCGGGTGGGTGCCTGGGTGCGTGGGCGCGGTCCCGCTCGACCGGGGCCGTGGGCGCGGTCCCGCTCGACCGGGGCCGTGGACCCGAATCTGGGAGCTCGGGAGGCCGATCGGGGCAGCTCCGGCGACACGGAACAGCGTTTGCGCAGGTCAGGGCAGGTTTCGGGGCCGTGGCTCCCGGGCTCACTCCTGCGACTCCGGGCACAATCACGGCCTCGGATCGGTGTTTGTG
>NZ_JBHXCQ010000012.1:0-47835 GCF_042726295.1 Oerskovia sp. NPDC060338
AACTCTGGGTCTCATTTTCTTTGTGGGGGGGCTTCTCGCCGGCCTGGTGTGGGGGCGCCCGCCGGGGGCCCCCCCCCCCCGGGCCCCCCCCGGGGCGGGCCGGCAGCCGCGCCGAGCCCCAGACTTCCGGTGTCCGACGCTGTGCACCGGGGAACGGCGCTCCCTCGTCGACCCTCTGAGAAGGGTCGACGAGGGAGTTGCTTGCACCAACCTGACAGCGCTGTCGGTTTCCCGGGGGGACGGGAGACCGAGACCCGCGGACCGCCACCCGGCGGCCCGCACCGCACGGAAGAAGACCCCGCTGCACCAACTGTGGCCGGAACGATCGAAGGAGATCGCACGACATGAGCTGGTACCCACCCACGCACGAACGCCCGACGGCGGATGCGCCGTCGGGCAGCAAGCCCACCTCTCCCGGCACACCCGCGGGCAAGGGCCGACGCCGCATCGCGGGCGTCCTCGCGGCCGGCCTCGCCCTGCCCATGCTCCCGCTGGGCGTCGGGACGGCCTCGGCCGCACCCGAGCCCGGCGACTTCTCGACGTCGTTCGAGACCGGTGACGCCGCAGCCCTCGACACGACCGTCGCCCAGCGCGACGGCGCGCCCTGGCAGTCCAACGTCACCGGACCCGTCTCCACGCTGCCCGGCAGCGCGCTCGGCAAGCTCGCGGGAGTGACCGCGAGCGGCGAGAACCTCCCCAACGAGGGCGCGGCCAAGCTCGCCGACGACAACTCGGGCACCAAGTGGCTCACCCGGACCACGACCGGCTGGGTCGCCTACGCGTTCACCGAGCCCGTACGGATCACGGGCTACTCGATGACGTCGGGCGACGACGCCGAGGGACGCGACCCCAAGAGCTGGACCCTCGAAGGGTCCACCGACGGCACCACGTGGGTCCCGCTCGACCAGCGGAGCAACGAGGACTTCCCCCAGCGCAAGCAGGCGCGGGTCTTCGAGGTCGCGACGCCCGGCACCTACCAGCACTACCGCCTCAACGTCACCGCCAACTCGGGCGAGTCGCTCACCCAGCTCGCGGACTGGAACCTCTCGACCGACCTGAACGCCGCCCCCGCGCAGACGCCCATGGTCACCAAGGTCGGCGCCGGCCCGTCGAGCGGCCCGACCATCAAGACCAACGTCGGCTTCACGGGCACCAAGGCCCTGCGCTACGCGGGCAGCCAGCTCGCCGACGGGCCGTCGAGCGCGACCAACCTCCTGTACGACGACGTCGACGTCGCCGTGGGCGAGGACACGCGCCTGAGCTACACGATCTTCCCCGAGCTGCTCAACGACCTCGCGTACCCCTCGACGTACGCGTCGGTCGACGTGAAGTTCACCGACGGCACGTACCTGTCCGAGCTCGGTGCGCGCGACCAGCACGACACCCCGTTCTCGCCCGAGGGCCAGGGCACGGGCAAGATCCTCTACGCCAACCAGTGGAACTCGATCCAGGTGGACCTGGGCGGCGTCGCGACCGGCAAGACGGTCGACGAGGTCCTGCTCGGTTACGACAACCCCACGGGCAAGGCCGGCACGCGCTTCCAGGGCTGGGTCGACGACATCGCTTTCACCGCGAGCCCCGAGCGGATCGACGGGTCGAGCCTGACCAACTACGTCGACACGCGCCGCGGCACGTTCGCGACCGGCGGGTTCTCGCGCGGCAACAACATCCCCGCGTCCGCGGTGCCCAACGGCTTCAACTTCTGGACGCCCATGACCGACGCGGCGTCCCAGAGCTGGCTCTACGCGTACCAGCAGCAGAACAACGCGAACAACAAGCCCCAGCTCCAGGGCATCGGGGTCTCGCACGAGCCCAGCCCCTGGATGGGGGACCGCAACCAGCTCGCGTTCCTGCCCGCGGCCGGCGGCGGCACGCCCAACGCCACGCTCGGCACGCGCGCGCTCGAGTTCACGCACGACGACGAGACCGCGCAGCCCGACTACTACGGGGTGCGGTTCACCAACGGCATCCAGGCCGAGGTCACCCCGACCGATCACGGCGCGGTGCTCCGCTTCTCCTACGCGACCGACCAGGGCCAGGTCCTCGTCGACAGCGTGAGCGGCGACGCCAAGCTGGCCTACGACGCCGCGAGCGGCACGCTCTCCGGCTGGGTCGACGGCGGCAGCGGCCTCTCGGCCGGACGGTCGCGCATGTTCATCTCCGGGACGTTCGACCGCCTGCCCAGCGCGGTCGGGACCGCCGCGGGCAACCGCGCCAACGCACGGTTCGCGACGTTCGACACCTCGTCGGACAAGACCGTCGAGCTCCGCGTGGCCACGTCCTTCATCAGCCAGGCGCAGGCCCGCAAGAACCTCGACCTCGAGGTCACGGGCCGGTCCTTCGAGGACGTGCGCTCCGCGGCGCAGTCCGCCTGGAACGACCGCCTGGAGGTCATCGAGGTCGAGGGCGCCAACGAGGACAAGCTCACGACGCTCTACTCCAACCTCTACCGCCTCAACCTGTACCCCAACTCGCAGTTCGAGAACACGGGCACGGCCGAGGCGCCGAAGTTCCAGTACGCGAGCCCCGTCGCGGCCAAGACCGGCAGCGCGAGCGACACCACGACGAACGCCAAGATCGTCGACGGCAAGATCTACGTCAACAACGGCTTCTGGGACACCTACCGCACGGCCTGGCCCGCCTACTCGCTCCTGTACCCGGAGCTGGCGGCCGAGCTCGTCGACGGGTTCGTCCAGCAGTACCGTGACGGTGGCTGGGTCGCTCGCTGGTCCTCCCCGGGCTACGCGGACCTCATGACCGGCACCAGCTCGGACGTGGCCTTCGCCGACGCGTACCTCAAGGGCGTCCCGCTCGCGGACCCGCTCGCGACGTACGACGCCGCGCTCAAGAACGCGACGGTCCTGCCGCCGAACAACGCCGTGGGCCGCAAGGGCCTCGACACGTCGCAGTTCCTCGGCTACACCCAGGCGTCCACGCACGAGTCCGTGTCGTGGGGCCTCGAGGGGCTCATCAACGACTTCGGCATCGGCAACATGGCCGCGGCCCTCGCCGAGGACCCCGCCACGCCCGACGAGCGCCGCGAGCAGCTGCGCGAGGAGTCCGAGTACTTCCTCGAGCGTGCGACGCACTACGTCAACCTGTTCGACCCGGCCACGGGCTTCTTCCAGGGCCGCAACGCCGACGGGACGTTCGAGAAGTCTCCCGAGACGTTCAACCCCGAGGACTGGGGCGGTCCCTACACCGAGACCAGCGGCTGGAACTTCGCGTTCCACGCCCCCCAGGACGGTCAGGGCCTCGCCAACCTCTACGGCGGGCAGGACGGCCTCGAGGCCAAGCTCGACCTCTTCTTCAGCACCCCGGAGAAGGCACCCAACGGCGGCATCCACGAGCGTCTCGAAGCACGTGACGTCCGCATGGGCCAGTGGGGCATGAGCAACCAGGTCTCGCACCACATCCCCTACCTCTACGACGCGGCCGGAGCCCCGGCCAAGGCGCAGGAGAAGGTCCGCGAGTCGCTGCGCCGCCTGTTCGTGGGGAGCGACATCGGCCAGGGCTACCCCGGTGACGAGGACAACGGCGAGATGTCGTCGTGGTGGATCCTGTCCTCGCTCGGCATCTACCCCCTGCAGGTCGGCTCGGAGGAGTACGCGATCGGCTCGCCGCAGTTCACCAAGGCGACCGTGCACCTCGAGAGCGGCGACCTGGTCGTCAACGCCCCGCAGAACAGCGTCGACAACGTCTACGTCCAGTCGCTCACGGTCGACGGCGAGGCGCACACCTCGACGTCGATCAAGCACTCCGACCTGGTCGGCGGCACCACGCTCGACTTCGAGATGGGCCCCGAGCCCTCCGCGTGGGGCACGGGCGAGGACGACGCACCGCCGTCCCTGACCACCGGTGACGAGGCGCCCGAGTCCGACACGGACGTGACGACGTCGGGCCTGGGGACGGTGACCGTCTCCGACGGCACGCCGGCCGCCCAGCTCGCGTCGCTCACCGACAACACGTCGCAGACCCGCACCACCTTCACGACGGGCACGCCTGTCGTCACCTGGAAGGCCGCAGGCCTCCAGCCGACGGTCACGTCCTACACGCTGACCTCGGGCGCGACCGGCACGGCAGCACCCAAGGCCTGGAAGGTCGAGGGGTCGAACGACGGCCAGACCTGGACGACGCTCGACGAGCGCACCGACCAGCAGTTCCGCTGGGCCGTCCAGACCCGGCCGTTCACGCTCGCCGAGCCCGCCGCGTACTCGCAGTACCGCGTGGCGGTCACGGCGACCTCGGGCGAGGGGGCGCTCGCGCTCGCCGAGCTCGAGCTGCTCGCCGACCCCAAGGCCTCGACCGGCGCCGAGCTCACGCTCACGGCCGGCCAGGACGTGGCGACCACGACCGGCACCGAGGTCAAGGCGTCGCTCGCGACGCTCGTCGGGGTCACGCCGGAGGAGGTCGCCGCAGGCGACGTCAGCGCGACCGTGACCTTCGGGGACGGCAGCGAGCCCGCCGCCGGGACCCTCACCAAGGTCCAGCTCGGCGGCTACACCGTCACCGCGCCGCACACCTTCGCCGCACCGGGCGTCTACCCGGTCACGGTCACGGTCACGCGCGGCGACAAGACGGTCACGGCCTCGCTCGACGTGTCCGTCGAGCTGGTCCGTGAGGGCTCGCTCGTCGCGGCCTACGACAACGTGTGCATCGGCGACGTCGGGACCACGTCCGGGAGCTGTGACGGCCAGGGCGTGTTCTTCGACCGGGCACAGCTCGCGGCCAAGGGCTTCGTGCAGGGCCAGCGCGGCACGGTGCCGGGCACGGACCTCGGGTTCGACGTCCCGGCGATCCCCGCCGGGCAGCCCGACAACGCGACGGGCGACGGCCAGACCATCGAGGTCGACGTCCCCGCGGACGCGCAGCAGCTCTCGGTGATCGGCACGGGCACGGAGAAGAACCAGGTGGCCTCCGGGACGCTGACGTTCGACGACGGCTCGTCGCAGCCCATCGACCTGAGCTTCGGCGACTGGTCGGGCGCGGCCCGCAACCCGGTGTCCGGCAACATCGCGGTCGCGGTGACCGACCACCGTCTGCGCGGCGGCAGCCCGCAGACCGGCACCCCCGCAGCGATCTTCGCGACGGCGCCGGTCACGCTCCCCGAGGGCAAGCGGCCCGTGAGCCTCACGCTCCCGGACCAGCCGGGTTCCCTCGCGAGCGACGGACGCATCCACGTCTTCGCGATCGCCTCCGACGGCACCCCGGTGGAGCACGCTCCGCTGGCCGCCGAGGCGGCAGCGGGCGTGAGCGTCGCCGCCGGGACCTCGCTCGAGGCCACGCTCGCCACCGTGACCGGTGGACGCGCGACGGCCGAGGCGCCGCTGCGGGCGGCGATCACGTGGGGAGACGGCAGCGACGTGGCCCCGGGGACGGTCGTCCCCGGTGGAACCTCGGTCACGGTCCAGGGGGCGCACACCTACGCGCAGCCCGGGACCTACACCGCGCACGTGACGGTCGACGACGGGTACGCGAGCACGAGCGTCCCCGTGACCGTCACGGTCACCGAGGCCGCTCCGGCTCTCGACGTCGCCACGACCGTCAAGACGCAGTGCACGGCCAAGAAGGTCACGCTGTCCGTCACGGCGGTCAACGGGGAGTCCTTCCCCGTGACGATCAAGGTCGTCACCCCGTTCGGCACCAAGACGTTCACGAACGTCGGGCCGGGCAAGAGCGCGCACCAGTCGTTCGCGACGCGTGCGGGCTCGATCGAGGCCGGCACCACGACGGTGACCGCCACCGCGACGGTCGACGGTGAGGAGGTCGTCGTGACCAGCGAGGTCGCGTACGGGGCCGCCACCTGCGGCTAGCCGCCAGAGGTACCTGATCGGGTGTCCCGCCGTCGGACGACCGGCCGCGGGGCACCCGCCCAGGGGAGCATCATCGACAGGTACGAGGAACGGGGAACCATGACCACCAGGGACGACGCAGCCGGAGCACCGGACGCTGCCACGTGGCGCCGGAGCCAGCTCGACGGGCTGCTCACCTTCGCGGAGGCGTCGCTGGGAGCGGACGGCGGGGCTCGCTGGCTCGACGACAAGGGCGCGCCGGACCCCCGCGAGCCCGTGCACACGTGGATCACGGCGCGCATGGCGCACATGTACTCGCTCGGTTCGCTGCTGGGCGTCCCGGGCGCCGACGAGCACGCCGACCTGGCGCTCGAGGGGCTGCGGACCTACCTCGCCGACCCCGCGGACGGCGGCTGGTTCGCGTCGCGAGGGCCGGGGGACGCGGTCGACGACACCAAGAGCGCCTACGCGCACGCGTTCGTCGTCCTCGCCGCGTCGAGCGGGACCGTGGCCGGACGGCCCGGAGCGCGCGAGCTGCTCGACGAGGCGCTGCGGGTCCTGGACCAGGAGTTCTGGGAGGCAGACCAGCAGATGCTGTGCGACGAGTGGGACCGCGCCTGGACGAGGTGCGTCCGCTACCGCGGTGCGAACGCGAACATGCACGGCGTCGAGGCGATGCTCGCCGCGCACTCGGCGACCGGCGACCCGCTCTGGCTCGAACGCGCGACGGCCGTCGCCGACCGGGTCGTGGCGGGGGCGGCCGAGCGCGAGTGGCGCGTCGTCGAGCACTTCGACGCGTCCTGGAACCCGGAGCCCGAGCTCAACGCCGAGCGCCCCAACGACCAGTTCAAGCCGTACGGCTCGACCCCGGGGCACGGGTTCGAGTGGGCGCGGCTCCTGCTGCAGCTCGACGCCGCGAGCGACTCCTCGGGGTCGGGGGCGTCCGCGGGCATCCCGGGGCCGAGGCTCGACGCGGCACGCCACCTGTTCGACCGGGCGCTCGACGACGGCTGGGACCCGGTCGAGGGCGGCTTCGTCTACACGGTCAACTGGCACGGCCGACCGATCGAGCAGCGCCGCTTCCACTGGGTCGCGGCCGAGGCGATCGGGGCCGCGGAGGTCCTCGCCAAGGTCACGGGCGAGGAGCGGTACGCGCGGCTCGCCCAGGAGTGGTGGGCGTACGCGCGGGCTCAACTGGTCGACGTCGAGCACGGCTCGTGGCACCACGAGCTCGACGTCCACAACCGCCCGTCGGGGGCCGTGTGGGACGGCAAGCCGGACATCTACCACGCGGGTCAGGCGCTGCTCCTGGCCGACGTGCCCGTGACGGGGAGCCTCGCGGAGTCGGTCGAGGCAGTGACGTCCCGCTGAGTGCGGACCCTCGTGCGACATGCCCGGCGCGTCGCACGAGGGCCCCGCGCTCAGCGGGTGCCGTAGACCTGCACCTCGGCCGCCTTGACGGCGAACCACACGTGCTCGCCCGGGGCGAGGCGCAGGTCGGCGACAGAGCGGGGGGTCAGGTCGGCGGCCAGGTGCCCGACGGCGTCCCGCACCTCGCGCGGACCCGTCACCTCTCCCCAGGCCCGGAAGAGCTGGCCGTGCGGCTCGATCGAGGTGATGGTCACCGCGAACGCGTTCCGCGGGCTGCCCGACGGCGCGTCGCGGTGGATCGCGACCGCACGGGGCTCGAACACCGCGACCGCGGGATCGCCGGCGACGAGGCTCGTCGCGTCGGCGACGACGCCCGCGACGGCGAGCCCCGGTCCGTCGAGCAGCAACCCACCGTCCTCGGCAGCGACGCCCGCGAGGAGGTTGATGCCCGCGAGCCGTGCCGCGAAGCGGGACCGGGGGCGGGTCAGGACCTCGCGCGCGGGCCCGTCCTCCACGACCCGGCCGCCCTCGAGCACGACCGCCCGGTCGGCGAGCAGGAGGACGTCGAGCAGGTCGTGCGTCACGAGCAGGGTCGTGCGGGGTCGGTCGCGCTGGGCGTCGTGCAGGACCCGGCGCACCTGCTGCGCGACCCCGACGTCGAGCGAGGCGAGCGGCTCGTCGAGCAGCAGGACGCGCGGGTCGGTCGCGAGCGCACGGGTGATCGAGACCCGTTGGGCCTGCCCGCCGGAGAGCGCCCCGGGCCGTCGCGCCATGAGCGGGCCGGCACCGAGCTCGTCGAGGCGCTCGCGGGCCTCGGCCCGGGCTGCGCGCCGGGGCACGCCACGGGCGCGCAGGCCGAACGCGACGTTGTCCGCCGCGTCGAGGTGCCCGAACAGCAGCGGACGTTGGGTCAGCCAACCGACCCCGCGCCGGCGCGGAGGGACCGAGAGGCCGCGCGACGTGTCGGTCAGGACCTCGCCGTCGACCGTGACACGGAGCTCGTCCTGCGCTGTGCCCGGCCGAGGCACGGGCGCAGGTGTGCTCGTCCGCGAACCGTGAGCGGCGCCGTCGGGTCCGGGGATCCCTGCGTCGCGGCGGGACCTCCCGCGACGCGAGGGGTGCCCGCGGTGGGGGAGCAGGCCCGTGACGGCCTGGAGGACGGTCGACTTCCCGGCGCCGTTGGGCCCGAGGATGGCGACGACCTGGCCGGGCTCGACCGTGAGGTCGAGGTCGACGCCGCGCTCGGCGAGGCGGACGCGCACGCCGAGCGTGACGGGCTCGCTCGCCGAGGGGGATGCACGTGTCGCTCGAGGGGGGCCGACGTCGTCGCTTCCGACGGGTCCCCGGACCCGGTCGGCGACCTCGGCGACCTCTCGGCGCCCCTCGGCCGACGACCCCGCACCCCGGACCTGAGGGTCCGCGCTCCCGAACGGCCCCCCGTGCACGGCCGCCGTGACGATCACGGCCACGACCACCAGCAGGAGCGAGAGCGCCACCGCGGCGTCGGGGTCGGCGCTGCGCTGCAGGTAGATCTCGAGCGGCAGGGTCTGGGTGACGCCCTGGAGCGCCCCGGCGAACGTGATGGTCGCGCCGAACTCCCCGAGGGCGCGCGCGAACGCGAGCACCGCCCCGGACACGAGCCCGGGCAGGACGAGCGGCAGGGTCACGCGACGCAGCACGGTCGTGGGGGAGGCGCCGAGCGTCGCGGCGACCTCCTCGTAGCGCGCGTCGTGCGTCCGCAGCGACCCCTCGAGGCTCAGCACGAGGAACGGCAGCGCGACGAAGGTCTGCGCCATGACCACCGCGGTGGTCGTGAACGCGACCTCGATCCCCAGGACGGACAGGTGCTGGCCGATCAGCCCGCGCCGGCCGAACGTGTAGAGCAGCGCGATGCCCCCCACGACGGGCGGCAGGACGAGCGGGAGCAGCACGAGCGCACGGGCGACACGCTGCCCGGGGAACGTGGTCCGTGCGAGGACCAGGGCCATGGGCGCGCCGAGCAGCACGCAGCACACGGTCGCGACGAGCGAGGTCCGCACCGAGAGCCACAGGGCGTCGGTCGCGGTGGGCGAGGTGAGCAGGTCCCAGATCCCGCCGAGCCCCCCGGACACGTCGAGTCGCGCGACCATCGCGACCACGGGCACGACGACGAACAGGGCGCCGAGCAGCGCGGGCGCGAGCACCCAGCGGGGGAGGCCGCGCATCAGATGGTTGTCCGAGGCGCACCGGGGCTGCGGTCCCGGGCGCGGTCGACGTCCGACCCGAGAACGGTTCCGCCCCCGCGTCCCGGCCTCACGGTGCCCCGAAGCCCGCCTTCGCGAGCGCTGCCTGGCCGACGGGCCCGGTCACGAGGTCGAGCCACTCCTGGGCCAGCGCGGCGTCCGCGGCTCCCGACGTCACCGCGATCGGGTAGGTGTTCACGACGGTCTTGGTCTCGGGGACGTCGATCACCTCGACGTCGTCGCCCGCGAGGGTCGCGTCGGTCACGTAGACGAGCCCGGCGTCGGCCTCCCCGGCGGTGACCTTGGCGAGGACGTCGGTCACGCTCGCCTCCTCGCTCACGCGGTGGACGGTGGTGCCGGCGGCGGCCTCGACCTTGGCGGTCGCGGACCCGCAGGGCACCTCGGCCGCGCACACGACGACCTTGAGGTCCTCGCGCGAGAGGTCGGCGAACGACGTGACGCCACCGGGGTTCCCGGCGGGGACGACGACCGTGAGCGTGTTGGTCGCGAAGACCACGGGGTCGGCCGCGTCGCCGCCCTCGACGACGCGGTCCATGTTCTTGGTGTCGGCCGAGGCGAACACGTCGCCCGGGCTCCCGGCGAGGAGCTGGTCGGCGAGGTCGGCCGACCCGGCGAACGACAGCGCGACGGTCACGCCGTCGTGCTCGGCCTCGAAGCCCTCGGCGAGCTCGGCGAACACGTCGCGCAGCGACGCGGCGGCGAGGACCGTGAGGGTCTGCTCCTCGACGGCCGCGTCCGGTGCGGAGGAGGCGGCGGGGGTCTCGCTGCCCGACGACGTCCCGCAGGCCGCGAGGGCGACCGTCAGCAGGGCCGTGGTCATCACGGCGACCGTGCGCCTCGCGGCTCGGGTGCGGGACGCGGGGGACGACGGTGCGGTCCGGGGAGCGGGGGTGGTGCTGTTCACGCGATGCCTCCTGGCGTCTCGACGATCACGGTGGTGGCCTTGACGACGGCGACGGCGAGGCTGCCGGGCTCGAGCCCGAGCTCACGGACCGCCTCGGTGCTCATGAGCGACACGACGCGCTGGCCGCCGCACAGCATCTCGACCTGGGACATGACGGTGTCGCTCACGACGTGGGTCACGATCCCGACGAACCGGTTCCGGGCCGAGCGGGCGACGCCGGACGGGTCGCTCGTGGGGGACTGGGCGTTCTGGGTCGCGAAGCGCGCGAGCTGCGCGCCGTCGACGACCTTGCGGCCCGAGTCGTCGAGGGCGACGTCGAGGTCGCCCGCGTCGACCCAGCGGCGGACGGTGTCGTCACTGACGCCGAGCAGGTCGGCGGCTTCGCGTATCCGATAGTGCGGCATGAGAGCGAGCATAGTGCCGCAGATGCGGAACTGTTGCGACACGATGTCATGATACGGGCCGGTTGGCGGCGATATGCCTGATTCCGTGTCGCGGGCGTGGCATGCTCCGAGAGGCGTGCGGCGCGTGCGCCGAGGACGGGGAGGAGGA
This sequence comes from Oerskovia sp. NPDC060338, assembly GCF_042726295.1. Classification (NCBI taxonomy): domain Bacteria; kingdom Bacillati; phylum Actinomycetota; class Actinomycetes; order Micrococcales; family Cellulomonadaceae; genus Oerskovia; species Oerskovia sp. NPDC060338. Next base: position 10,863 of record NZ_JBHXCQ010000012.1, read on the forward strand.
CGTGTCGTGAGTCGCTACTGGAGCTCGCTGGCCCTGGTCGTGATCGGGGTGATCTGGGCCGTCGGAGGAGTCGTCACTGCGATCACAGGAGGGGACGAGCCCGGGTCGCCGATGCTCTGGGCCGTGCTCGGCCTGGTCGCGGTCGTCGCCGGTGTCGCGAGCTACGTGGTGCGGTCGCGACGGGACGCCTGACGGCCCCGCACATCGGGGGACGCGAGAGGCCCCGCACCAGCTGGTGCGGGGCCTCTCGGGTGGAGCGGATGACGGGAATCGAACCCGCGCTATCAGCTTGGGAAGCTGAAGTTCTACCATTGAACTACATCCGCATGACGTGGATCCTTGCGGTTCGCAGGCCGTCTCCGGCGGTGCGAGCCGATCAGGAACCGGTGTGCGTCCACGATCATACCCAACGCGGGCCATGATGCCAGCATCGAAGCCCGCGCTACGCCTGAGGAGGCGCCTTGTCCGAGAACCCGTACCAGCAGCAGCCCACTGATCCTGCGGCTGGAGCGGACCCGTACGCGGCGCAGCAGCCCGCGTACGGCCAGCCTGCCCAGCCGGGTTACGGCACACCGGATGCTGCCGGTGCGCAGGGCTACCCGCCGGTCGACCCGGCTGCGGGCCGGCAGGGCGGCTACGGCTACGGCGCCCCGACGGACCCTTACGGCCAGCAGCCCGGCTACGGCCAGCCTGCCCAGCCCGGCTACGGCGCGCCCGCGGACCCGTACGGTCAGCAGGCCCAGCCCGGCTACGGCGCGCCCGCGGACCCGTACGGTCAGCAGACGCAGCCCGGCTACGGCTACGGGGCCCCGACGGACCCGTACGGCCAGCAGCCCGGCTACCAGCAGCCCTACGGCGCGTACGGTGCCCAGCAGACCGGCTACTACGAGGACCCGAACGCCAAGTCGCGTCTCGCGGCGGGTCTGCTCGGGATCTTCCTGGGCAGCCTCGGGATCCACCGCTTCTACCTCGGGTACACCGGGGTCGGCGTGACCATGCTGCTCATCTCGGTGCTGTCGCTGGGCTTCCTCAGCTGGGCCGTCGCGATCTGGGGCCTGGTCGAGGGCATCCTCTACCTGACGTCCAAGTCGGGGCAGTACTCGGTCGACTCGACGGGCCGACCGCTGCGGAGCTGATGCCGTGCCCACCCGAGGTCGGTCAGGCTCAGCCCGTCTGACCGGCCGGCCTCGGGTCCGGCGTCCGGGGCGCCGGCCCACACCGGCCCGACCCTCGGCCGTGTCCGCGATGACCTCGCCGGACCATCTCTCGGCGCCCGCCCGGCGCGGAGTACCGTTGCCCCGTGCTCCTCTCCGACCGCGACATCACTGCCGAGATCGACGCCCAGCGGGTCCGCCTCGACCCCTACGACCCCGCGATGCTCCAGCCGTCGAGCATCGACGTGCGGCTGGACAAGTTCTTCCGGCTGTTCGACAACCACAAGTACCCGTTCATCGACCCGTCGACGGACCAGCCGGACCTGACGCGCCTCGTCGAGGTCGAGCCGGGCGAGCCGTTCATCCTGCACCCGGGCGAGTTCGTCCTGGGCGCGACCTACGAGCAGGTGTCCCTGCCCGACGACGTCGCGGCCCGCCTCGAGGGCAAGTCCTCCCTGGGCCGCCTCGGGCTCCTCACGCACTCCACGGCCGGTTTCATCGACCCTGGTTTCAGCGGTCACGTGACGCTCGAGCTGAGCAACGTCGCGACGCTCCCCATCACGTTGTGGCCGGGCATGAAGATCGGCCAGCTGTGCTTCTTCCGGCTGTCGTCGGCGTCGGAGCACCCGTACGGCTCGTCGATCTATGGTTCTCGGTACCAGGGTCAGCGGGGCCCCACGGCCTCGCGTTCCTGGCAGAACTTCCACCGCACCGACGTGTGATCCCCAGCCGGCTCACCCGAGCCCGCCAGATCGGACGTTCTCACCGCAGAGAGGCTGACACCACCGTGTCCCAGGCGCCCAGCTCGACCCTCCAACCGTTCCCCGCGTCGTCGGCGCAGGGCCACCAGGCGCGGCACCTGCTCGCGCTGCCGGGGGACGTCGAGATCGACGAGGTCGAGACCCTTGCCGTGTCCAGGTTCGCCGGGGCGCGGTGGGACGTGGCGCCGTCGGGCACGGATCCTCTGACGCCGGCGCCCCGCACGGCCAAGCCGGGGGAGCCCGGGGTCCTGCGCACCTCGCGGCACTCGACGCTCACGGGGCCCTACTCCCCGTGGTCGGCGGACGGGAGCAACCCGGGTCTGCCGCCCGGCACGGAGCAGGTGTACGACGTCGTGTGCCCGCGCGAGCGCGGCGACGTCCCGTTCCCCGGTGGTGGGGACCGCGACGGCGTCGGGCGTGCTTTCCCCGCGGGCCTGCCCACCCGCGAGGAGGAGCGCGTCATCGCGTGGCTCGTCGAGGTCGCGCGCCGCCTGGGCGGCTCGATCCGGGTGGACGCCGGCAACCCGGCGGCGCCCGCGGTCGTGCTGACCCCCGACCCGGGGGTCGCTGTCGACATGTCCGTGTTCTCGGACGTGTGGCTCGACCCGGAGGCCGCGCTCGCGGTCGTCTCGAACGTCCACCCGCGCGTGGTGCTCGCGACCGAGGGGCGCTCGTACGGGGGCCCGCCCCAGGGCATCGGCGAGCTGCCGCTGTACCGGGGCGAGAAGATGGACCCCGAGCTGCGGCGCGCGCTGCACGCCCAGGCCGACGACATCGACATCGCGGCGCTGACGAGCGGCAAGGTGCTCGACGGCTACGGCCTGATCATCGACATGGGGGTCGACGGCCTGGTGGCCGTGGAGATCGGCGGCGAGGAGCAGCTCCCGCTCCTGCTGCGCAACCTCCCGTGGGCCTCGCAGGGCGCGGTCGCCTACCGGTTGCGCTGGGAGCCGCGCGACCTGGTCGAGGCGCAGACGGAGTCGCCGTCGTTCGAGCTGAAGATCGCGCGCAAGCGCGCGGCCGAGCTGATCGCGAACGTGACGCGTGCGCTCTATGCCGCGGTCGGTGGCGAGATCGCCGACGAGGCCGACTTCCTCGTGGACCCGCAGGACATCTGAGCAGGGGGTGCGGGCCGGGTGGGCCCGCACCCGCCACCGACCCGCCCGCTCGCGGGCCCGGAGCGTGGTTGCGCTCCCAGAGGGGCCGCGAATACTCTGTGCCGAGTAGTCGAAGACGGGCGAGAACGGGCGAGAACGGGCGAGGCGGACATGGCAGACGACGCAGCGTCCGGCGACGCCGCCACGGCACGGCGCCGTGCGAACGCCCTGGCGCTCGCGGTCCTCGCGCAGCTCGCGGAGCGCCCCATGCACCCGTACGAGATCGCGCGCACGCTCAAGGACCGTCGCAAGGACGAGTCCGTGCGACTCAACTACGGCTCGCTCTACTCGGTCATCACGGCGCTCGTGCGCGACGGGTTCATCGAGCCGGCGGGCACCGAGCAGGACGGGAACCGTCCGCAGCGCACCGTCTACCGGTTGACCGGCGCGGGGCGCACCGAGGTCGACGACTGGATGCGCGCCCTCCTGGGCACGCCCGTCAAGGAGTACCCGCAGTTCATGGCGGCGCTCAGCTTCCTCCCGCTCCTGGGGCCCGACGACGTCACGGACCTCCTGCGCACCCGTCTGGTCGCGCTGCGGGTCAAGGTCCGCAGGATCGAGGACGACCTGGAGGACCTCGACCTCTCCGGCGCGGACCGGCCCGAGGTGTCCGAGCTCGCCGTCGCGGACTCGCGCTACGAGCTGGCGATCCTGCGCGCCGAGCTCGCGTACACCGAGGTGCTCGTGCGGCGCATCGCCGACGGGACCCTCGGAGGGATCGATGCGTGGCGGTCGGCGACCCGCTGACCGCCGCTCCGCAGGGGTTCTGCGGCTCGCCGCGTCGTGGTCCGCTCGTGTGTTCCCGCTGAACCTGTGACATCACCCACCGATCCTCGGGGCGCCGAGTGGTCACCAAGGCCTCGTTGAACGGTAAAATACTTACCGGACCCGGTGTGTCTCCGGGCCGTCCTCTGCATGCGCGCTGTCGCGTCGTCCTGGTCGGTCCTGACGACAGCCCCTGGTCCACGTTCTCGCCCACCCGCCCCCGACCAGGACGGAGCGGACGTGCTCTATCTGCTCGTTGCGCATCTGGCAATGGCACTCGGCGCGCCCGCACTCGTCTCGGTGCTGGGCCGCAAGGCGTTCTTGGTGATGGCCCTCGCGCCCGCCTCCGCCGCTGTCTACGCCCTCAGCTGGACCACGCGCGTCATGGACGGCGTGCACCCCACCGAGGTCACCCAGTGGGTGCCCGGACTGGGGCTCGAGCTCGCCTTCCGCATGGACACCCTGTCCTGGCTCATGCTGCTGCTCGTGGGCGGCGTCGGGGCCCTGGTCCTCGTCTACTGCTCGGCCTACTTCTCTCCCGCCGCGTCCGGTCTCGGGCGCTTCGGCGCCGTGCTCACGGCGTTCGCGGGAGCCATGGTCGGTCTCGTCACGGCCGACGACATGCTGCTCCTGTTCATCTTCTGGGAGCTCACGACGGTCTTCTCGTACCTGCTGATCGGCCACTACGCCGACCGCAAGGCGAGCCGAAGAGCCGCGATGCAGGCCATCATCGTCACGACCGCAGGCGGCCTGGCGATGCTCGTGGGCGTCGTGATCCTGGGCGTCCAGGGCGGCACCTTCCGGCTCTCGGAGATCATCGCGGACCCCCCGACGGGCGGAGCGGTGACCGCCGCGATCGTGTGCCTCCTGGCCGGCGCGGCGAGCAAGGCCGCGCTCATCCCGCTGCACTTCTGGCTCCCCGCGGCCATGGCCGCGCCCACCCCGGTCAGCGCCTACCTGCACGCCGCAGCCATGGTCAAGGCCGGCGTCTACCTCGTCGCGCGCTTCGCCCCCGCGTACTCCGACACCACGGTCTGGCGCACGATCGTCATCGTCCTGGGCGTGGGCACGCTGCTCGTGGGCGGCTACCGGGCGCTGCGCCAGCACGACCTCAAGCTCGTCCTGGCGTTCGGCACCGTGAGCCAGCTCGGCCTGATCGTCCTGCTCGTGGGGCTCGGGACGCGGTCCGCCGCGCTCGCCGGCCTGGCCATGATCGGCGCGCACGCCATGTTCAAGGCCTCGCTCTTCCTCGTGGTCGGCGTGGTCGACGCCGCGACGGGGACCCGTGACCTGCGCCGGTTGACGGGCGTCGGGCGAGCGCTGCCCCTGACGGCGCTCGCCGGCGCCCTCGCGACCGCCTCCATGATCGGGCTGCCGCCGCTCGCGGGCTACGTCGCCAAGGAGGCCGCGCTCGAGGCCCTCCTGCACGGCGAGGGGCCCACGTGGGTCGACGCCGTCGTCCTGATCGGCGTGGTCGTGGGCTCGATGTTCACGGTCGCCTACGGTCTCCGGTTCTTCTGGGGCGCGTTCGCGACCAAGAAGCACGTCGCCGCGGCAGTGGCCCGCGCCAACGAGCACGTCCGCCTCAACGCGACCGGCAAGCAGCTCGTCGCCCAGCGCGGCGCGGGGCTGCCGCTGCCGGACGAAGCCCCGATCGACCCCGCACGCATCCACCGCCAGCCCGCGCTCCTCGTGTGGCCCGCCCTCGTGCTGGCGCTGCTCGGCCTCGCGGCCGCACTCGTCCCGCACTTCGGGGAGAACCTCCTCGCGCCCTACGCCGACACCTATCCCGCGGGCGAGCCGGGGCACCTGACCCTGTGGGCCGGGTTCACGCCGGCGCTGGGGCTCACGGTCCTCATCCTCGCGGTCGGCGCCCTGCTGTTCTGGCAGCGCAAGGCCGTCGAGCGGTTCCAGGCGTCGCTCTGGACCGGTCCGGAGGCCGACCGCACCTACCGGCGGATCATGCGCCGCCTCGACGAGGTGGCGGCCGACGTCACCGCGGTCACGCAGCGTGGTTCGCTGCCGTTCTACCTCGGCGCGATCCTCGTCGTGCTCGTCGTCGGGCCCGGCCTCCTGATGTTCATCGGAGGGCAGTGGCCCGAGCAGGTCAAGGCGTGGGACCGCCCGGCCCAGGTCGCCGCGGTCGCGGCCATCTGCGTCGCGTCCATCCTCGCGGCGCGCTCGCGCCGTCGCCTCAAGGCCGTGATCCTCGTGGGCATCGCGGGCTACGGCAACGCCATGCTGTTCCTGCTGCACGGTGCGCCCGACCTCGCGCTCACGCAGGTGCTCGTCGAGACCATCACCCTCGTGGTCATGGTCCTGGTGCTCCGCAGGCTCCCCCCGTACTTCTCCAACCGGCCGCTCGCGACGTCGCGCTGGGTGCGCCTGGTCCTGGGCGTCGCGGTGGGCGTGGTCATGATGGGCTTCGCCCTCACGGTCCCGCTCGCCCGCGTGGCCAGCCCCATCTCGCTCGACTTCCCGGCCGAGGCGTTCATCCACGGCTACGGCAAGAACATCGTCAACGTGACCCTCGTGGACATCCGCGCCTGGGACACCATGGGCGAGATCTCGGTGCTGCTCGTCGCGGCGACCGGAGTCGCGTCCCTGGTCTTCCTGCGGACCCGCAGCGGCGAGATCCTGCGCGAGCGCAACGCGACGTCGTCGGGCGCCGCGACCCCCGGCATCTGGGCCAACGAGGAGGACCCGGGCGCCGCGCTGCGCCGCCGCGGCGTCGACGAGGCGGCCGCCGAGGGCAAGCAGCCACGCATGCTCGTGTGGCTGAGCGCAGGGCGCACGCTCGCCCCGCAGCGACGCTCGGTCATCTTCGAGGTCGTCACGCGCGTGCTCTTCCACTCGATGATCGTGTTCGCGATCTTCCTGCTCTTCTCGGGGCACAACGCCCCCGGTGGCGGGTTCGCGGCCGGCCTCGTGGTCGGGATCGCGCTCATCGTGCGCTACCTCGCGGGCGGACGCTACGAGCTCGGCGAGGCCGCACCGGTCCACCCGGGCCTGCTGCTGGGCACGGGGTTGTTCCTGTCCGTGGGGGTGGGGCTGATCGGCCTGATCATGGGCGGCAGCGTGCTGCAGAGCGTCGCGATCGACCTGACGCTCCCGCTCGTCGGGACGATCCACCTGGTCACGTCGCTGTTCTTCGACATCGGGGTGTTCCTCGTCGTCGTCGGCCTGGTGCTCGACATCCTGCGCACGCTCGGTGCCGAGATCGACCGCCACGGAGAGGCCGCGGCCCGGGAGGACGCGGGGCCCATGGAAGCGATGGAACCGGACCAGATCGGAGGGGGGCGACGATGAGCTCGACGAACCACCTGCTCGCGCCGCTCCTGCTGCCGGCCGCCGACATCGACCCGGCGGAGGTCGCACGGACCACCGACAGCATCGACATGACCCCGAGCCTCATCCTTGTCCTGGCGATCGGCGTCCTGTTCGCGACGGGCGTCTACCTGCTCCTCGAGCGCAGCCTGACGCGCGTGCTCATCGGCTTCATCCTCATCGGCAACGGCGCGAACCTCATGTTCCTCGTCGCCGGAGGGCGGGCCGGAGGAGCGCCGATCATCGGGCAGACCGAGCCGGCCCAGATGAGCGACCCGCTCGTCCAGGCCATGGTCCTGACCGCGATCGTCATCACCCTGGGCCTCACGGCCTTCGTGCTCGCCATGGCCTACCGGTCGTGGCAGCTGCACGGTCACGACGAGGTGCAGGACGACCTCGAGGACCGCCGCGTCGCGCGCCATGCCGCGCGCAACGCCCCGGCGTTCGAGGACAGCGACACCGAGGAGAGCGGAGCAACCCTGGACGACGAGGCCGCCGAGGTCTACGACGAGACCGACGGCGACGGCGACGGGGAGACCGACGCGCGCGACGGGAACCGTCCCGCGCCGGACAAGGCACGCAGACCACGCAGACCCGGCGCCGGAGGAGGTGAGGACCGATGAGCTTCCCCTACAGCTTCGCGACCCTCGTCCCGCTGCCGGTCGTCCTGCCGCTCTTCGCGGCAGGCCTCGCCCTCGCGCTGTGGCGCCACCCGCGCGCCCAGCACATCATCTCGGTCGCCGCGCTGGCCCTGGTGCTGGCCGCGTCGATCGGACTGCTCATCGGCGCCGACAGCGGCCCCATCGTGGTCGACGTCGGGGAGTGGGCGGCGCCCGTCGGCATCGACCTGGTCGCGGACCGGCTCTCGGCGCTCATGCTCACGGTCTCGAGCTTCGTGCTGCTGTGCGTCCTGCTCTACTCGCTGGGGCAGGGCGTGGCCGACGGGCACGACAAGGCGCCCGTCTCGATCTACCACCCGACCTACCTGGTCCTGGCAGCGGGCGTCGCCAACGCGTTCCTGTCGGGCGACCTCTTCAACCTGTACGTGGGCTTCGAGATCCTGCTCGCCGCGTCCTACGTCCTGCTGACGCTGGGCGGGACGGGTGAACGCATCCGCGCGGGGTCCATCTACGTGGTCGTGGCGCTGCTGTCGTCGGTCATCTTCCTCGTGGCGATCGCCCTCACCTACGCCGCCACGGGCACGGTCAACCTGGCGCAGCTCGCCGAGCGGCTCCCCGACGTGGACCCCGGGGTCCGCATGACGCTGCAGCTCCTGCTGCTGCTCGCGTTCGGGATCAAGGCGGCGATCTTCCCGCTCTCGGCCTGGCTCCCCGACTCCTACCCGACCGCGCCCGCCCCGGTCACCGCGGTGTTCGCGGGGTTGCTCACCAAGGTCGGCGTCTACGCGATCATCCGCACCCAGACGCTCCTGTTCCCGGACAACCGGCTCGACACCGTGCTCATGTGGCTCGCGCTGGCGACCATGGTGATCGGGATCCTGGGCGCCGTGGCGCAGAACGACATCAAACGTCTGCTGTCGTTCACCCTGGTCAGCCACATCGGGTACATGATCTTCGGCATCGCGATGGCCTCGGAGGCCGGGATGGCGGCGTCGATCTTCTACGTCGTGCACCACATCACCGTCCAGACGACGCTGTTCCTCGTCGTCGGGCTCATCGAGCGGCGGGGCGGGTCCACGTCGCTCGACAAGCTGGGCGGCCTCGCGAAGATCGCGCCGGGGCTCGCGATCCTGTTCTTCGTCCCCGCGATGAACCTCGCGGGCATCCCGCCGTTGTCGGGCTTCCTCGGCAAGGTCGGTCTGCTCCAGGAAGGCGTCGCCCAGGGCACGCCGCTCACGTGGGCGCTCGTGGTGGGCAGCGTCGTGACCTCGCTCCTGACGCTCTACGCGATCGTCAAGGCCTGGAACAAGGCGTTCTGGCAGACGGCCCCGGTCGAGCTCCCGTCGACGGGCACCCCGCGCGGCATGGTCGGGCCCACGACGGCGCTCGTCGCGTTCGGTCTGGCCCTCACGTTCGCCGCGGGCCCGCTCTACTCGTACGCCGAGAGGGCGGCGGGGAACCTCATGCAGCCCTCGACGTACGTCGACGCCGTCTTCCCGGACGACTCGGGGCGTGGACAGGGAGTGTCGAGCGACCTCGTCGAAGAGGAGCAGCAGCAGGGAGGTGAGGACTCATGAGCCTGCACCGCAGGAGAGGACCGCTCGCGGGCGGCTGGTTCGGCCGCCTCACCGCGCAGTGGCGCACCGTCCTCTGGCTGACCGTCGTCTGGGTCATGCTCTGGGGCGACCTGTCGTGGGGCAACGTCATCGCGGGCGTCATCATCGCGAGCCTGCTCATCACCTTCATGCCGCTGCCGTCGATCGCGACGAGCGGGACCGTCCGGCCCTGGCCCCTGCTCGTGCTGATGTCCCGGTTCGTCGCCGACCTCGTGGTCGCCTCGTTCCAGGTGAGCATGCAGGCCTTCCGGTTCCGCCACACCCCGCACGGGGCAGTGGTGGGGGTCAGGCTCCGCAACCCCTCGGACATCTACATGACCATCACGGCCGAGCTCAGCTCGCTCGTGCCCGGCTCGCTCGTCATCGAGGCGCACCGGCTCACGGGCATGCTCTACCTGCACGTGCTCGACCTCGACGCCGCGGGCGGCGCGGACAAGGTGCGTCAGGACACGCTCGACCTCGAGGCGCGCGTGCTGCGCGCGTTCGCGTCCAACGAGGAGCTCCAGTCCGCGGGGCTGTACCACCTCCCGGGCGAGGCGCCCGTGCCCGCGGGAGCGGCGCCGTCGGGCACCTCGACCACGGCGGGCTCCGGGGAGCGCCGAGCCGACCGACGCACCGACCGACGGGAGGGGAAGCGATGATCGTCGTCGTCCTGATCTGCGCAGTGCTCCTCGCCTCCGCCGCGACGCTCGCCGTCGTCCGGGCCGAGAAGGGCCCGTCGATGCTCGACCGCACCATCGCGCTCGACGTCTTCACGACCACGCTCGTCGGGACCATCGCGCTCGAGGCCGCCTGGTCCCGGCGCACCGAGACCATCCCGATCCTCGTCGTGCTCTCGCTCGTGGGCTTCGTCGGGTCCGTGACCATCGCGCGCTTCGCGTCCGTCGAGCCCGAGGGCGAGCGGCGCATCAAGACCCGCGAGGAGATCGCGGCCGAGGAGGCCGAGCGGCTCGCTGCCGAGGACGACGAGCGGGGCATGGCGGCCGACCCCGAGCACGGCGCGGAGCACGAGCCCGACGACCCCGCGGAGGCAGATGCCGCCGCGGCCCCCGAGGTCGACGGCACGACCGGACCCGAGGAGGCACGCTCATGAGCTGGACCGTGGTGGCCGACGTCGTGGCGGCGATCTTCCTCCTGTGCGGGGCCTTCCTGGCGTTCGCCGCGGGCGTGGGCGTCGTGCGGTTCCCGGACCTGCTCGCGCGCATGCACGCCGCGACCAAGCCCCAGGTCCTGGGCCTGATCCTGGTCCTCATCGCGCTCGCGCTGCGGCTGCGCAGCTGGTCGGCCGTGGGCATGCTCGTGCTCGTCGTGATCTTCCAGCTCATGACGTCGCCCGTCGCCGCGCACATGGTCGGTCGCGCGGGCTACCGGACAGGGAAGGTTCGCCCGGACCTTCTGGTGCTCGACGACCTCACGGCCGACCAGCAGGCCGCCGACCGCGAGAAGGACGAGGCCGACCGGGACGCGGCCCGGACCGCGACGGAGCCGCCCGCCGAGGGGGACGCGAACGCTCCCCGGGGGTGACGCGTCGGCCCGCCGCGGGCGACGCGTCCCCGCGCGCTGCTCGGGGTCCGGTGATAGACCCGCTACATGACCTCGTCGACCCAGCCGCCCTCGTCGTCCCCCGTCGCCGACAGTCCCCGCGTCGTCAAGACCGAGGAGCACGCCGAGAGCGCACTCACGGTGATCGTCGCGTTCGGCGCGAACCTGCTCATCGCGGTGGCCAAGTCGGGGGCTGCGGTCATCACGGGCTCGGCGTCGATGGTCGCCGAGGCAGTGCACTCGTGGGCCGACACGGGCAACGAGGTGTTCCTGCTCCTCGCGAACAAGCGCTCGCGCAAGCCTGCGGACCACGACCACCCGCTGGGGTTCGGGCGGGAGGCGTACGTGTGGTCGATGTTCGCGGCGCTCGGGCTGTTCGCCGTGGGCGCGGGAGTCTCGATCACGCACGGCATCCAGGAGCTCGTCCACCCGGAACCGGCCGACGACTTCGGGGTCGCGTACGCGGTCCTGGCGCTCGCGTTCGTGCTCGAGGGGACGTCGTTCCTCCAGGCGAACCGTCAGGCGCGCAAGGAGGCGAAGGCGGCCGAGCGCGACCTGCTCCAGCACGTCCTGGTCACGTCCGACCCGACGCTGCGGGCCGTGTTCGCCGAGGACGCCGCGGCGCTCATGGGGCTCGTCGTGGCGTTCGTCGGCATCTTCCTCCACCAGGTCACGGGGTCACCGATCCCGGACGCGATCGGCTCGATCGTCGTCGGGCTGATCCTCGGGGTCATCTCGTGGATCCTCATCGACCGCAACCGGCGCTTCCTCGTGGGGGAGCCTGCGGGGGCCGCGACGCGCGACGCGGCTCTGCGCGAGCTGCTCGCCGACCCCGAGGTCGAACGGGTGACCTACCTGCGTCTCGAGTACGTGGGTCCGCGCTCGCTCTACCTGGTCGCGAGCGTCGACCTCGTGGGTGACGCCGACGAGCACGTGGTCGCCGAGCGCATCGACGCGCTCGAGCGTCGTGCGACCGCGGCCCCGGTGATCGCCGGGGCCGTCATCTCGGTGTCCCCGGCGAGCGAGCGGTCGTTGGTGCCGTCGGACGAGCCGAGCTAGCGCGCGAGGCGCGCAGCGCGCCTCGTCAGGCGGGCAGCCGCGCGTCGAGCCAGCCGAGCACCTCGTCGAGGAACGCGCTGCGCGCGGGCTCGGGGGACAGGACCAGGTCGTGCGCGCCGCCCTCGATCTCCACGAGCGTCACGTCGTCGCCGAGCCCGGGGGCGCGGTCCTTGATGTGCTGGACGTCCAGGACGCTGTCCGTCGTGATGACCTCGGGGTGCCAGCCCTTGTTCGGTCCGGACCGCGTCGAGGTCAGGACGAGCACGGGGCACTCGATGTGCAGACCGCGCGCGACCTGCGCGTGCCCGCGACGGATCTCGCGCAGCCAGCCGGCCCGGACGGGGAAGCCCTCGTGGGGCTTCCAGCCGAGCTCGTAGTCCCACTCGCCCCCGGTCCCGGTGTGCAACGCCTGCCCGTAGGCGTCGTCGAGCGACCCGACCTTCAGGCGAGGGGCGAAGCGCCCGACGACGTCGATCACCCGGGTCGAGACCACACGGTCGAACCAGCTCGAGTTGAGGTCGAACCACGGGCTGTTGAGGACGAGGGCGGCGACCTTTCCCGGCCGTGCGTTGGCCCACAGGCTCGTGACGAGGCCGCCCGTCGAGTGCCCCACGACGACGAGCTCGTCGTGCCCCTCGGCCCGGATCGTGGCGGCCGCGGCGTCGAGGTCCTGGGCGTAGACGCTCAGGTCGTCGACCATGTTGGGGTCCTTGCCCGCCTCGGTCCAGTGCGCGAGCGAGCGGCCGTAGCCCCGCAGGTCGATCGCGTAGAACGCGTAGCCGTGGTCCTCGAACGCGTCCCCGAGATGGGCCTGGAAGAAGTAGTCGACGAACCCGTGGACGTACAGCACGGCCCGACGGCGTCGCTCACCTCCCGCGGGGGGCGTCGCCTTGCGGACGAGCGTCGCGGTGTCGCCGTCGGGGAGGTCGAGCGTGCGGGCGACCCACTCGGGGCCGAGGACGTCCTGGTGCCAGCCGTTCGTCATGGTGCAGCCCTTCGCCCGCGTACTCGGGCGGTATCGCGGTGCCGCCATTGTGCCCCCCGCGGGGGGGCCTGTCAGGACGAGCGGGACCTCGAGGTCCCGCTCGTCCCGGCACGGCCGGGTGGTCACCGCGCCGTCGCCCGCGGAGCCGTGTCAGGGCGCCCGTCCTGGCGCGCGGGCGAGGACCGCCGATCAGGCGGGAGGTGCAGGGCTCGCGGGAGGAGCGGGCGGGCCGGCGGGGGCCGGGGGCGCCGCCGCCGGGGCCGGGCGCAGGTCCTCGCGCAGGCGCGTGGTCTCGTCGAGCTCGGAGTCGTCGGCCTGCTCGGTCCCGGGCTCGGTGACCTCTGCCGTCCAGGTCTGCACGGGCTGCGGAGGGGCGGCCGGAGGCGCGTGCTGCGCGGGCGCGGCGGGAACCTGCGGAGCGGGTGCGTGCGGCGGGGCGAACTGCTGTCCGGCAGCCGGCGCCGGAGGTGCCGGCGGGGTCTGCTGGGGTGCGTACTGGTCGACCGGGACGGCCTGGGCCCCGGCCTCGACCGCGTGCGGAGGTTGCGGCGGATACGGCGGCTGACCCGTGAGCGCGGGCTGCCCGGGGTACGCCGGCTGGGCCGGGTATGCCGACTGCCCAGGGTACGGAGGCTGGGCCGGGTGTCCCTCGGGGGCGCCGTACCCGTACGGCTGGGCTGCGGGTGCCTTGCGGGGACGCAGGAGCAGCCAGGTGACGAGCCCGATGACGACGAGCCCGAGGAGCACGATCACCACGATCGCGACGAGGGTGATGTTCACAGGGCACCCCCGGCGGTCGGGTCGGAGGGGCGCGGGGCCATCGGGCGGGCCGGTGCCGTCGTGCGGTCGCCACGGTCGGGTGCGAAGGTGGCAGAAGGTTCGAGCCGTCGTGTAGTCACGCCCCCAGCATCCCGTGGATCACGGGACGAGAAAAGGGGAACCACCCGTTGGGACGGCAGCCGTCGTGCCCGGCTGCCGACATGACGGACAGGCTTGAGTGGAATAGGCTCAAGTTTGGTCGCGTTGATCCAGGTAGACCCAGACCCCAGAAGTACCGGAGACCCCATGGACACCAAGTTCACCACCATGTCCCAGCAGGCCATCGGCGAGGCGATCCAGACCGCCTCGGCCGCGGGCAACCCCCAGCTCGAACCCGTCCACCTGCTCGCCGCGCTGCTCACGCAGGAGGGGGGCGTCGCCGTCGGGCTCCTCGACGCCGTGGGTGCGAACGCCCAGGCCATCGGCCAGAAGGTGCGCGCGGCGCTCGTCGCGCTGCCCACCGCGAGCGGCTCGGCGGTCGCGCAGCCGACGGCGTCGCGAGCGACGTCGACCGCCCTCGACCTGGCCTCGAAGGAGGCCCAGGGCATGGGGGACGAGTACGTCTCGACCGAGCACCTGCTCATCGGCATCGCCGCAGGTTCCTCGCCCGCCGCGCAGATCCTCACGGACGCCGGGGCGAGCGCGGACGCGCTGCGCTCGGCCCTGCCCGCGGTCCGCGGCTCGGGCCGCGTCACCAGCCCCAACCCCGAGGGCACCTACAAGGCCCTCGAGCAGTACGGCCAGGACCTCACCGCTGCCGCAGCCGAGGGCAAGCTCGACCCCGTGATCGGGCGTGACTCGGAGATCCGCCGCGTCGTGCAGGTGCTGTCGCGGCGCACCAAGAACAACCCTGTCCTGATCGGTGAGCCCGGTGTCGGCAAGACGGCCGTCGTCGAGGGTCTCGCCCAGCGCATCGTCGCGGGCGACGTCCCCGACTCGCTCAAGGGCAAGAAGCTCATCTCGCTCGACCTCGCGGCCATGGTCGCGGGAGCCAAGTACCGCGGTGAGTTCGAGGAGCGGCTCAAGGCCGTCCTGGAGGAGATCAAGTCCTCCGACGGCGAGGTCGTGACCTTCATCGACGAGCTCCACACCGTGGTCGGTGCGGGGGCCGGCGGCGAGGGCGCCATGGACGCGGGCAACATGCTCAAGCCCATGCTCGCGCGCGGCGAGCTGCGCCTGGTCGGCGCCACGACCCTCGACGAGTACCGCGAGCACATCGAGAAGGACCCGGCCCTCGAGCGCCGCTTCCAGCAGGTCTTCGTGGGCGAGCCCTCGGTCGAGGACACGGTCGCGATCCTGCGCGGGCTCAAGGAGCGCTACGAGGCGCACCACAAGGTGACGATCGCCGACTCGGCGCTCGTGGCCGCCGCCGCGCTCTCCGACCGCTACATCACGGGCCGCCAGCTCCCCGACAAGGCGATCGACCTGGTCGACGAGGCCGCGTCGCGCCTGCGCATGGAGCTCGACTCCTCGCCCGTCGAGATCGACGAGCTCCAGCGGGCCGTCACGCGCCTCGAGATGGAGGAGGTCGTGCTCTCCGAGTCCGACGACCCCGCGTCGCGCGAACGCCTCGAGAAGCTGCGCGCCGACCTGGCCGACCGCCGCGAGGAGCTGTCCGCGCTGACCGCACGCTGGGACGCCGAGAAGGCGGGCCACAACCGCGTCGGTGACCTGCGCGCCAAGCTCGACGAGCTGCGCGTCCAGGTCGAGCGGGCCATCCGCGAGGGCGACCTCGAGACCGCGGGTCGCATCCAGTACGGCGAGATCCCGCAGCTCCAGGAGCAGCTCCAGGCCGCCGAGCAGGAGGAGGCGTCGATCGACAGCGACGAGGCCGCCACGGCACCGCAGGCGCCGATGATCGCCGACAAGGTCGGCGCGGACGAGATCGCCGAGGTCGTGTCCGCGTGGACCGGCATCCCGGCGGGCCGCATGCTCCAGGGCGAGTCCGAGAAGCTCCTCCACATGGAGGACGTGATCGGCAAGCGCCTGATCGGGCAGAAGGCCGCGGTGGCCGCGGTGTCGGACGCCGTACGACGTTCGCGCGCGGGAGTGGCGGACCCCGACCGCCCCACGGGCTCGTTCCTGTTCCTCGGGCCCACGGGCGTCGGCAAGACCGAGCTCGCGAAGGCGCTCGCGGACTTCCTGTTCGACGACGAGCGAGCCATGGTGCGCATCGACATGTCGGAGTACAGCGAGAAGCACAGCGTCTCGCGCCTGGTCGGCGCCCCTCCGGGCTACGTCGGCTACGAGGAGGGCGGCCAGCTCACCGAGGCCGTGCGGCGCAGGCCGTACTCGGTCGTGCTGCTCGACGAGGTCGAGAAGGCGCACCCGGAGGTCTTCGACATCCTGCTCCAGGTCCTCGACGACGGCCGGTTGACCGACGGCCAGGGCCGCACGGTCGACTTCCGCAACGTCATCCTGGTGCTCACGTCGAACCTGGGCTCGCAGTTCCTCGTGGACCCGCTGCTCGACGACGCGGCCAAGCGCGAGGGCGTCATGTCGGCCGTGCGGGCGAGCTTCAAGCCCGAGTTCATCAACCGGCTCGACGACGTCGTGATCTTCGACGCGCTCAACCTCGACGAGCTGGGACGGATCGTGGACATCGCGGTCGACCGGCTCGGCGAGCGGCTCGCGGACCGTCGCCTGACGCTCGAGGTCACGGCCGGAGCGCGCGAGTGGCTAGCGCTCGAAGGATTCGACCCCGCGTACGGGGCGCGCCCGCTGCGCCGTCTGGTGCAGCGCGAGATCGGCGACCGCCTCGCGCGCAAGCTGCTCGCGGGCGAGATCGCGGACGGCGACACGATCGTCGTCGAGCGTTCGCAGGCCGAGGGCGAGGGGCTCGAGCTGAGCGTCCGGCAGTGACGCACCGGTGAGGCGCGCGTCGTCGGGCGGGGGACCTGCCTGCCCGACGACGGCGCTCACCCCGTGCGCGGAAGGCCCGGTCCCGGAGGGGGCCGGGCCTTCGCGCGTCCCCGGACAGACTGCTGGGCGACGGGCCGGACGCTCGGGTGGTCGGTCTCTCAGCGGCTGCGGCCCGCGGTCATCAGGGGGAGGCACACGGTGTCGACCATGTCGACGAGGGCGGCGTCGTCGATGTGTCCCTGGAAGAGCAGCTCGTGGCGGACGAGGACGAGGGGGATCTGCAGGACGCGTGGCGGCAGGGGCTCTGGCCCGATCTCGCCGCGTCGGCGCGCGGCGTCGATCGCCGCGCCCAGGATCTCCTGCGCGGAGGCGGTGGCCACCTGGTCGAGGTGCGGGAGGAAGTCCTCGTCGACCTCGGCCATGAGTCCGCGCAGGGTGCCCAGCCCGATCCGCTCGAACCGGACCACGAACGCGCGGCCGAGGGCGAGCAGGTCCTCGCGGAGGCTCCCGGTGGTCTGTGTCGGCAGGTCGGCCGGTGCGTGGCGGATCCAGGCGTCGACCACCATGAGCGCACGCGAGGGGTAGCGGCGGTAGATCACGGGCTTGGACGTCCGTGCTCTGCGGGCGACGCCTTCGAACGTCAGGCCGGCGTAGCCGCGCTCGGCGAGCTCCTCGCGGACGGCCTCGCGGATCGCCTCGTCGAGCTCCTCGCCACCCCTGCGCGCCGGAGGCGCCGCGGTGGGCGCCTTGGCGGACTCTGCCACCGCGTCCTCCTGAGTACGTTGCGTTTCTTCGGTCGTGAGCCTACCGTAGGTGCAAGATACGGTACGTATCGTGTGCTGAAAAAGGAGTGGGCTCATGCCGCGTTGGATCAGGCCGTTCGTGGTCCTGCTGGTCGCCCTGGGGGCGGGTGCCCTGCTGATGGCACCCATGGTGTCGATGGAACCCCGGGACCTGCCGGTCGCGGTCGTCGACCTCGACGAGGGGATCGAGACCGCCGCGGGGCAGGTGAACGCCGGCAGGCAGGTGGCGGCGGCCGTCCAGGAGAACGACGGCGACGGGATGATCGAGTGGGTCTCCCTGAGCTCGCAGACGGAGCTCGACGCGGCCCTCGCGGACGGCGACGTCTACGCGGCGCTCGTGATCCCGGCGGACTTCACCGCGTCGCAGGCCGCGGCGCAGCAGGGGGCGGGCGAGGTGAGTGCGCTGCGGCTCGTGATCAACGAGGGCAAGAACCCCATGGTGACCAGTCAGCTGTCGGGCTCTCTGGCCGCGCTGGCCCCGGGGGCCGAGGTGCCGGTGCAGACCGAGTACTACGACGAGGTGCCCGAGTCGCTGGGCATGCTCGCCAGCTTCCTGCCCATGGTCTTCATGATCCTGACCTACATCTCGTCCTACGCGACCGGCATCGTCATCCGTGCGACGTTCCCTCTGGCGAGCACCGGTCGAGGGCGGACGGTGCTCGTGCAGCTCGGGCTGGCGGCCGCGGCCGCAGCCGTCGTCGGGGTGGCTGCGTCGTGGGTCCTGTCGACCATGGCCCCCGCGGCGGGTCTGCCGGTCGGCGACTCGGCGGTCTTCCTCGCGATCTCGTCGTTCGCCCTCATGACGCTCGTGATCGGGTCGGTGAACTGGCTCGGCACGGCAGGGATGGTCGTGCCGGTCGCGATGCTGGTGCTGGGCATGGGGACCGCCGACCTGCCGTACGAGTTCCTGCCCGCCTTCTGGCAGGACTTCGTCCACCCGTGGAACCCCTTGAGGTTCCTCGCGGACGGTGGGCGGGCCCTGCTGTTCCAGGGCGCCGGGTGGTGGAACGCGGCCACGCCGGGCATGGTGATCACGGCCGTCGTCGGCGCTGTCCTCGTCGGGACGTCGGTGCTGACCCGTCGCGGTCGCGTCCGGGAGACCTCGCCCGACCTGGCCGGGGTCGCGCCGTCCGAGCACGCCCTGAGCGGGAGCGGCGGCCGATGAGCCAGGTCGTGATCGAGCCCAGCAGGCGGGACAAGAGCTCCGGCCGGGCACGGACCTGAGCAGGTCCCGCCCAGGTCTGCGAACCTGGCCACGCTCCCACGGAACGGGCATACTGGACGATCAGCCCACGTTCCACTGACGGAAGGTCCCTCGTGCCGCTGGATTCCCCCGTGCCCGACCACCTTCCGCAGACCCGGGCCGAGCGTCGTCGCGCCGAGCAGATCGCGTCGCCGCCGTCCGGCGCCGCCCGGCGCCGACGCCGGGCCGAGGCCGTCCGCCACGCCCGTGCGGGGGGCGAGGGGCGTCGCGCGACCGCGCTGCCCCAGGTCATGGTGGTCACGCTCGGCCTCGTGGGCGGCCTGCTCGCGGTCCCGGCCGTCCAGGAGGTCGGCGGCCAGGGACCGGGGCTCGAGCCGATCGGCGCGCGCTGGGACGCCGCGCTCGGCCGCGACGTCGACCGCGCGAGCCGGAGCGACGCCTCGCGCGGGCCGGTCCTCGCCGAGGGCGGTACGGCACGGCAGCCGACCTCGCCGCAGACCGCGCCGGACGCACAGGTGACCACCCCGGTCCCCGACGCGCCCGCGGCGGCGTCCCCGGAGCCGACTCCAGAGCCCGCGCCCGAGGCGACCGCCCCCGCAGGCCCGCCGCAGCTCGGCGCGACCGGACCCGAGGTCCAGGCGATCCAGGAGCGGCTTCAGGTGCACGGGGCCACGGTCCTGGCCGACGGCGAGTTCGGTGCGGGGACCGACCGCGCCCTGCGCACGTTCCAGGCGGCGCAGGGCCTCGAGCCCGACGGCGTGGCGGGCGCCGTGACCCAGGCCGCGCTGCTCGCGGACCCCGCCCCCTCGACGGGCGGAACCGGTTCGACCGGGGGAGCCCCGTCGTCGGGCACGGGAGACATGGCCGCCGTGCTGGACCTCGTCAACACGCACCGTGCGGCCGCGAGCTGCCCGGCCCTGCGCGCCGACGACCAGCTCGCCCGCGCCGCGACCCTGCACGCGCAGGACATGGTCGACCAGGGGTACTTCAGCCACACGAGCCTCGACGGGCGGACCTTCGGCGACCGCGTGACCGCCCAGGGGTACGCACAGCCCGGCGGCGAGAACATCGCGGCCGGTCAGCAGACCGCCCAGGCCGTGGTCGACGCGTGGATGGCGTCCGAGGGGCACCGCGCGAACATCCTCAACTGCGACTTCACGGCGATGGGACTGGGGCGCGCGGGAAACACCTGGGTGCAGGTCTTCGGGTACTGAGGACGCCCGGAAGGGTCCGAGGTGTCCGCTTGCCGGGCGAGCCGGTGCACGCCGCGACATACTCAGGTGTGAACCCGTCCCCCGAAGCAACGCCCGAGCCCGCCGCCCAGCAACGTCTCGACCACGCCCCGCTCCGCTCGGCGGTCATCGTCAACCCGAACCGGGTCGATGGGCTCGACGAGCTCCGTCGGACCATCGAGTCCCAGCTCGCCGACGCGGGCTGGCCCGCCCCCGCCTGGCTCGAGACGACCGCCGAGGATCCCGGCACCGGCCAGGCCCGGCAGGCCGTCGACGACGGCGCCGAGGTCGTGTTCGTCAGCGGCGGTGACGGCACCGTGCGAGCCTGCATCGAGGGGCTCGTCGGGACCGACGCGGCGCTCGCGGTCCTGCCCGGCGGCACGGGCAACCTCCTCGCGACCAACCTCGGCATCCCGCCGAGCCCGGAGGACGGCATCCGCCTCGCGCTCGACCGCGGGCGCCGCGCCGTGGACGTCGGCGAGGTCGACGGTCAGGCGTTCGCCGTCATGGCGGGCATGGGGCTCGACGCCGCGATGATGGAGGACGCACCGACAGCGCTCAAGGCCAAGGCGGGTGCTCTCGCCTACGTCGTCTCGGCGTTCAAGCACCTCGCCGACGACGAGATGAAGGTCGAGGTGCGCGTGGACGACCGGCCGGTGCTGCGCCGTCGGGCGCGCAGCGTGCTCGTGGGGAACGTCGGCAAGCTCCAGGCGGGCGTCAACCTGCTGCCCGACGCCGTGCCCGACAACGGGCAGATGGACGTCGCGATCCTCGCGCCCCGCAACCTGGGCCACTGGGTCCAGCTCCTCGTCGGGGTGCTGCGTGGACGCAGGCGCGTCCCCAACATGGAGGTGCTGCGCGGGTCACGGATCTCGGTGATCTCCGACCGGCCGCAGCCACGCCAGCTCGACGGCGACGTGATCGAGCCGTCGAGGAAGCTCGAGGTCAGCGTGCGCGCCGGGGCGCTGTGGGTGTGCGTGTACCAGCCCGACACGTCCGACGACATCGCGGAGGGCGCGCCCACGGGCGGGTGATCCAGGCCAGTCGCTGAGTGCGGAGCTCTTGTGCGACACGCCCGGCGTTTCTCGCAAGAACTCCGCACTCACGGGGAGAGGGGCGGTCGTGGGACGCGCGCGCCGGCGCCCAGCGCCGTGCGCTACGGTGGCCGCGCACCACCCAGCACACCGCACCACCGCACCACCAGCACGACCCACAACTCCACACACCCACGGGAGCTCGCAGCAGCGAGCTGAGAGGGCGGCTCAGCGCCGCCGACCGTTCGAACCTGTTCGGATCATGCCGACGTAGGGAGAGAGCAATGAGCTCTGAGACCGCTGTGCCCGCGCACACCATCACGACCGGACCCATCGCGGGGTCCGCCAAGGTCCACCACCCCGTCCCGGGCGCCGCGCACCTGCGCGTCCCCGAGCGCCGCGTGCACCTGAGCAACGGCGAGCACCTGGACCTGTACGACACCTCGGGCCCGTACACCGCGTCGGACGACCCCGCGGCGTTCGACCTCGCGGGGGGCCTGCCCGCCCTGCGTGCGTCCTGGCTCCGGCCCAACGCCGCCACCACCGAGCGCGGCACGGGTGGCGCCCGGACGCAGCTCGCCTGGGCGCGGGCCGGGGTCGTGACCGACGAGATGCGCTTCGTCGCGGCCCGCGAGGGCGTCGACGTCGAGCTCGTGCGCGACGAGGTCGCGCGGGGCAGGGCCGTGATCCCGGCCAACCGCCGCCACCCCGAGATCGAGCCCATGATCATCGGCAAGGCGTTCGGCGTGAAGATCAACGCGAACATCGGCAACTCGGCCGTGACGTCCTCGATCGAGGAGGAGGTCGAGAAGATGGTGTGGGCCGCCCGCTGGGGCGCGGACACCCTCATGGATCTCTCGACGGGCAAGGACATCCACGAGACCCGCGAGTGGGTGCTGCGCAACTCCCCGATCCCCGTGGGGACCGTGCCGCTCTACCAGGCGCTCGAGAAGGTCAAGGGCGATCCCTCACAGCTCACGTGGGAGATCTACCGCGACACCGTGATCGAGCAGGCCGAGCAGGGCGTCGACTACATGACCGTGCACGCGGGCGTCCTCCTGCGCTACGTCCCGCTGACCGCTCGCCGCGTCACGGGCATCGTGTCCCGCGGCGGCTCGATCATGGCTGCCTGGTGCCTCGCGCACCACCAGGAGTCGTTCCTGTACACGCACTTCGCGGAGCTGTGCGAGATCCTGCGCGACTACGACGTGACGTTCTCGCTGGGCGACGGCCTGCGCCCGGGCTCGATCGCGGACGCCAACGACGCGGCCCAGTTCGCCGAGCTGCGCACGCTGGGCGAGCTGACCAAGGTCGCGAAGTCCTACGGCGTGCAGGTCATGATCGAGGGCCCGGGGCACGTCCCCATGCACAAGATCGTCGAGAACGTGCGCCTCGAGGAGGAGCTGTGCGAGGAGGCGCCGTTCTACACGCTCGGCCCGCTCGCGACCGACATCGCGCCCGCGTACGACCACATCACGTCCGCGATCGGGGCCGCGATCATCGCGCAGGCCGGGACCGCGATGCTCTGCTACGTCACGCCCAAGGAGCACCTGGGGCTGCCCGACCGCGACGACGTCAAGACGGGGGTCATCACGTACAGGATCGCGGCGCACTCGGCCGACCTCGCAAAGGGCCACCCGCGCGCGCAGCTCCGGGACGACGCGCTGTCCCGTGCCCGGTTCGAGTTCCGCTGGCACGACCAGTTCGCGCTCTCGCTCGACCCGGACACGGCCCGCGCGTTCCACGACGAGACCCTGCCGGCCGAGCCCGCCAAGACCGCGCACTTCTGCTCGATGTGCGGGCCCAAGTTCTGCTCGATGCGGATCTCGGCGGACGTGCGCGAGTACGCCGAGGAGAACGGGCTGACGTCGGTCGAGGCGATCGAGGCCGGCATGGCGGAGAAGTCGAGCGAGTTCGCGGACGCGGGCGGCCGGGTGTACCTCCCCGTGACTCCCGCCCAGCCCGTGGCGCCGAGCGAGCCCGTGGCGCCGAGGTAGAACGTCCTGCGCGAGATAGGACGCAGCGCGCACTACCTCGCGCAGGACGTCCTACCTGGGCCGGGTCACCGTGCCGACGGCGCCGCGATCCCGTGCTCGTACGCCCACACCACGAGCTGGACACGGTCGCGCATGCCCGTCTTGGTCATGATCCGGCTCAGGTGCGACTTCACGGTGCTCGCCTCGAGGAACAGCGTCGCGGCGATCTCGGCGTTCGACTGCCCGCGGCACAGCAGCGCCAGGATGTCGTGCTCGCGCGCGGTGAGCAGTCCCGAGGCGGTCTCGTCCGGCGCGGCGGGGGACCGTCGTCGGGCGAACTCGTCGATCACGCGGCGCGTGAGCGTCTGGTCGACGAGACCCTCGCCCGACGCCACGCGCCGCACCGCGTCGACCAGCACGTCGGGCTCGGCGTCCTTGAGCAGGAACCCGCTCGCCCCGGCCTCCAGGGCACCGAACACGTAGTCGTCCAGGTCGAACGTGCTCACCACGAGCACCGGCACGGGGTCGACGACGCCCGGTCCCGCGAGCGCGCGCGTCGCCGTGATGCCGTCCCCGCCGGGCATGCGGACGTCCATGCACACGACGTCGGGGCGCTCCCGGCGCGCGACGCGCACGGCGTCCGTGCCGTTCGCCGCCTCGCCCACGACCTCGAAGCCCTCGCTCTCGAGGATCACGGTGAAGCCTGCGCGGACGACGGCCTGGTCGTCGACCAGCACCACTCTGGTCATGGGGCCTCCTGCCCGACGGCGGGGCCCGGCTCGTCCGCGGACGTCGCCGAGCGCACGGGGATGGTGGGGGACACGGCGTCGGCCGGCCGGGGGACCGTGAGCCGGACCCGCCAGCCGTCTCCGGGGACCGGTCCCGCGCTGAGGGTCCCGCCGACGAGGGCCGCTCGTTCGGTCATGCCGATGAGGCCGTGACCGGGAGGGGTCGGGTCGCTGGACGGGTCGGAAGGCCTGGCCGGACCCATGGTGCTGATCGCCGCGACCGGCAACCGGTTGGTCACCGTGAGGACGAGCGCGGCCTGCTGGTAGTCGGTCACGACCTCGATCGCGCGCCCCGGCGCGTGGCGGCGCGCGTTGGTCAGCGCCTCCTGGAGCACGCGGTACACCGTGAGCTGCGCCGCGGGGGACAGGAGGAACGGCTCGCCCAGCCGCGCGTCGCGCACCTCGGCGCCCGCGCTGCGTGCGAGGTCGATCAGCTCGTCCGCGTCGTCGAGCGTGGGTTGCGGCGCGGCCGGCGCCTCCTCGCCCGGCTCGCCGGGCCCGGCCTGCGACGAGCTGCGCAGGATGCCGACGACCAGGCGGAGGTTGTCGAGCGTCTCGCGTCCCTGGGTGCGGATCCAGCGCATCGACTCCTTGGCGCGCTCGGGGTCGCGGTCGACCAGGCGCTCGGCCGCGGCCGCCTGGACGACGATCCCCGACAGGTGGTGCGCGGCGACGTCGTGCAGCTCGCGGGCCATGCGACCGCGCTCCTCCAGGACGGCCTGCGCCGCGAGCATGTCGCGCTCGCGCTCGGCCTGGGCCACGCGCCCCTGGAGCTGGGCGAACAGCTCACGGCGCGTGCCGACGTACGCGCCCACGAGCGCCGAGGCCACGTACGTCAGGAGCGCGGACGCCAGCCCGCCCCAGACCTGGACCGCGACGGGCGTGGGACCCGTCGACGTGATCGGCACGGGTCCGCCGAGCACGAAGCTCAGCAGCACCTGCACGCCCGCCGCGGCCCCGGCCGCCCACAGGGCCGTGCGGCGCGGTGCGTACGCGCCGACCGAGTAGGCCGCGACGAGCGTCGCGGGCGCCTGGAACGAGACGAACGCGGGGAGCACCGGCACGAGCGCGACCTGGCCCACCACGGTCAGGGCGAGCGCGAGCAGCGGTGCCCGACGGCGCAGCGTGAGCGCCATGGCCTGCGCGACGACGATCACGATCGCTGCGACCCGTCCCCCGGTCGAGAACTGCAGGGAGTCGGGCGCGCCGTCGACCACGATGCCGAGGTCCGTCAGCGCGACCCGCTCGACGGCCAGCAGGAAGCCGACCGTGAGGACCGCGACGACCGCGCCGAGCAGGGCGTCGCGACCCGTCGCGGTGCGGATGCCGACCGCGGCGAGCCGGCGGTGCAGGGCGTCGAGCACGAGGGCTCCTCTCGGGTCGAGCGGTCGATGTCCGGTAGTCGGTCGGGCGGGCCGGTGCGTGAGGCTGCCGGTACGGGCGGGCCCGGGCTCGGGTGCCCCGACCCCGGGCGACACGCCCACCCGGGTGAGCGGCGCCGTCGGGCACCACGGTACGTGGCCGTGGCCCCCGACGGCGCCGCCGCGAGAGGACCGTCAGACGAGGTCGCGGCGACGGAACGTCACCGCGCCCGACCCGAGCGCGACCGCGACCCACGCGACCAGGCCCAGGATCGCGGCCCCGACGCCCAGGGGGGCGAGGCCGCCCAGGACCGACGTCGCGCTCTGGCCGGTCGACGCGAGCGACCCCAGCCCCAGCGGCAGCCACGCCGCCGCGCTCGACGTGCCGCCCGAGAGCAGCACGACCGCGGCCTGGATCAACGGCTCGACCACCACGAGCCCCACGACGACCAGGATCGCGGCGACCTGCCCCCGGATCAGCGTCCCGATGCCCAGCCCCAGCCACGCGAACAGCACCAGGACCACGAGCCCGCGCCCCCACACGCCCAGGACGTCGCCCGCGCCGACCATGAGCTGCGCGCCCGGCGACGACGCGACGGCCACGAACAGGCCCAGTGCCGTGAGCACCGCGAGGGCGGCGCCGATCACGAGCGCGACGACCGCGGTCGCGCCCGCCTTGCTCCCGAGGATGCGTAGGCGCGACGGGACCACGAGGGCCGTGGGGACGATCCCGCCGGTGCGGAAGTCGGTCGTGATCGCGAGGACGCCCAGCAGCAGCATGCAGATGACCGAGATCCCCGCCGAGCCCGAGCCCGCGGGGCCGTTGCCCAGCAGGTCCAGCATGGCGCGCTGGACGGCGGCCGAACCCAGGTCGGTGAGGCCCGTGAGGTCGGGAGCGAGGTCGGCGGTCAGCTCGGGCGAGGCCTGGAGGCCCACGGTGGCCCCGCCGCCCATGCCCTCGAGCCCGGCCAGGATGCGCGGCAGGGCGATCGTCAGGACCTGGACCAGGACCATGCCCGCGAGGGCGACGATCCCGAGGATCCAGGGCGTGCGGGTCGTGCGTAGCTTGAGCAGCTCGGCGCGGAACATCAGCGCACTCCTTCGGTCTCGGCGGTCAGGTTCAGGTAGAAGTCCTCGAGCGACTCGCCCCGGACGAGGTCCTCGAGCGGGCCGTCGGCGATGACCTGGCCCTGGCCGATCACGACCAGGTCGTCGGCCACCTGCGTGACCTCGGCCAGGACGTGGCTCGCGAGCAGCACCGCCCCGCCGCCGTCCGCGAACGAACGCAGGACCTCGCGCATCCACCGCATGCCCGCAGGGTCCAGGCCGTTCGCCGGCTCGTCGAGCACCAGGACCTGCGGGTCTCCCAGCAGGGCTGCGGCGAGCCCGACGCGCTGGCGCATGCCCAGCGAGTACGTGCGGACGCGCCGGTCGGCCGCCCGGTCCATCCCGACGAGCGCGAGCACCTCGTCGACCCGGCGGCCCTCGATCCCGGCAGCGGTCGCGAGGACCCGCAGGTGGTCGCGGCCGCTGCGGCCCGGGTGCAGGCCGCCCGCGTCGAGCAGCGCGCCGACGACGCGGCCGGGGTGCTCCAGGGCCGCGTACGGGCTGCCCTGGATCGTCGCGGTGCCGGCGCTC
The DNA here is from genome assembly GCF_042726295.1 of Oerskovia sp. NPDC060338. Lineage (NCBI taxonomy): Bacteria > Bacillati > Actinomycetota > Actinomycetes > Micrococcales > Cellulomonadaceae > Oerskovia > Oerskovia sp. NPDC060338. The sequence continues at coordinate 37,566 of NZ_JBHXCQ010000012.1, forward strand.
GCGGACGCGAGCCCCAGCAGGACGTCGAGCGTGGTGGTCTTGCCCGCGCCGTTGGGGCCGAGCAGCCCCACGACCCTCCCGGGCTCGACGGCGAAGCTCACGTCGCGGACGGCGTCGAACGTCCCGTAGGACTTGCGCAGGCCCACGATCTCGATGGCTGGCATCGGGGATCCCTTCTCCTCCGGCCACGCTGCCGAGGTGCCGCGCGCCGTGCCTCCAGCCTGTCTTCCGGGCCGTGGCGGGCGCTTCTGGCGGAGGGAGGAAGGTGGGTTGCGACTTGCGGCGGAGGGCCCGGCGTCCGTCGGTGGGAGGTGGGCCGCATCCTGTCCCCGACAGCGGCCCCTCTGCGCCGAGGGCGGTCGCCGGGGCGTCCCGCGGAGGCCATCCTCCGGACGCGCGCCTACCTGCGGGCGATAGGGTCACGTGATCGGCGCACGACCACGTGTCGCACCGGTGACGACCGACAGACAGGGGAGGGCTCATGCCCAGTACAGCGGCAGGCACCGCGCACACCGACGGCCCGACGGCGGAGCGAACCCGGCCAGGGACGCCCGGCAGGGCAGCACCCGCCCAGGCGTCCGACATCGCCCCGCGCGGGTACGCGAAGGGTCGCGCCAAGCGCGACGAGATCCTCGAGGCCGCGATGCGGCTCTTCGGTGAGGTCGGCTACCACTCGGCGTCGTTGCGCGAGATCTCCTCGCGCGTCGGGATCTCCCACCCGGGCCTCCTCCACCACTTCCCGACCAAGTCGGGCCTCCTCCAGGCGGTGCTCGAGCACCGTGACGAGGTCGATCTCGCGGTCTTCTACGCCGACCTCGAGGAGGGTGGGGACTACTTCGAGTCGCTGATCCGGCTGGTCGAGCGCAACGCGGCCCGGCCCGGGATCATCGAGCTCTACTGCATCCTGTCGGCCGAGGCGACGTCTCCCGAGCACCCCGCGCACGAGTTCTTCCAGCACCGGTACGACGAGGTGCTCGCGCGCAGCCGTCGCGAGCTCGCGCAACGGGCCGCCGAGGGGCGGCTGCGGCCGGGGACCGACATCCCGTCGACGGCTCGCGCCCTGATCGCGCTCATGGACGGCCTCCAGGTCCAGTTCCTGCTCGAGCGCGGGGGTGCCCGCCCGCCCGTGGACATGGCGGCCGGCCTGCGGTCCTACGTCGCGCTGGTCCTGGCCGACGACGGCACGACGGCGCGTGCCACGGCTCCCGGACCGGAAGCACACCAGGTGTGACGCGGGGCGCCTCCGGACCGATCGGTCCGGAGGCGCCCCGCGGTGGGCAGGTCAGCCCGCGTCGGCCGCCGCGAGGAGCTGCTCGAGCTGCGACTGGTCGAACATCATGCCGTCGAAGGCCGCGATGACCCGGAGCGGCATGTCGCCGGCCATGGCCAGCATGCTCTCGTCGATCGCCATGGCCGACGACCCGTCGTCGCCCGCCGCCATGGCGTCGCGCAGGATCGCCCCGGCCACCGGGTGGGCCAGGGCCTCGCTCAGCGTCGACGACGGCGTCAGGGGCAGGGTGACGTCCTCGCCGACCACCGTGACGGTGGCCGAACCGCGCAGGTCGCGCGACGAGGCGCCCACGGACACCACGAACTCGCCGCCCTCGACGACCCAGCGCCGCAGCACCGGGTGCCAGTACGACAGGTCGCGTGCGTCGAGCTCGAACGTGAGCGTGCGCGTCCCGCCGGGTGCGAGTGAGACCTTCCCGAACGCCTTGAGCTCGCGCTCGGGGCGCTCGACCGCGGACTGCGGGTCGCCCACGTAGACCTGGACGACCTCGGCGCCCGCGACGTCCCCCGTGTTGGTGACGGTCACGTCCACGGTGAGCGACGCCGTCGTGCCCTCGCCCGAGACCGCGACCGACAGGTCGTCGTACGCGAACGTCGTGTACGACAGGCCGTGGCCGAACGGGAAGGCGACGTCCATGCGCTTGGCGTCGTAGTAGCGGTACCCGACCAGCACTCCCTCGCCGTAGCGGACGTGCCCGAGCTCGCCCGGGAAGTTCCCGTACGACGCGTTGTCCTCGAGGCGGACCGGGACGGTCTCGGTGAGCTTGCCCGACGGGTTGCGGACGCCGAACAGCAGGTCGGCGATCGCCCCGCCGCCGGCCTGGCCGCCGAGCCAACCCTCGAGGATCGCCGCGGCGCGGTCCTGCCAGGGCGCGATCGCGACGGCCGAGCCGTTCGCGAGGACCACGACGACGCGCGCGCACACGGCCGAGACGGCCTCGAGGAGCGCGATCTGGTTCGCGGGCAGGTCCATGTCGTCGCGGTCGAAGCCCTCGGACTCGTGGCTCGCGGGCAGCCCCAGGAAGAGGACGACCGTCCCGGCGTCCCGGGCCAGTGCGACGGCCTCCTCGCGGAGGGCCGCGTCGTCGGCGTCGGACACCTCGGCCGTGATGCCGAAACCGGCCGCGAAGGAGACCTCGGAGCCGGTGATCGCGTTGATCTGCGTCAGAGCGTCGTCGAGGCGGGTCGGCTGGACCTGGCTCGACCCGGCGCCCTGGTAGCGCGGGGTGCGTGCGAACTCGCCGATGACGGCGATCGACGCCGCGGGGGTGGGGTCGAGCGGGAGGACGGTGGCGCCGTCCACGGGCTCGTTGCGCAGGAGGACCGCGCCCTCGGCGGCGGCCTCGCGGGCGAGGGCGTGGTGCTCGGCGACGTCGTAGGTCCCGGGCTCGGCGAGCGCGGGCAGGGCCCGGTTCAGGAGCGTGAGGTGGCGGCGTACGGCCTGGTCGAGGATCGCCTCGCCGAGCTCGCCCGCGCGGACCGCCGCGACGACCTCGGCGTCGGTGCGCCCGCCGGTCGCAGGCATCTCGAGGTCGAGCCCCGCGGCGAGCGCGGGCACGCGGTTCGAGACCGCTCCCCAGTCGGAGACCACGACGCCGTCGTAGCCCCACTCGTCGCGCAGGACCTCGGTGAGGAGCCAGTGGTCCTCGGACGCGTACGTGCCGTTGATCTTGTTGTACGAGCACATGACGGTCCAGGGCGAGGCCTTGGTGACGGCCCGCTCGAACCCGGTCAGGTAGATCTCGCGAAGCGTGCGCTCGTCGACGTCGGCCGAGACGCGCATGCGGTCGGTCTCCTGGTTGTTGGCCGCGAAGTGCTTGAGCGAGGTGCCCACGCCCTGGCTCTGCACGCCGTTGATGAGCGCCGCGCCCAGGTCGCCCGAGACCACGGGGTCCTCGGAGAAGTACTCGAAGTTGCGACCGCACAGCGGCGAGCGCTTGATGTTGATGCCCGGACCGAGGAGCACCGCGACGTCGTTCGCGCGGGTCTCGCGGCCGAGAGCCCGTCCGACGCGCTCGAGCAGCTCGACGTTCCACGTGGAACCGAGCGCCGCGGCCGTGGGGAAGCACGTCGCGGGGACCGAGTTCGCGAGGCCCAGGTGGTCCGCGGAGCCGCTCTGCTTGCGCAGCCCGTGCGGACCGTCGGTGACCATGACCGCAGGAACCTCTGCGCCGACGCGGTCGACGGGCTGCGTGTGCCAGAAGTCCAGCCCTGACGTCAACGACGCCTTCTCCTCGAGCGTGAGCTCCTGGATGAGCCGCTCGACGTCGAGCGGTCCGGCGGCACGTGCCGTGGTGGGGCTGGCGGGGTTCTCGTTGCTCACGGTGCACTTCCTCAGGGTTCGCGGCCAAGCCGCTCTGCTTGTTCGTCCGAGACTATCCGAGAAACCTACCGACTGGTAGGCATGTGGTCCGGGGTGTGCCGATCGACGGCTCAGTCGATGAGCGACCCCTCGGTCAGCACGGGCGTCGCGGCCAGGCAGAGACCGGTCCGGTCGCCCTCGGCCCAGGAGTCCTCGGAGGGGGTCCAGACCGAGAGCTCGATCCCCGCAGGGTCGACGTCGTCCGCCAGGACCGCGGGCACGCACACGCGCGAGACCTTTGCGTCCGCGCCGTCCTGGCCCGGCCACACGGAGTCGGTCGAGAAGTCCGTGCGCGCCACGACCTGCGCCTCGTGCGGGTCCCCGCACGGGACGACGCGCACCGTGGTGACGGCGCCGTCGTCGGGCAGCTCGGCGAGGCAGTTCCCCAGGACGAGCTGCCGCGCGTGCGCGTCCTGCGGTGCGCTCACGTCGGCGGGCAGCGCGCGCGTCGCCGCGCCGCCCAGCAGCAGGGCGACCGTCACGGCGATGGCCGTCAGCGACGTGGCCAGGCCCAGGGCGATGCCCGCCCACGCGAGGCCCACGCCTCGCGTGCCGTCCCGCCGGATCCGGGCGAGCGCCGCCGCTCCGACGCCCACCCCGACCGGCCCCAGCAGCAGGCCCGTCGGGATCGCGGCCACGGCGAGGGGCTCGGTCCGGGCGGCGGCCGGCTGCCAGCCCGGCGCGTAGTAGACGGCCTGGTCGTACCCGGGGGGCGGCGTGCTCATGCGGAGCTCGCCGCGATGCCGATGAACCAGAGCGCGAGGAGCGCCGTCATGACCGCTCCCACCGTGATCCCGGTGATCGCGTACCCGCGTCCCGTCGTCCCGTCGCGCGAGATCTGCTGGAGGGCCACGATGCCCAGGACCAGGCCGACGACCCCGGGGAAGAAGCACAGCGCCAGTCCGGCGAGCGACGTGATCATCGACGCGAGGGCCAGGCCGTTCTGTCGGGGAGGAGGCGCGAACGACGCCGTCCACGCCGGCCCCTGCTGCCATGCCGGGGGCTGGCCCTGAGGGGCGCCGGGGTACGGAGCGTTCGCCCCAGGTGGCCACTGCCCCTGGGGGTACGGCCCGGGCGCATGTCCGGGCGCGGGCGGGTAGGGGGATCCGTAGGGGCTCCCGTGGACCGGTGTCCCCGGCGCGCCGTACGGAGGGTGGGCCGGGCTGCCCACCGGCGGAGGCGTCGTCGGGAACCCGGCCCCCGCGGGGCCCGCGGGAGGGAAGTACGGGTCGGGCTCGACGGGGGCGTCCTCGATACCCGCCGCGGGCGGCTGGTACGGGACGAGCGGAGGCTGGCGCGTGGGTCCGCCGGGGGCGAGGTAGGGGTTCGGCGGGGGCGTCGGATCCTGGTCCGGCGCGCCGGGACCCTGCGGCGGGTAGGAGGTCATGGGAGAACCGTAGCGACGCGGCGCGGACCTCGGTGGAACTCCCCACAGGACTCGCCCCGCGGTGGCCTGTCGGGGCCGCGGCAGGGCACTCGCGATTATTTTGTGAGGATTCCACCCCAAACCGCCCTCAGCCCCTCGACACGGCCTTCCGCGTGTCTATGATCGTGGTGGTACCGGGCATCCGCGGTCTCTCGTACGAGGGATTTGGAAGGAGTCGTGCTTTTTTCGCTCGGCTCTCCGGTGCCCTACCGAGCGCGGCCGGCACAGGTCGCGCACGACGCATCACCGAGCAGTGAGGACGTCATGACCCTGCCACAGGCCGCACAGGCTCCCGCCACCACGAACGATCGAGCGGCGGTGGTTCTCGCTGCCGGTCACGACGACGCGTCGCGCGAGCTCATCACCCGACCGCTCGGCGAAGCGACCGTGGTCGAGCTCGCCGTCGCCAACGTCCGCAAGGTCGTCGCCGACGACCGCATCGTGGTCGTCGTCGCCCCCGGCGACACCACGGTCCGAGGGCTCCTGGGCGACGACCTCACGTACGTCGAGCAGCAGGACCTGCCGGGGACCGGCGGTGCGGTGCTCGCGGCGCGTGCCGAGATCGAGGCCTTCGCGATCCCCGCGCGCGAGGTCCTCGTCGCCTACGCCGACACGCCGCTCCTGCGCTCCGAGTCGTTGCTGGGCCTCCTGACCCGCCACACGCTCAAGGGCGCCGACCTCTCGCTGCTCGCGGCCGTCGTGACCGAGGACCTGCCCACCTACGGGCGGATCGTCCGCGAGGACGGCGAGATCACCGCGATCCTCGAGGAGGAGGACCGCCCGGCCGACGCCGGGAGCGGAGGCACCCCCACCGAGGTCAACGTGGGCGCCTACGTCGCGTCCCCCGGCCTGCTGTTCGCCGAGCTCGAGGCGATGCTGGCCGGTGGCGAGCACCGGCTCACCGAGCTCGCCCGCCGCGTCATCGCCAAGCACAAGAGCATCTCGTCGTACCGGATCTACGACACCGACGAGGTCCGGGGCATCAACACCCCCGAGGAGCTCCAGGAGGCCGCGGACATCCTCCTCAAGCGGCTCTTCATGCCCAAGAAGAACACCGACACCAAGATCGTGTTCGGCACCGGCGGGTGGCGCGCCATCATCGGTGAGGGATACACGCTCGCGAACGTGCGCCGCCTGTGCCAGGCGATCGCGAACGAGACCGTCCGCAAGGGCATCGACGGGCTGGGCGTCGTGATCGGCGGGGACCGTCGCTTCCTCTCGCGCGAGTCCGCCGTCGCGGCGGCCGAGGTCTTCGCGGGCAACAACATCCCGGTCACCCTCCTGCCCGACGACGTCCCCACACCCCTCGTGACGTTCGCGGCGCCGTACCTCGGTGCGGCCTACGGCATCATCGTCACCTCGAGCCACAACCCGCCCGAGTGGAACGGCATGAAGGTCTTCCGCCAGGACGGATCGCTGCCCCTCGACGACGAGACCGACCGCTACCAGGACGAGGCCAACGCACTGAGCGTCGACGACGTCATCACGCTCGACCTCGCGGTCGCCCGCAAGGCGGGCCTGGTCGTGGACAAGGTCCTCACCGAGCCCTACGTCGACGCGATCGAGAAGATCGTCGACGTCGACGCCGTCCGCGGCTCGGACCTGCGCGTCATCGTCGACCCGATGTACGGCACGAGCCAGCTCACGCTCGGCACGATCCTCAACGACATGCGCGTGCGCTCCGAGTTCATCCACGCCTCGCACAACCCGTTGTTCGGCGGGATCGCGCCCGCGCCGGACCTGCAGCGCCTGTCGACCCTGATCTCGATGATCAAGCAGGGCGACGGCCGCTACGACCTGGGCATGGCCACCGACGGCGACTCCGACCGGATCGGCATCGTCGACGAGACCGGCGAGTACATCTCGACCAACGACCTCCTGCTCCTCCTCTACTGGTACCTGCACGAGTTCCGCGGCGAGAAGGGCGGCGTCGTACGCAACCTCGCGACGACGCACCTGCTCGACCGGCTGGCCGCGCACTTCGGCGAGGAGTCGCGCGAGGTCAAGGTCGGCTTCAAGCACGTGACGGCCGGCATGGAGGAGATCGGCGCGGTCCTCGGCGGAGAGTCCTCGGGTGGCCTCACGGTCCGCGGCTGGATCCTCGGCAAGGACGGCATCTTCGCGTGCGCCCTGGTCGTCGAGATGCTCGCCCGCACGGGCAAGAAGATCTCCGAGCTGCGCGAGATGATCTACGAGATCACGGGTCGCCTCTACACCCTCGAGGCGGGCGTCGACTCGACGCCGGAGATGCGCGTCGCCGTGCCGCGTCGCCTCGAGGCGGACCCGCTCACGCACGTCGGGCCCTACCCGGTCGTGAGCATCTCCCACCTCGACGGCACCAAGATCGTCCTCGAGAACGACAACTGGGCGCTCCTGCGGTTCTCCGGGACCGAGCCGGTGCTGCGCATGTTCGTCGAGGCCGACTCCCCGGAGAAGGCCACCGAGCTGCTCGACTGGCTCAAGGGCTTCGTCACAGCGGGCGTCTGAGCCTCCCGCCCCCAGGGTCCCGCGACCTCGGAGGCTCGGACACGGGTCCGCGGCGCCACGACGCGCCGCGGACCGACCCACCTCACCACCTCCCACCCCACCTCACCGACAGGAACCGACCCGACGATGCGTTACGGCCATTTCGACACAGCTCGCGACGAGTACGTCATCGAGCGCCCCGACGTCCCCGTCTCGTGGACGAACTACCTGGGCACCAAGGACTTCTGCACCGTGCTCTCGCACAACGGCGGCGGATACTCGTACTACAAGTCGGCGCAGACCGGCCGCATCTCGCGGTTCCGCCAGAACGGCGTCCCGCTCGACCGCCCGGGGCACTACGTCTACCTGCGCGACGAGGCCGACGGCGACTACTGGTCGGTGTCGTGGCAGCCGGTGGGCAAGCCGCTCGCGGCCGACGGCGACCCGATCGACCCTGCGGGCGGTGCCGGTCGGTGGACGACGCGCCACGGCCTGAGCTACTCGACGTTCGAGGCGCAGTACAAGGGCATCGACGCCCAGCAGACGATCTTCATCCCCCTCGACGACGACGTCGAGATCTGGGACGTGCGCCTGACCAACACGACCGACGAGGTCCGTGAGCTGACCGTCGGGTCGTACGTGGAGTTCTCCTTCCACACGATCACGATCGACAACCAGAACCTCCAGATGTCGCTCTACTCGACGGGGTCGTCCTACGAGGACGGCATCATCGAGTACGACGCGTACTACGAGCCGTGGACGTTCCACTACTTCGCGTCGAGCGAGACGCCGTCGTCGTACGACTCGCTCCGCGACAACTTCATCGGCCCCTACCGGTCCGAGGCCAACCCGATCGCGATCGAGCGCGGGCACGGCTCGAACGAGAGCGCGACGACGCAGAACCACTGCGGTGCGCTCCAGCACAAGATCACGCTCCAGCCGGGGGAGACCAAGCGGCTCGTCTACATGCTCGGCTACGGCTCGCGCGCCGAGGCCGGCCGGGCGATGCAGGCCAAGTACGCGGACGTCGCGACGGTCGACACCGAGCGCGCCCGCCTGGCCGCCTTCTGGAAGGCCAAGCAGGACAAGCTGCGCATCCGCACGCCCCACGAGGGCATGAACACGATGATCAACTCGTGGACGCTGCTCCAGGCGGAGACCTGTGTCGTGTGGTCGCGCTTCGCGTCGTTCGTCGAGGTCGGCGGGCGCAGCGGCCTGGGCTTCCGGGACACGGCTCAGGACGTCATGAGCGTCATCCACACCAACCCGACCAAGACGCACCAGCGCATCGTGGAGCTCCTGCGGGCCCAGACGGAGGCCGGCTACGGCCTGCACCTGTTCGAGCCCAAGGCGTTCGACCCCGACGCGCCCAAGCTGCCGAACGTCCCGTCCCCGACGATCGTCCCGACGCCGGACCCCAAGGACCTCATCCACGGTCTCGAGGACACGTGCTCGGACGACCACCTGTGGCTCGTGCCGTCGGTCGTCGAGTTCGTCAAGGAGACCGGTCGCCTGGAGTTCCTCGACGAGGTGATCCCGTTCGCCGAGGGCACGCCCGCCACGGTGTACGAGCACCTCACGCGCGCGCTCGACTTCTCGAGCCAGCAGGTCGGTCAGAACGGCGTGGCCCTGGGGCTGCGTGCCGACTGGAACGACTGCCTCAACCTGGGTGGCGGCGAGACCTCGCTCGTGACGTTCCTGCACGCGTGGGCCATCCAGGCGTTCCTGGAGCTCGCGCGGCACCGTGCTGCGGCCGGGGACGAGAGCGCGGCAGCGGACGTCGCCAAGTACGAGGCCGAGCTCGAGCGCATCGCGAAGGTCGCGGACTCCCAGCTGTGGGACGGCGCCTGGTGGATCCGCGGCTACACGCGCGACGGCGTGAAGATCGGCTCGAACGACAACGACGAGGGCAAGATCTTCCTCGAGCACCAGGCGTGGCCCGTCATCGCGGGCATCACCACCCAGGAGCGTGGCGAGGCGTCGATGGACTCGGTGCGCGAGCTCCTGGGCTCGGAGTACGGCAACCACCTGAACTGGCCGGCGTTCACCAAGGTCGACGACACGGTCGGGTTCGTGACGCGCGTGTACCCGGGCATCAAGGAGAACGCGGCGATCTTCTCGCACCCGAACGCGTGGCCCATCATCGCCGAGGCCATGCTGGGCCGCGGTGACGAGGCCGTGCAGTTCTACGACGCGATCCTGCCGTACAACCAGAACGACAACATCGAGGTCCGCGGGGCCGAGCCCTACGCCTACGTGCAGTTCCTGTACGGCCGCGACCACGAGTGGTTCGGCAAGGCGCAGAACCCGTGGCTCACGGGCACCGCGGGCTGGATGTACACGGCGGCCACCAAGTACATCCTCGGTGTGCGCCTGGCCCTCGACGGCCTGGTCGTGGACCCGTCGATCCCCAAGGACTGGGACGGCTTCGAGGTGCGCCGTGAGTGGCGCGGCGCGGTCTACGAGATCGAGGTCCGCAACCCCGACCACGTCTCGAAGGGCGTGCGGTCGGTGACGCTCGACGGCGTCGAGCTCGACCCGACGCAGCCGATCCCGGTCCAGCCGGAGGGCTCCGAGGTCACGGTCGTCGTGACGCTGGGCTGAGTCGCCCTCAGCTGCCGAGAACGGGGTTGTGGGGGGGTGATAATTGAAAAAAAAGACAAACACCAATATGACGACCCGGGGGGTAACTTTGACCTGTAGCTCGCGTGTCGACAACGGTGGAG
>NZ_JBHXCQ010000012.1:47845-54756 GCF_042726295.1 Oerskovia sp. NPDC060338
GCGGGGGGCCCCGTCGTCCCGGGTGGGGTCCCCGGGGGCCTGCGCCCCCCCCCCCTCCGCCCCCGGGGGTTGGGGTCTTTCTTCCACACCAACCCCCCACAACCCCGTTCTCGGCACCGGGGGGTCTCGGTGCCTGGAGCGGCCGGGGGGCCGCCTGGGGGCTCGGCGCTCAGTCCGAGAAGTCCACGATCACCGGCACGTGGTCCGACGCGCCCTTGCCCTTGCGCTCGTCGCGGTCGATCTCCACTCCCGTCGCACGGGCCCGCAGGGCAGGGGACAGGTAGGCGTAGTCGATCCGCATGCCCTGGTTCTTGGGGAAGCGCAGCTGCTGATAGTCCCAGTAGGTGTACTTGTGCTCCTCGGGGAAGAACTCGCGCGTGACCTCGGTGTACCCGGCCTCGGCGAACGCCGCGAACGCCGCCCTCTCGGGCGGGGACGTGTGCGTGTGCCCCGCGAACACGGCCGGGTCCCACACGTCGGTGTCGAGCGGCGCGACGTTCCAGTCACCGACGAGCGCGACCTGCGCCGCAGGATCGGCCGCGAGCCAGCCCGCGGCCTGGTTGCGCAGGTTGCCGAGCCATTCGAGCTTGTACGGGTAGTGCGGGTCGTCGAGCCCGCGCCCGTGCGGCACGTACAGGCTCCACACGCGCACGCCGCCGCACGTCGCGCCGATCGCCCGGGCCTCCAGGTGTGGCTCGGCCCCGAAGTGCGGTTGCGTCGCGAAACCCGTCTCGACGTCCTCGATCCCCACGCGGGACACGATCGCGACCCCGTTCCACTGGCTCAGCCCGAAGTGCGCGACCTCGTACCCCGCGGCCTCGAAGACCTCGTGCGGGAACTGGGCGTCCTTGCACTTGGTCTCCTGCAGCGCGAGCACGTCGGTGCCCGAGCGCTCCAGGAAGGCCACCGCACGCTCGGCGCGGGCTCGGATCGAGTTGATGTTCCAGGTGGCGAGTCGCATGGCGCCCAGGCTAGCCGGGGCGACCCACGCCCGGTGTGCCGCTGGGCGGAGGCCGACGGCTCGACGGTGCGTGGCGCCGTCGGGCACGGGGTCCCCCCGAGCGTGCCGCGCCCCCTAGGCTGGGCCCATGGCGACTGCACTGATCACCGGCGCGAGCGCCGGCCTGGGCCTCGAGTTCGCGTGGCAGCTGGCCACGGCCCGTCACGACCTGGTCCTCGTCGCGCGCGACGAGGAGCGCCTCGAGCGCGTCGCGGCGCAGATCCGCGCGGCCGCGGGCGTGCGGGTCCAGGTGCTCCCGGCGGACCTCTCGGTGCCCGACGACGTCGCGCGCGTCGCAGCACGCCTCGCCGTGGTCCACGAGGACGAGGCAGGGCAGCGGCCCGTGGGCCTGCTCGTCAACAACGCCGGCTACGCGGTGCACCAGCGCTTCGTGGGCGGCGACGTCGACGCCGAGGTCAAGGCGCTGGACGTCATGGTGCGCGCGGTCCTGGTGCTCTCGCACGCTGCGGCGGGCCAGATGACCGAGCGCGGGCGCGGCGCGATCCTCAACGTCGCGTCGGTCGCGGCGCTCACGGCGAGCGGGACCTACTCGGCCGCCAAGGCGTGGGTGCGGACGTTCACCGAGGGGCTCGCGGTCGAGCTGCGCGGGACGGGCGTGACGGCCACGGCCCTGTGCCCGGGGCTCACGCACACCGAGTTCCACGAGCGGGCCGGGATCGACTACACGCAGCTTCCCGAGGTCGCGTGGCTCAACGCGGACCGGGTCGTCGCGGCGGCCCTCGCGGACGTGCGCCGCGGCGTCGTGATCTCGACGCCCTCGCTGCGGTACCGGCTGGCGTCGGGGCTGCTCAAGGTCGCGCCGCGTGCCGCCGTGCGGGCGTTCGAGGCGCGCTGACCGGTCTCGGGTCGCGGTCGGGCGCGGAGGACGGACCCGCAGGAACGCTAGCCTTGACCCCATGACCGACACCTCCACGCACCTGTCCCCGACGCCCCGCGAGCAGCTCCGCGACCTGATCGCCGAGCTGGCGATCGTGCACGGGAAGGTCACGCTCTCCTCGGGCAAGGAAGCCGACTACTACGTGGACCTGCGCCGCATCACGCTGCACCACCGCGCGGCGCCGCTCGTCGGGCACGTCCTGCTGGACCAGCTCGAGGAGGCCGGGCTGGGGACCGCGGAGGTCGACGCCGTGGGCGGTCTGACGCTGGGTGCTGACCCCATCGCGACCGCGCTGCTGCACGCCGCGGCCTCGCGGGGCCAGGACCTCGACGCGTTCGTGGTGCGCAAGGCCGCCAAGGCCCACGGGATGCAGCGTCAGATCGAGGGGCCGGAGATCGCGGGGCGCCGCGTCGTCGTCGTCGAGGACACGACGACGACGGGTGGCTCGCCCATCACGGCGATCGAGGCGGCGCGGGCAGCGGGGGCCGAGGTCGTGGGCGTCGCGACGATCATGGACCGCGACACGGGTGCGCGCGAGAAGATCGAGGCGCTGGGCGTGCCCTACTTCTCGATCTTCGGTCTGACGGACTTCGACCTCGCCTGAGCAGGCCTGAGCAGGCCTGAAGGGGGAGGGGCAGGGCATGACCTGGTTGGCCTGGGTCGTCTTCGTCCTCGTGGACCTCGTCGTGGTCGGCCTGATGTACGTGTTCTGGCGGGCCGGCAAGGCCCGCAGGCGCATGTTCGAGGCGTGGGCCGCGCGCCACGGGTTGGGGTACGCGGACCTCGACCGCGACCTCGCGAAGCGCTGGAAGGGGACACCGTTCGGGGCGGGGCACGCCCGCAAGGCGACCGAGGTCCTCGCGGGGCAGTACGCGGGCCGCCCCGCGCTGTCGTTCACGTACGTCTGGACGGTGGGCGGTGGCAAGAGCGAGACGACGCACACCGCGCACGTGGTCGTCCTGTTCCTCCCGGTGGCGCTGCCCACGCTCGAGCTGACGCCCGAGGGCTTCGGGACCCGGGTCGCCAAGGCGTTCGGCGGGCAGGACATCCAGCTCGAGTCGGAGGACTTCAACCGGGCCTGGCGCATCGAGGCGAGCGATCTCCGGTTCGCGCACCAGGTCCTGCACCCGCGCCTGATGCACCGTCTCCTGGAGCCGGACTTCGCGCGCCGCAACGTGCGGATCGAGGGCGACGCGATCCTCGGGTGGACGGGCGGCCGGACGGTCCTGGACAACGTGCTCCCCCTGATGTCACGGCTCGCGGTCGTGGCCGACGCGATCCCGGACCACGTCTGGCTCGACCGAGGGGCGGTGCCGCCGCGTCGTCAGGGCGAGTCGCCCCGTCCTGCTCCGAGGCGGGGGACGCCGGCGCCCTGACGCGTCGGTCCTGCACGGGGTGCACCCCGCTACGATGCACCTACCTTCCGCGTCGCCCGACGACGTCGCGCACCCTCGGTCCGTCGGGTCCGGTCGTGCGGTCGTCCGGGTCGAGCGGTCCGACCAACCCAGCCCAAGGGGGCAGCATGTCAGGCGGCATCATCGCCTTGATCGTCATCGGCGTCATCGTCCTGATCGTTCTCTTCTGGGCGGTCGCGCAGTACAACGGCTTCGTCCGGCTGCGGAACCTGGTGCAGGAGTCGTGGCGTCAGATCGACGTCGAGCTGCACCGCCGTCACGACCTCATCCCGAACCTCATGGAGACCGTCAAGGGCTACGCCGCGCACGAGCGGGGTGTGTTCGAGCAGGTCGCTGCCGCGCGTTCGGCGGCCGCGGGCCCGGTCTCCGGTCCGGCGGACCAGGCGGCCAAGGAGAACCAGCTGACGCAGGCGCTCGGTCGGCTGTTCGCGGTCGCCGAGGCCTACCCGCAGCTCCGTGCCAGCGAGAACTTCGGTCAGCTCCAGGCCGAGCTGACCAACACCGAGGACCGCATCGCGGCCGGTCGTCGGTTCTACAACGCGAACGTCCGCACGCTGAACACCAAGGTCGAGACGTTCCCGCCGAACGTCATCGCGAAGATGTTCGGCTTCCAGCGGGCCGAGTACTTCGAGGTCGACAACCCGGCGGTGCGCAACGCGCCGCGCCTGGACTTCAACGGCAACGGCCCGATCCTCGACCGCTGAGGTCGAGGATCGGCCGCGACGTGCGGCACGGACGGACGAGGGGCGGTGCGCCAGGGGCGCGCCGCCCCTCGGCGCGTCCCGGTCCGACGGGCGTCTGAGACGAGGGTGTGACTCCGACCACAGGAGATAAGGTAATCCTTGCTTTGGTGAGGCACGCCTTATATGGTCCACAGGGCGATGGTCGAGAGACCTGCCGCCCTGACGCCGCCATCGCGGGCGGCCCACGAACCATCACGGGAGACCGAGTGCTCATCACACAACGGGGAGGGCGCCGTCGCGCTCTCGCCTCACTCCTGACCGGAGCGCTCGTCGCCGGTCTCGCTGTCGTCGGGGTCACCCCCGCCAGCGCTGCGGACACCGTCGCGGTGTCGGGCGGCAGCGCCACCTGGAACCTCAAGGACAGCTGGACCGGCTACGTCGGCGGTGCGGGGACCATCACGCCGGCGCTGAGCAACGGCAAGTCCGTGTACTCGCCCGCGAGCGGCAGCATCGACCCCGTGACGGGCGTCGGCGCGCTGCGCTTCGGTGGATCGACCAACTACACGGCGCACGGCGGCGTCCTCGACATCACGGTCGCCGACCTGCGTCTCGCGATCAGCTCGCCGACGACCGGTGTCCTCACCGCGGACGTCACCACGGCCGCGGGGTTGGCGGACGACGTCAAGGTCGCCGACGTGGCCGTGAGCACGGCCCGCGCAGGTGACACGCTGACCGTCACGGCGAACGGTGCCCTGTCCAGCGCGTTCGGCGCGCTCGACGGCAACTTCGCCGACTACGTCGGCCAGCCGATGTCGACCTTCACCGCCACGCTCGACGCGCCGCTCCCGGTGGCGCCGGCCGCACCGACGACCACGACGCTCGCGGTCGCCCCGGCGGGCACCTCGGTCGAGGGGACCGCGGTCGCGCTGAGCGCGACGGTCGCCCCGGCCGCAGCGGGCAGCGTCGAGTTCCTCGACGGACCCACCTCGCTGGGGACGGCCACGGTGTCCGACGGCGCCGCTCGCCTCGACGTCGCGGCTCCGACCGTGGGGGAGCACGCCTACTCGGCACGCTTCACCCCGGCCGACGCAGCCGCGTTCGCCGCCTCGACGTCCGCGGCCTCCGCGCACACCGTGACGGCCAAGACCGTCGACCCGCCTGCTCCGGTGGCCGACCCCAAGGTGACGGTCACGCCGAGCGCGGACGTCGACCCGTCGGTGGAGAACACGTTCACGATCTCGGGTACGGGGTTCGTGGGTGCTGGCGCGAAGAACGGTGCCTACGTCCTGCTGGGCGAGTCGTCGATCTGGAAGGGCGAAGGACCGCTCCTGGCCGAGGGCTGGTTGCAGCAGGTCTACGTCCGCTCGATCGTCGACGGCGCGTTCACGACCACGATCACGGTCCCGGCGGGCTCGTTCGACGCCACGAAGGAGTACGTGGTCGCGACGTCGGCTGCGCACGGCCTGTCGGTCACGGACCGCACGCTCGACACGTTCACGCCCGTCACGTTCAAGGGCGAGGAGCCCACGGCTCCGGTGTTCGAGCCTGCGATCGAGGTCTTCGCTGCTGATGGTGTGACGCCGCTGGGTGACACGGTGGTGCGTCCTGGTGACGCGATCGTGGTGAAGGGTTCCGGTTTCGATCCGGCGGCGAACGTCGGTGGATACGGCAACCCGATCCCCAACACCCTGCCGCAGGGCAACTATGTCGTGTTCGGCAGCTTTGCCGAGGCGTGGCGCCCGTCGGAGGGCGTGGCGAGCTCGGCACGCAAGGTCGGCTCGCAGGCATGGGCGCTGTCGGAGACCGTGCTGAACCAGCTCAGCCCCGCGAACCAGTCGATCATCCGTGGCCAGTGGGCCGACATCGCCGCTGACGGCACGTTCACGGCCACGCTCACGCTGAAGGCCCCCGCGGCTCTCGAGGGTGGCCGCTACGGCGTCTACACCTACGGTGCGGGCGGCGTGAAGAACGCCGACCAGGAGCTCTCGGTCCCGGTCAGCTTCACCGAGACACCGGCTCCGGTGTTCGAGCCTGCGATCGAGGTCTTCGCTGCTGATGGTGTGACGCCGCTGGGTGACACGGTGGTGCGTCCTGGTGACGCGATCGTGGTGAAGGGTTCCGGTTTCGATCCGGCGGCGAACGTCGGTGGATACGGCAACCCGATCCCCAACACCCTGCCGCAGGGTAACTACGTCGTGTTCGGCAGCTTTGCCGAGGCGTGGCGCCCGTCGGAGGGCGTGGCGAGCTCGGCACGCAAGGTCGGCTCGCAGGCATGGGCGCTGTCGGAGACCGTGCTGAACCAGCTCAGCCCCGCGAACCAGTCGATCATCCGTGGCCAGTGGGCCGACATCGCCGCTGACGGCACGTTCACGGCCACGCTCACGCTGAAGGCCCCCGCGGCTCTCGAGGGTGGCCGCTACGGCGTCTACACCTACGGTGCGGGCGGCGTGAAGAACGCCGACCAGGAGCTCTCGGTCCCGGTCAGCTTCACCGAGACGCCGGCTCCGTTGACCGTGACCCCCGGCTCCTCCTCGGTGACCGCCGGCGACAAGCTCACGCTGACCGTCGCGGGTCTCGCGACGGGGGACAAGGTGTCCTCGGTCCTCCTGGGTGACGCGTCCGCAAGCTTCGTCGTGAACGGCGACTCGGTCGTCGTGACGGTGCCGACCGACCAGACCTCCGGTGACCTCACGGTGACCGTCACGAGCGTGCTCGGCGCCACGGGGACGGCGACCGTCACGGTCGTCGGCAAGCCGGTGGTTCCGGTGGCTGACCCGAAGGTGACGGTCACGCCGAGCGCGGACCTCGACCCTGCGGTCGAGAACACGTTCACGATCTCGGGTACCGGGTTCGTGGGTGCGGGTGCGCAGTACGGCGCGTACGTGCTGCTGGGCGACGCGTCGATCTGGTCGGGC
>NZ_JBHXCQ010000012.1:54853-207330 GCF_042726295.1 Oerskovia sp. NPDC060338
TGGAGAACACGTTCACGATCTCGGGTACCGGGTTCGTGGGTGCGGGTGCGCAGTACGGCGCGTACGTGCTGCTGGGCGACGCGTCGATCTGGTCGGGTGACGGGCCGCTGGTCGCGTCGGGTTGGCTGGGTCTGAAGTGGGTGTCGCCGGCTCAGGTCGTGGACGGGAAGTTCACGACGGAGATCACGGTTCCGGCGGGCGCGTTCGACGCCTCGAAGGAGTTCGTGGTCGCGACGTCGGCTGCGCACGGCCTGTCGGTCTCGGACCGCACGCTGGACACGTTCACGCCCCTCACGCTCAAGAAGGCGGAGATCCCGACCTTGCTGACGGTGACCCCGGGGGCTTCCTCGGTGACCGCCGGCGACAAGCTCTCGCTGACCGTCGCAGGCCTCACGCCTGGTGACACGGTGGCCTCCGTCCGCCTGGGCGGTGCGCCGGTCAGCTTCGTCGCCGACGGCGCGGCCGTCGTCGTGTCGGTGCCCGCAGACCTCGCCTCGGGCGAGCTCACGGTGACCGTCACGAGCAAGCTCGGAGCCACGGGCGAGACGACCGTCGCGGTCACGGCCGAGCCGGGGACTCCGGTCGAGAAGCCCACGGTGACGGTGACGCCCCGCGCGGATCTCGACCCTGCGGTCGAGAACACGTTCACGATCTCGGGTACCGGGTTCGTGGGTGCGGGTGCGCAGTACGGCGCGTACGTCCTGCTGGGCGATGCGTCGATCTGGAAGGGCGATGCCCCTCTGGTCGCAGATGGTTGGCTCGGCCTGCAGTGGGTGATGCCGGCTCAGGTCGTGGACGGGAAGTTCACGACGACGATCAAGGTCCCCGCGGGTTCGTTCGACCCGGCCACGGAGTACGTGGTCGCGACGTCGGCTGCGCACGGCCTGTCGGTCACGGACCGCTCGCTCGACACGTTCACGGCGCTGTCCGTGAAGCAGCCCGGGAAGGACGCGGAGGCGACGAGCACGACCCTGCGTGCTTCGTCGGCGAGCAGCGTCGAGGGCACCGGCGTGACGTTCACCGCGACCGTCGCACCGGCTTCGGCCGAGGGCGTGGTTCGCTTCGTCGACGGCTCCAAGGACCTGGGATCCGCCGCGGTCAAGGACGGCGTCGCGGTCCTCGTGGCGAGCGACCTCGCGGTCGGCCCGCACTCCGTGAAGGCCGTGTTCACCCCGACGGACAACACGTCCTTCGTGGGCTCGACCTCCGCGGCGACGACCGTCACGGTCACGGCCAAGCCCGTCACCCCGCCTCCCGCGGGTGCGGCAGGCAGCCTGCAGTGGGGCGTCAAGGAGTCGTTCCGGACCTACATCGCAGGCCCGATCGCCCAGGGAGGCGTGACGACCTCGAACGGTGCGTCGGGGGCCGCGACCGGTCTGTACTCGTTCCCGCAGTCCGCGAAGAGCTCGTTCGACACGGCCTCGCGCAAGGGCGCGGTCGACTTCGCCGGCACCGTCCGGTTCACGGGGCACGGCGGCATCCTCGACGTCCGCCTGAGCAACCCGCGCGTCGTCGCGACCGGCGACAAGGCGACACTGGTCGCGGACGTCGACTCGAAGGACATCGAGGGCGGTTCGTTCGTCCAGTCCGGCGTGACGGTCGCGACGCTCGACCTGGCCGCCGCAAAGGTCACGACCGGGAACGGCACGACGACCTACGCGAGCGTCCCCGCGGCCCTCACCGCAGCAGGCGTCCCGGCGTTCGGTGCGTTCTACACGGCCGGTGACGCGCTCGACCCGGTGACCTTCACGGTCGGCTCCGCCGTCGAGAACCCGGGCACGACCCCGGGCGAGAGCTCGGGCAACACCGACGGCTCGGGCACGCAGCAGGACCCCGCCAAGGCGACACTCTCCGTCTCCCAGGCCGCCCCCGGCGACCAGGTCACGATCAGCGGCATCGGGTTCGGGGCCGACGAGGAGGGGCTGCGCGTCGAGGTCCACTCCACCCCGCAGGTCCTCGCCACGGGCATCACGGCCAACGCCGGTGGTGCGGCCACGTCGACCGTCACGATCCCCAAGGATCTCCCGGCGGGCGAGCACACGCTGCTCCTCATCGGCGCGAACCACACCGCGTCCGCGGCCATCACGGTCACGGGTTCGAGCACCTCGGGCAGCGGTTCCGCCGCCCAGCAGTGCTACGCGCAGGGTGTCAACGGCGCCACGCTGACCTGGGCCGTGAGCGACAAGTTCCGCGCGTACATCGCGGGGCCGATCGCCAAGGGTTCCGTCTCGGCCAGCGGCGCCAAGGACAACGGCTCCACGACCACGTGGAGCGGTGGCGAGGGGTCGTTCAACACCGACCTCGGCAAGGGGCGCGCCTCCTTCGCAGGTTCGGTGCACTTCACCGGTCACGGCGGCATCCTCGACCTGCAGATCTCCAACCCGCGGGTCCAGGTCAACGGCGGCAGCGGCACGCTCGTCGTCGACGTCGTCAGCAGCGACATGGAGGGCAACAAGTCCACGAGCAAGGGCGTCGCGTTCGCGAACCTGGACCTCTCGGGCAAGAAGTCGACCTCGGGCACCACGATCACGTGGACCGGAGCCTCGGCCACGCTGACGGCCGCGGGCGCCAAGGCGTTCGCGGGCTTCTACGAGGCAGGGACCGCCCTGGCCCCCGTCACGTTCAGCTTCCCGATCGGCGGCGACGTCGAGTGCGACGCGTTCTCGGGCCTGGCGGCCACGGGGTCGGACGCGGGCAACGCCACGGCACTCGCGGTGATGCTGCTCCTGAGCGGCGCGGGCCTGCTCGCGGTGAGCAGGCGCCGTCGGGCACGCGCGACCGCCTGACGCACGACCGCACGACCGAACGACGAACGGCGGGCGGGCCGGGACCACTCCAGGTCCCGGCCCGCCCGCCGTTCGTCGTTCCCGCCTCAGCCGGTCGCGCAGCGACCTCGCACGCGGCCCTGCAGCGGTACTCCGGGCGTCCCGCCGGGCCGTGGCAGGGGTCGACACCTGCCACGGCCGGTCGCGCCCCTCCGGGGCCTTGCAGACGACTGCCCCGGTCCCCTCCGAGCTGGTCGGGGGGACCGGGGCAGCGCGCTGTCCGGGGGGCGTGCGTCAGACGAGGTCGACGAGGTTCGCTATCGAGTCGACGACCTTGCTGGGACGGAACGGGAACGTGTCGACCTCGTGGAGCTTGGTCGAGCCCGTCATGACGAGGTAGGTGTAGAGCCCGGCCTCGATGCCCGCCACGACGTCGGTGTCCATGCGGTCGCCGATCATCGCGGTCGTCTCGGAGTGCGCGTCGATGCGGTTGAGCGCGGACCGGAACATCATGGGGTTGGGCTTGCCCACGAAGTACGGCTCGCGGCCCGTCGCGGCCGTGATCATGGCGGCGACCGCGCCCGTCGCGGGCAGCGGCCCCTGCTGCGAGGGACCGGTCGTGTCCGGGTTGGTGCAGATGAAGCGCGAGCCGCCCAGGATCAGGCGCACGGCCTTGGTGATCGCCTCGAACGAGTAGGTGCGGGTCTCGCCCAGCACCACGTAGTCGGGGTCGGACTCGGTGAGCGTGTAGCCGGCCTCGTAGAGGGCCGTCGTCAGGCCCGCCTCACCGATCGCGTAGGCGCTGCCGCCCGGGACCTGGTCGCTCAGGAACTGCGCGGTGGCCAGCGCGGACGTCCAGATCGACTCCTCGGGCACCTCGATGCCGGAGGTGGCGAGGCGCGCGCGCAGGTCGCGGGCCGTGAAGATCGAGTTGTTGGTCAGGATGAGGAACGGGCGCTCCTTGTCGCGCAGCGCGCGCACGAACTCGGCTGCTCCGGGGATGGCGTGGCCCTCGTGGACGAGCACGCCGTCCATGTCGGTGAGCCAGCTCTCGATCACGCGCGTCATCGGTGGTCCTCTCCAGGGGTGTGCTCGACGGCGTCCGTCGTCTTCTCGGACCCCGTCGCCGGGGCGGTGGTCGCCTCGGACGTCGTCAGGGGGGTGTCGGTCGGGACGGCGGGGGTGGCCGTGGTCGGGGCGGCAGAGGTGCCCGCGGTCGCGACGGCGGGGCTCTCAGCGGCGCCGGCGGCGGCGGCGGCCGCTCCGCCCGCGGCGAGCTCGGCCTTGGTCCGCTGCGACTCACGGCGGGCCCGCAGCACCTCGATGACCACGGGGACGACCGAGACGGCGACGATGAGGACGAGGATCGTCTCGATGTGGTCGTTGACGAACTGGATGTTGCCGAGCCAGTAGCCGAGCAGCGTCACGCCGACGCCCCACACGAACGCGCCGACCAGGTTGTAGGCGACGAACGTCCGGTAGCGCATGCCGCTCATGCCCGCGGCGACCGGGGCGAACGTCCGCAGGAAGGGGACGAACCGGGCCAGGATGACGGTGCGTCCGCCGAAGCGCTCGAAGTAGTCGTGAGCCTGGTCGATGTACTTGGTCTTGAGGACGCGGGCGTCGGGCGTGAAGAGGCGCGGGCCGATCTTGTTGCCGATCAGGTAGGCGAGCTGGTCCCCGAGGAACGCGGCGGCGAAGATCATGGCGCACACGAGCCAGATCGACAGGTTGAGCTCGTCCTGGGCGACCAGGAGGCCCGCGGTGAAGAGCAGCGAGTCACCGGGCAGGAACGGGAACAGCAGGCCCGTCTCGATGAAGACCACGGCGACGATGCCGAGCACCGCGTACACGCCGAACCTCTCGATGAACCCGCTGATCATGGTTCGCGCGTCGAGCCAGTCCGGCCCCAGCGCGACCACCTGGGTGCCGTCGACGGCGGAGAGTGCCGCGGCCGTGTCCGGCAGCGTCGAGGTCAGGAGAAGGTCGGTGAGCACGCCACCAGCGTAGTGGGCGCCACGCTGCACGGACCTGGGCTGCGTGGAGCACCCTGTGAACATCGTGGGGGGATCGGGGTCACGGCGAGGCACCGGGGACAATGGGTCCGTGACGAACTCCTCCGCGCGCCCCCAGCACGAGGGTCACCCCGCGCGTGACGACCAGCCCGCAGCGCCCTCCGTGCCCCCGGCACCGGACGAGCCGCCGCACCCCCGCGGCGAGGACCAGGTCGAGGTGGGCGTGGGCCCCTGGCCCGGCGGTCGGGCAGCCTGGCCGACCGGCGAGCGCTACGACGTCGAGCTGCTCGAGCACGGCGACCGGCGCAACGTCGTGGACGCCTACCGGTACTGGACGGTCGAGGCGATCGTCGCGGACATGGACGCGCGACGCCCGGTGGGAAGGCGCCTGCACGTCGCGATCGAGAACTGGGGCCACGACCTGAACATCGGGTCGGTCGTGCGCACGGCCAACGCGTTCAACGCCGCGGGCGTGCACATCGTGGGCAGGCGGCGCTGGAACCGCCGTGGCGCGATGGTCACGGACCGCTACCAGCACGTGAGCCACCACCCGCAGGTCGAGGACCTGCTCGCGTGGGCCGCGGCGCAGCACGACGGCGCGGGCATCCCGGTCGTCGGGATCGACAACGTCCCCGGCTCGATACCGATCGAGGGCTACCTGTTCCCGCGCGAGTGCGTCCTGCTGTTCGGGCAGGAGAGCAGCGGGCTCTCGGCCGAGGCCCGCGAGGCGAGCCGGGAGATCCTGCACATCACGCAGCTCGGGTCGACCCGGTCGATCAACGCGGGGGCCGCGGCGGCCGTCGCGATGCACGCGTGGGCCGTGCAGCACGCGTACGAGCCCTAGGCGTCCCGACCTCCGGGACGTCCCAACCAGTGGTGACGGACGTCCACCAGAGGGACGGATCACACCGGCGGTAGGGATCCATGACAAAATCATGGGGATAACAGGGCGCGCGGCAGTGTCGTCGGCACCCACCTCCTTCCGTCATTGGAGTTCTGCAGATGGCTATCGCAACCCCCGAGGTCTACGCCGAGATGATCGACCGCGCGAAGGCAGGCAAGTTCGCCTACCCCGCCGTCAACATCACGTCGTCGCAGACCATCACCGCCGCCATTCAGGGCTTCGCCGAGGCCGAGTCCGACGGCATCATCCAGGTCTCCGTCGGCGGCGCCGAGTACGCGGCGGGCTCGACCATCAAGGACCGCGTCACCGGTTCGCTCGCCCTCGCGGCGTACGCGACCGAGGTCGCCAAGAACTACGACGTCACCATCGCGCTGCACACGGACCACTGCGCCAAGCAGAACCTGGACTCCTGGGTCCGTCCGCTGCTCGCGCTGGAGATCGAGCAGGTCAAGGCCGGCAAGCTCCCCACGTTCCAGTCGCACATGTGGGACGGCTCGTCCGTGCCGCTCGACGAGAACCTGATCATCGCCGAGGAGCTCCTCGAGCTCTCCGTCGCCGCGCGCACCATCCTCGAGATCGAGGTCGGCGTCGTCGGTGGCGAGGAGGACGGCCACACGGCCGAGATCAACGACAAGCTCTACACGACGGTCGAGGACGGTCTCGCGACGGTCAAGGCCCTCGGTGCGGGCGAGAAGGGCCGCTACCTGACGGCTCTCACGTTCGGCAACGTGCACGGCGTCTACAAGCCGGGCGCGGTCAAGCTGCGTCCGTCGATCCTCGCGGACATCCAGAAGGCCGTCGGCGACGCGATCGGCAAGGAGAACCCGTTCGACCTCGTCTTCCACGGCGGCTCGGGCTCCACGGCCGAGGAGATCACGGAGGCCGTGGACAACGGCGTCATCAAGATGAACATCGACACGGACACGCAGTACGCGTTCACGCGTCCGGTCGTCGACCACATCTTCCGCAACTACGACGGCGTCCTGAAGGTCGACGGCGAGGTGGGCAACAAGAAGGCCTACGACCCGCGCGCCTGGGGCAAGCTTGCTGAGGCCGGCATGGCTCAGCGCATCGTCGAGGCGTCGCAGCAGCTGCGTTCCGCGGGCCAGAAGATCCGCTGAACGGCTCGCTGAGCCGCCCGCGAGGGCGGTGAGCCCGGCGGGAGCCTCCCGCTACCAGAAGTGCCAGCAGGCCCCGGTCCGTCAGGACCGGGGCCTGCTGCGTGTCGTGGGCCCGCCAGGGGCGCCCGACGGCGGAGCGTCCGTCGGGCAGTCGTCCTCAGCGGTCGGTGCGCGGGAGGCGACGGCTCCCGTTGAGGTGCGTGACGCCGTCGGGCAGGTCGAAGCCGGGGTCCTCGTCGACGATGTCGAGCATGTCCCCGATGCGCGTGACCTCGAGCAGGAAGCGCACGGTCGGGGGAGCACGCAGCACCCGGACGCGATGCGGCCCGCGGGTCGCGAGCCGGGCGAGGAACGCCACGCCCGAGGAGTCCATGAAGGTCACGTGGTGCGCGTCGATCTCGACGGGGAGGCCGGTGGCCTCGGCGTCGGCGGTCGCGTCCAACAGGTCCGGCCCGAGATCGGCGTCGATCTCGCCGGACAGCACGATGCGGGCACGCGTCGCGCCCACGATGACGTGCACGCTCGCGGGGTCGGACTGCTCCGTCACGACGTTGCTCGACCCGGTCGCGGGGTCGTCAGGCTCGCTACCAACCGTGGTGTTACCGTCGCGCACGTTGCTCCTCCCAGCGTGGACCGGACCCGCACAGGTCTCGGAGATCACCAATCTACGGTTGAATGTCCACTCGGGACAGTAACGCGCTCACGGCAATCTCGGTCGGAGGTGGGAATGGTCGGCTCGTCGAGCCTCGGGCTGGGCTCCTGGGCCCGCGGTCCGCGCGCGGCCGGGGCCTCCCTGCCGGCCGGCGGACCGGAGATCTTCGCGCGCGCCGCGCAACGCTCCGGGGTCGCGTCCTTCCTCCTCGGCCGCCGGTCCGAGGGCATGCCGATGACCTGGGTCAACGACGCCTTCTGCCGGCTCACGGGGTACACGGCCGACGAGGTCCTGGGGCGCAGCCCACGCTTCCTCGCCGAGCTCCTCGCGGACCAGGGCGAAGCCGACCTGTTCCGCGCCGCGGTGCTCGAGGGACGCGAGGTCACGCGCACGGTCCGCAGCGACCGGCACGACGGCACCCCGTTGTGGACACAGGTCTCGCTGTCCCCGGTCGACGAGGCCGACGGCGAGATCGCCCACTGGATCGGCGTGATGATCGACGTCACCGAGCACATCGACCGCTCCGCTGCCCAGCTCGCGTCGCTCGAGCTCGAACGCCGGGAGCGCGTGAGCCTCGCGATCATCACCGAGACCTCGGACCTGCTCAACGACCTCGACTACCCGCTCGCCCTGCGCGAGATCTGCGACGTCCTCGAGGGGGCGCTCGTCGGGTGGGCCGGCTTCTACATGAACGACGACGGGCTGCGCTACGCCGAGGGCATCGACACGACGACCCCGCCGAGCGGCCGCGGGCAGCGCCACGGGCGCTACATCGCGGACGGTGCCGGCGCCGTGGAAGGGGCCATGGGGCTCACGGACGCCCTCGGGGACGCCACGGGTCCTGCGGGGCTCGTGCCCGGCACGGTGATCGACCTGCAGGACACCGTGCAGGACCTGCTCGACGGACGGATCGACGGTCCGGTCCTCCTGGACCTGACGGTCGACTACCCGCAGTGGTCCGCGTCGAGCTGGCTGAGCCGGGACGTCCGGCAGCGCACCTCGGCGAGCGCCGAGGCGCCCGCCTCCGTCCTGCTCCACCCGATCGCCGGCCGCCGTCGCGTCCTGGGTCTGCTCGCCACGAGCGGGCTGCCGGCATCGGTCACGACGGCCCCCGACGAGTCGGGGGCCCAGGCCGTCCTGAAGGCGCTGGCACGCCGTGCCGGCCTCGCGATCGACAACGTGCGCCTGTACGCCCGCGAGCACCGTCTCGCGGAGACGCTCCAGCGCGCCATGCTGCCCGAGCAGGCGGACGTCACGGGGCTCGACGTGTGGACCTACTACGCGCCCAACTCCGAGCACGCGCAGGTCGGCGGGGACTGGTACGACGTCCTGCAGATCTCTCCCGACGTCGTCGGCCTGGTGATCGGTGACGTCGTGGGCCACGACGTCGAAGCCGCTGCCGCGATGGGTCAGCTGCGGTCCGTGGTCCGTTCGTACGCGTACGAGCTCACGACCCCGGGGCCCGTCCTCGAGCGGGTCGACCAGCTCGTGGTGGGGATGCGGATCCCGCGGTCCGCGAGCCTCGTGTATGCGGCGCTCACGCACCGCCCGTCCGTGCCGTCCGCCACCCGTGCGTCCGAGCTCGACCCCGAGACGTTCGAGGAGGACGCGACGGTCCTCCAGGTCACCGCGACGGGCAGCGATGACACGGACGACGCCGGAGCCGCGGACGACGCGAAGACCTGGGCGATCGAGTACTCGCGAGCGGGCCACCTCCCGCCCCTGCTGCTCCGGGCCGGCGAGGTCACCCAGCTCAACGAGGCGGGCGGCTCGCTCGTCGGGTTCGGCACCGGCACCCGGGCGACGGGGCGGGTCGAGCTCGAGCCCGGCGATGTCCTGCTCTTCTACACGGACGGGCTGATCGAGCGGCGCGACCGTGCGCTGCGCGTCGGGCTCGACGCCCTCGTGGAGGCGACCCGGTCGATCACGGCCATCGACTCGGCCGGCATCGGCGAGGAGCTGCTCTCCCGCCTCGCGGACGCCCCCGAGGACGACGTGGCGCTCGTGGTCGTGCGGATCCCGGACCCCGTCTCGGACCCCGTCACCTCGGCCCTGAGCCCGCGCAGCCGCCGCTGGCTCCTCCCGAGCGAGCCCGCGTCGATCGGGCGTGCCCGCCATGCGGTGCTGCGCACGTGCCAGGCCTGGGACCTGGGTGACAGCGCCAACGCCGAGCTCGTGGTGTCCGAGCTCGTCGCCAACGGGGTCCTGCACGGCTGGGGCCACCTCGCGCTGCGGCTGTTCGACACGGGCGACGGCCTGCGCGTCGAGGTCGAGGACTCCAACCCCGCGCCACCCGTCTCGACCGACGGGCACGCGCACCGGATGGGCGGGTTCGGTATGCAGATCGTCGAGCGACTCGCGGACTGGGGCTGGCGTCCGGCGGGGTCGGGCAAGCTCGTGTGGGCGCGGCTGCGCCCGCTCGGGGAGCGACAGGACAGGACGTCGAGCGCCTCGGACTGAGGGCCGGTCAGGCGGGAGCGCCGCAGACCGAGGGCCGGTCGGTCGAGGAACGGCTCGGTCAGGAAGCGTTGGCCCCCGCCGGCGGGTCGCAGCGGTGGTCGACGTCGATCCGGAAGAGGTCGAGCGCGCCGCACACCTCGAGGACGAACAGGTCCCGGTCGTCGCACCCTCGCAGGACCGTCGCACCGCCGCGCTTGCGCCCCGAGTCGGCGAGCGAGATGAGGAACGCTGCGCCCGTGGAGTCCATGAACGTGACCCGGCACATGTCGATCACCAGGAGCTGACGGCGCAGCCCGACGACGCGGGCCGCGATCTCGGGGAACTGGTCCCGTTCGGCGAGATCGAGGTCCCCGGCGATGACGAGGGTGGTCGTCGCGGGGGAGGTCGAGATCTCGATCATGGTCCTGACTCTAGGCGGGTGCGCCGTTCGGTGCACATGCGCTCGTCAGGGGCCTGCGAGAATCGACGGATGTCGACCACACCTGTGCGCCCCAACCTCCTCGACGGACCGCCTCCGGTGCGTCTGCCCGCCGAGCCGGACGTCGTCGCCGGCCTCGCGCGCGGCGACGAGCCGTTCGGGCTCGCGGCCGCCCACCCCTCCTCCTCGCTGCTCTGGGCGCTCCTCGCCGAAGCCACGCTGCGCGACGGGGGAGAGCACGCCCCGGTGACCGCGTACGCGTTCGCGCGTACCGGGTACCACCGGGGCCTGGACGCGCTGAGGCGGGCAGGGTGGCGCGGTCAGGGGCCGATCCCGGCCGACCACGAGCCCAACCAGGGGTTCCTGCGAGCGCTGCTCGCGCTGCACCTCGCCGCTGCGCTCATCGGTGAGACCGACGAGGCCGACCGCTGCGCCCAGTTCCTGGTCGACTCGGGCACCTCGGTCGACGAGGTCGCCGCGCTCGTCGTCTGACGCAAGCCAGGACGTCCTCCGGGCGTCGCCCCTCGGCGGCGTACCCCGTCGTCCGTCGCCGAGGGCGCCCGAGGGGTGCGCCCCGCGACCCGCACCGGACCGGGGTGACGAGCGGCGCCGTCGGGCACGTGGAGCACGCCTCGTGGACCAGGGGAGCCGTCCAGGGCAAGGACAGGTAAACTCGTCCCGGCTTCCGGGTGACTGCCGCCCGGACGTGCCTCGGGCCCGCAGAGGACCCGCCGACGAGACGCGACACGCATCGACAACCGTCGACGACGCGTGCCGCCGTTCACCGGCCGGTCTGTCCCCTGTACGTGCCGGTCGGTGCTGGCCCGTGACCCGGTCCGAGGAACAGGCAGTCTGAAAGTGGGGAATCCATGCCAGGCGTGGTGCTCATCGGTGCCCAGTGGGGCGACGAAGGCAAGGGCAAGGCGACCGACCTCCTCGGTTCGCGGGTCGACTACGTGGTCAAGTTCAACGGCGGCAACAACGCCGGGCACACGGTCGTCATCGGGGACGAGAAGTACGCACTGCACCTTCTGCCCTCCGGCATCCTGTCGCCGGGCGTGACCCCCGTCATCGCGAACGGCGTGGTCGTCGACATCGAGGTGCTCTTCCAGGAGCTCGACGACCTGATCTCGCGCGGTGTGGACGTCTCGCGCCTCCTGGTCTCCGGGAGCGCGCACGTCATCACCGGGTACCACCGCACCATGGACAAGGTGAGCGAGCGGTTCCTCGGCAAGCGCCGCATCGGGACGACCGGGCGCGGGATCGGGCCGGCGTACGCCGACAAGATCAACCGCGTGGGCATCCGCATGTGGGACCTGTTCGACGAGAAGATCCTCGCCGAGAAGATCGAGGGCTCGCTCGACCAGAAGAACCACCTGCTGGTCAAGGTCTACAACCGTCGGGCCATCACGGTCGACGAGACCGTCGAGGAGCTCCTCGCGTACGCCGAGCGCGTCAAGCCGATGGTCGCGGACACGTCGCTGATCCTCAACCAGGCGCTCGACGCGGGCAAGAACGTCCTCTTCGAGGGCGGCCAGGCCACGATGCTCGACGTCGACCACGGCACCTACCCGTTCGTGACGTCGTCGAACGCGACGGCGGGCGGCGCGGTGACCGGTTCGGGCGTCGGCCCCACCAAGATCTCGTCGGTGATCGGTGTCATCAAGGCCTACACGACCCGGGTGGGCGAGGGGCCGTTCCCCACCGAGCTCTTCGACGAGATGGGCGAGTACCTGCTCAAGACCGGTGGCGAGTTCGGTGTGACCACCGGTCGCGCGCGTCGCTGCGGCTGGTACGACTCGGTGATCGCTCGCTACTCGAGTCGCATCAACGGGATCACGGACCTGGTCGTGACCAAGCTCGACATCCTCACGGGCATCCCCAAGATCCCGGTGTGCGTCGCCTACGACGTCGACGGCGTCCGCTACGACGAGATGCCCACGGACCAGACGGCGTTCCACCACGCCAAGCCGATCTACACCGAGTTCGACGGCTGGACCGAGGACATCTCCGGCTGCCGGACCTTCGAGGACCTGCCGGCCAACGCGCAGGCCTACGTGCGCTCGCTCGAGGAGCTCTCGGGTGCGCGGGTCTCGGCGATCGGGGTGGGACCGTCGCGCGACGCGATCATCCCGCTGCACGACCTGCTGCACTGAGACACCGCCCCCGCGCCTGCTCCTGACCACAGGGAGATGTTCCAGGTGCGCTGACGGACGACTCGCAACAGGGACGGACGCCGCGGATCCCCGACCTCGTGTCGAGGGTCCGTCGCGTCCGTCTTCTGTGCCCGGCGATCCTCCGGAGGGGCGCGACGGCAGCGCCGCGCGGCAGGGCTGCCCGGCTGCGGTGCGTGGACGCCTCGGGCTCACAGCGCACCGATCGGTAGACTGCGTTCCCGTGAAGATCCTCGTCATCGGTTCGGGTGCCCGCGAGCACGCCATCGTCCACTCCTTCGCCCAGGAGTCCGTCGCCTCGGGCGCGGAGGCGCACGAGCTGCACGCCGCTCCGGGGAACCCGGGGATCGGAGAGCTCGCGACGCTCCACGCGGTCAGCGCGGTCGACGGCGAGGCCGTCGCAGCGCTCGCCGTCGAGCTGGGCGCCGACCTGGTCGTGATCGGTCCGGAGGCTCCGCTCGTGGCCGGGGTCGCGGACGCCGTGCGGGCGGCCGGCGTCGACTGCTTCGGTCCCAGCGCCGAGGCCGCAGCGCTCGAGGGGTCCAAGGCGTTCGCCAAGGACGTCATGGCCGCCGCGTCGGTCCCCACGGCGCTCGCGCACGTGTGCACCGACATCGACCAGGTCGCCGACGCGCTCGACGCGTTCGGCGCCCCGTACGTGGTCAAGGACGACGGCCTCGCCGCGGGCAAGGGCGTCGTCGTGACCGACGACCGCCAGGAGGCGCTCGAGCACGCGCAGGCCTGCTTCGCGACGCCCCGTCCGGGCGCGGGCGACCCCGTGGTCGTGATCGAGGAGTACCTCGACGGACCCGAGGTCTCGCTCTTCTGCCTGTCGGACGGCACGAGTGTCGTCCCGCTCGCTCCGGCACAGGACTTCAAGCGCGCGTTCGACGGCGACGCCGGCCCCAACACGGGCGGCATGGGCGCCTACAGCCCCCTGCCCTGGGCCCCGGCCGGCCTGACCGAGGAGGTCGTGACCCGGGTCGCGCAGCCCACGATCGACGAGATGGCGCGCCGCGGCACGCCGTTCGCCGGCGTCCTCTACGTGGGCCTCGCGCTCACGAGCCGCGGTACGCGCGTGGTCGAGTTCAACGCGCGCTTCGGAGACCCCGAGACCCAGGTCGTCCTCTCGCGGCTCGTCACGCCGTTGTCCGCGGTGCTGCGCGCAGCGGCCCGCGGTGAGCTCGCGGACTTCCCGCGCCTGCGCTGGTCCGACGACGCGGCCGTGACGGTCGTCGTCGCCGCGAACGGCTACCCGGCCGCCGTCCGCAGCGGGGACGCCATCACGGGAGTGGCCGACGCCGAGGCGATCGAGGGCGTGCACGTCCTGCACGCGGGCACCGTGCTCGACGACGAGGACGTGCTGCGCAGCGCCGGTGGCCGTGTGCTGTCGGTCGTCGCGCGTGGGGAGGACCTCCAGGAGGCCCGTCGCCGTGTCTACGCAGGCGTCGACAAGATCGTCCTGCCCGGCTCGCACCACCGCACCGACATCGCCGAGAAGGCCGCGCGCGAGCAGCGCTGAGGCCGTGCACGGCGAGGGCCCGCGAGCTGGTGCTCGCGGGCCCTCGTCGTTCCCGGCCCGTCCGACAGGGCCAGGTCGATGGGGCGCCCCCGGCCGACGGCCGCAGACGCACCCGGTCAGGAGGTCGAGCAGGCCTTCCCACCGAGCGTGATGCTCGTCGGGGTGCCGGCCGTGCCCGACGCGATGAAGCCGACCGTTGCGCTCGCCCCCGGGGCGAGCGTCGTCGACCACGCCGGCGCCGCCACCCGGACGTCCGCCCCGGTCTGCGTCAGCGTGCCGCCCCAGCCCTGGGAGACCTGCTCGCCGCTCGCGAACGTCCACGCGGCCGACCAGCCCTCGACGGGCGTCGTCGCGGTGTTCTTCACCGTGAGGGAGCCCTGGAAGCCGCCGGGCCAGGAGCCTGCGACCGCGTACTGCGCCGTGCACGCACTGGTGCCGGGCTGCTCGGTCGGCTGCTCGGTCGGCTGCCCCGTAGGCCCTTCCGTCGGTTCCTCGGTCGGCTCGGGAGCCGTGCCCGTGAGGTCGCCGACGACGATCCCTCGCCCGTTGGTCCCGACGAAGACCCGGCCGTACACGTCGGGGTCGCCCGTGATGGTGCTGCCCGTCCAGGCCCACTGGTGCTCGTCGTCGTTGATACGGACCCACGTGGCGCCCGCGTCGTCCGAGCGGAACAGTCCTCGGACGCCGTCGATCTTCGACGACGTGTACACGGCTGGATAGCTGTTCCCGGGAGCGGCCTTGCCGAACCCGACGGCATCGCCCTCGTCGACCGCCGCGACGCGGGTGAACGTCGCGCCCTCGTCGGTCGAGCGCCACATGCCGTAGGTCTTGTCGGTCGCGCCGCCCGCGAGCCACACGTCACCCTCGTGACCCGGGACCGCCGCGAACCGGACGTTGCCGTCCGCGGGCAGGCCCGTCGCGGCTGACGCGGTGAACGACGCCCCGCCGTCGGTGCTGCGGTAGAACGTCCCGCCCGCGTAGCCGTAGAAGACCTTGGGGTTCACCCGGTCCGACTCGACGCGGGCACCTGCGGGGATCCCGGTCGACGCGGTCCAGCCCGACCCGAGCGTCGTCGAGACGTGCACCCCGGTCCCGGCCGGGCTCCACACGATGCGTCCGCCGTCGGCGGCCACTGCGACCGTGCCCGCGCCGGTCACGCCCGCCGGCTCCTGACCGGCCCACCACGAGGACCCGCCGCTCGTCGAGATCCCGATGTGCGACTCGACGTCCCCGTCGACCCCCTGACCGACCCTGACCACGGTCGAGGGCGAGAGCTCGGCGAAGTCGAGGCTGTGCACCGCGCCGTGGTACGGCTGGGTGTACATGCCCGACGGCACCTGCGTGACGTCGGTGTGGACGAACCCGCCGATGTCGGCGAGCCCCGAGATGAGCTCGGCGCCCCCCGGAGGGGCGACGAGGTCGAGCACGGCGGTCTCCTCGATGCCCTGCGCCTTGACGGAGATGTCGACGATCCCGCCCGCGTCCCAGTCGGTGAGGTCGGTCCCGCCGTAGATCGTCGCGCCCGTGCCGTAGAAGAAGCGGTCGGAGTCGAACGGGTCGATCTCGAACGACTCGGTCATCCAGCCGAGCTTGGGGCTGGGCTCCGGGGGGTTGGGCTGCTCGCCGAAGCTCAGCCACGGGGCCCCGCTGATGTCGAGCGTGTACCGGAGCGTGCGGTTCGGGTAGCCGTCCCAGTCCCAGATGCGGCTCCAGGTCTCTCCGCGATCGGTGCTTCGCCAGATCACGATGTCCGGCCACCAGGAGACCTGGCTCACGACCATGAGGGTGTCCGGGTCCTGCCGGTCGATCGTGAGGCCCGAGTAGCCGTAGTAGGCGTCCGCGCTGCTCGACGGGACGGGGCTGATCCGGTCCCAGGTGCCCGTCGCGACGTCGAGCCGCCACACGTCGCCGCTGCCGCCGTCGTACGGGCCGCCCGTGTCCGAGGTCGCGATGTAGAGCTGTCGGCCGGTCGCGTCGAGCACCCCCTTGTGGGGGAGGAACCCGGTGGGCTGGCCCGGGACGCGCTCCCAGGTGGCCCCGGCGTCGGTCGAGCGGTAGACGCCGTTCTCCTTGTCGGCGACCCCGACGTAGATGGTCCGGGTCGGCTGCGTCCCCGTCGAGCTCGACGGGTCGAACGTCACCCAGACGACGCCCTGGTTCGAGCTGAGGTAGCCGTTCTCGTCGTCGGGGTCCTGCACGTAGGTGCCCGCGTTGGGGAACGACGCGACCTCGGACCACGTGACGCCCTTGTCGGTGCTGCGCCACAGACCGTGGCCACCCTCGGTGCCCAGGTAGAGGACACGGTTGTCGTGCGGGTCGACCGAGAGCCGTTCGCCCATGCCGCGGCCGGGCATGTTGCCCCCGACCTTGAACGGCAGGTCCGTCTTCTGCCAGGTCTCGCCGCGGTCCGACGACCGCAGGATCGCGCCGTTGTGGGGGTCCCACGAGTTCGTGTAGGTGCCGACCGCGACGTAGACGTTGTCCGGGTCGACGGGGTCGGTCGCGAGGCTCAGGACGCCGTTGTGGTTCCAGTCGTCCCAGCCGACGTGGTCGAGCAGCGGGATCCAGCGCTGCGTCGCAGGGTCGAGCCGGTACGCACCCCCGATGTCGGTCCGGGCGTAGACGAGCCCCGGCTCGGTCTGGTTGAAGACGATGCCGGGGACGAACCCGCCGCCGACGATCTCGACGTTCCCCCAGTCGTAGTCCTGCGCGGCGCTCGCGGCGGGGTCTGCGGCGACTCCCGCGGTGGCCAGGCCGCCGGTCGCGGCGACGGCGCCCGCCGTGCCGAGCCCGGCGGCGAGACCGAGCCCGACGAGGGACGCGATCAGTGGTCGGTAGCTCATCCGTGGCACTCCTTCGTGACGGTCGGTCGGAGCGGGTCCGCCGTCACCCCCTCCGACGGACCCGCGCCGCCGACCTTAGCGAAGCGCTTCGACGATGAGCACCGGGTGAAACGTTTAGGCGGAGCGGCCGGCCGGGCGGCCCGCTGACGGGCCGCCCGGTTCGTGCGCGCCAGGTGCGTGTCAGGCGCTCGTGCAGGGCTGGCCGTCGAGCGCGAAGCCCGTGGGGGCCGCCCCGGTGCCGTTCGCGTTGAAGCCGAGCTCGACGCTCGCGCCCGGGGACAGGGTCGCGTTCCACGGTGCGTTGGCGACCGTGACGGCCGTGCCCGACTGGCTGAACGTGCCCGACCAGCCGTTCGTGACCTGCTGACCTGCCGGCAGGGTGAAGGTCAGGGTCCACCCGTTGCGGGTCGTCGAGCCCGTGTTGGTGACCTTGAGCGTCCCCGTGTAGCCCGTGCTCCAGCCGTTCGCGGAGAACGTCACGGCACACTGGCCCGTGGGGGTCACGGGACTGGCCGACGTGGTCACGGTCCGCGCGCCCGACGGGGGTGAGACATTGCCCGCCGCGTCGCGCGCCCGCACCGTGAACGAGTAGGTGGTCGCGGCCGACAGTCCTGTCAGGGTGGCGTTCGGAGCGATCGTCGCGGCGACCTTCGTGGCCCCCGTGGCGTCGTTCCGGTAGACGTCGTAGGCGGTCACGGCCCGGTCGTCGGTCGAGGCGGCCCAGGTGAGCGTCACGCCCGACGACGTCACGTCGGTCGCGCTCGGGGTCCCCGGCACGGTCGGTACCTGGGTGTCCGGGACGGGCGTGGTGCCGCCGTCGCCGTACAGGTCGCCGAGCGACCGTCCCGTCGTCGAACCGGCCCCGCCGAGCGGCACCTGGTGGTCGAGCGAGACGAACTTCCCACCCTCCTTCCACAGGGAGGGCTCGAGCAGGTCGTACTTGGCCTCGTCCCACGTGGTCCAGTCGTGGTTGAGCAGCCCGCCCGTGTCGCCCGAGTTCGGGTTGATGCACCAGAACGTGTGGCTGATCCGGTAGTCGACCATCAGGTCGCGCAGCGCACGCATCCACTTCTCGTTCTTGCCGCCGTCCAGGAAGCCGCCCCACTCGCCCACGAGCAGCGGCGCGGTCTCCTGCTTCCACAGGTACAGCCAGTTCGGGTCCCACACCTCGGCCTCGAGCGAGGCACGGTCCCAGTCGTCGCCCTCGAACCAGGGCTGCGCGGAGACGAGCGGCCCGTAGTCGTGCGGCGAGTAGACGAGCTGGTCCTGGTGCGCGCCCAGGTCGACCGGGTGGTCGGCCGCGCCGCGCAGGTTGCCGCCCCACCACGTGTTGTGGAAGTCGTCGAGCCCGCGGTCGGCCCAGGTCTTGCCGGCCTTCGGGTAGACCTGGACACCCTCGACGAGGATGAGCAGGTGCGGGTTGATCGCGAGGATCCGTGCGGCCGCCTGCTCGGCGACGTAGCGCCAGTTGTCGGCGTCGCTCGACCCGTCCCACTTGGCGCGCAGGGTCTCGGACTGCGAGCCGTGCGGCTCGTTCTTGAGGTCGGCCGCGACGATCGTGTCGTCGTCCGCGTACTCCTGGGCGAACCACTCCCAGCCTGCGTAGAAGTCCTCGACGGTGAATCCCCCGTGGGTCCACAGGGGATAGACGTGGCCCGAGTTGTCGGCCGTGGCGCTGTGGAGGTCGATCATCACCTTGAGCCCGTACTTCTCGCACAGCGAGAGCCAGTGGTCGAAGATCTCCTTGTTGTCCATGCCCACGAGCTCGGGGTTCACGTACGTGTTGACGTTGGGCGACGCGACGGTCTCCCCGTCCTTCCACTCGAGCAGCAGCTCGGTCGAGACGGGCACGCGCACGATGTTGATGCCCCGCTCGGCCATCGAGCGCGTGATCGCCTCGAGGTCGCCGGACCACAGGCCGTGGAACACACGCTCGCTCGCGTTGAAGCCGAACCAGTTCGCGCCGGTCAGCCAGACCTCGTTGCCCGCCGCGTCGACGATGGTCGAGCCGTCGGTGTGCAGCCAGTCGTCGGCCGGGACGCCGGCGAGGGACACGTCGGCGGCCTCAGACGGGGCGAGGGACGCCGAGGTGGGAGTCGCGGACGAGGTGAGCGGCGTCGTCGGGCCGGAGTGGGCTGCGGCGGACGGCAGCGCGCTCGCGACCAGGACGGCGCCCACCGCGATCGCGGCGTACGCGGCCCTGCGCCGGGGGCGGGAGATCGGATCCTGCAGAGGACTCATGGAAAAGCTCCTGGAAGAAGGACCGGGCTGCCCGGGGCCGCGAGGTGCGGGCCCGGGCAGCCCGGTCGGGTGCTGTCGGTCAGGTCAGGTCAGGCGACGGTGCAGGCCTGGCCGTTGAGGGTGAAGACGGCCGGCACGCCGTTCGTGCCGCTGTGGCTCGCGTTGAAGCCGACCTCTGCGGACCCGCCCGGGGCGAGGTTCGCGTTCCAGGAGAGCCCGGTCACCGTGACGTTCGCGCCGGTCTGGGTGAACTGGCCCGACCACGAGTTGGTGATCGTCTGGCCCGACGGGAACGTGAAGGCCAGGCTCCAGCCGTTGACCGTGCTGGTCGAGGTGTTCGTGACCTTGATGGTGCCCGTGAAGCCCGAGCCCCAGCTGTTGGCCGTGTAGGCAACCGTGCACGAGCCCGGGGGCGGGACGACGACCGTCGTGGTCGTGGCGCTCACCGCGGCCGAGGCCGCCGAGAGGTTGCCCGCGGTGTCCTTGGCCCGGACCGTGTACGAGTACGCGGTGCCGGCCGTCAGGCCCGTGTCGGTGAACGACGTGCCGGTCGGGGTGCCGACCTGCGAGCCGTTGCGGAAGACCACGTAGCCCGCCACGCCGACGTCGTCGGTCGACGCGTTCCACGAGAGCGGGACGGTGCTCGCGGTGGTCGTGCCCGCGGTCAGCCCCGTGGGGGTCGACGGCGGCTGGTCCGTCTGGCCTGCCGCGGTCGTGACGGACCGGGCGGCCGACGCGGCCGAGACGTTGCCCGCCGCGTCGCGCGCCGTGACCGTGAACGAGTACGTGGTCGAGGGGTTCAGTCCCGTCGCCGTGAAGCTCGTCGAGGTCGACGTGCCGACCTGCACGCCGTTGCGGTAGACGGTGTAGCCCGTCACCCCGACCGCGTCGGTCGAGGCCGTCCACGAGAGCGCGACCGAGGTGGCCGTGGGCGTGCCCGCGGTCAGGCCCGTCGGGGCCGTGGGCGCCGTCACGTCGCCGGGCGTCGTGCCGCCGCCGTCGATCACCGGGTAGGCGTTCTCGACGAGCATCTCGAACTGCGCGTCGAACCACTGGCCCGCGAGCGGGGCCCCGCCCAGCGCGCCCGTCAGCTGGTTGGCGAGCTTGGGCGAGACGAACGTCGGGTCGCACATGCGGTCGAACCGCTTGCCCTGGTCGTTCGGGATGTCCGTCGAGGCGCCGTCGGACTCGCCCGGAGGCTTGACCCACACGAACGCGTGCAGGTGCGACTCGGGGTATCCCGCGGGCGTGGCCTGCGGGCGCTCGCCGATGCCGGCGCCGGCCGGGTTGCACCACGCGCCGCGGTGGATGCGCTTGTCGACCCGGGACTCGTCGACGTAGGTGTTGTGGTTGGTCGACGTGCTGACCGCGGTCGGCCGGGCGTCGCCGCCCCACCCGTTGCGCGACGTGTCGATGAGCATGCCGATCGAGGCCGGGAAGCCCTCGGCGACCAGGAGGTCGTAGAGGTGCGCGGTCCAGTCGGTCTCGTCGAAGTCGGCGTTCCACTCGTAGAAGCTGGACGACCGGATGGGCGTGCCGCCGATCTGGATGTCCTCGAGGAACGGCTCGGCCAGCGGCGTCGAGTTCGCGGTGTTGGTCACGAATCCCGTGACCGAGGCGAAGCCCGCGTTCGTCGACCTCACCACGTCGGCGAAGAGCTTGGCGGCAGGACCCGAGTTGCTCGGCCAGCCCAGCCAGCCCGCGTGCGCGGCGTCGATGTAGGAGTACACGTTGCCGACCGTGTAGAGCTCGTCGAGCGCGTACTTCACGCCTGCGCGGTAGTACGGTGCGGACTGCTGGCAGTCGGGCGTGCTGATGTTGGTGATGAGGTTGGGCAGAGAGTCGGGCTCGATCGTCGCGGCGATGCGCAGCGAGTCGTACTTGGGGTCGTCGAGGATGTCGACGATCGGGTCGATGTACTCGTTCTTGTAGCGCACGAGCCCGGCGTCGGTGGCGGGCAGCTCGCCGTTCGACGCGAGCGCGTAGCAGTCACGACCGGGCAGGTCGTAGATGACCAGGTTGAACACGATCGGTACGCCCGCGTCCTTCTGGGCGAGCGCCTCGTCCAGGTGGAAGCGCAGGCCGGGTCCGTCGGCGTTGCCCTCGATCGCGCTGATGCGGTCCATCCAGACGGCCGTGGGCTCGCCCGAGATCGCCTGCATCTTCGCGGCGAGGTCGCCGCCCGCCCGCGTCGCGGCCGCCTCGACCGAGTCCGACCAGTACGGGTTCACGTACTGGGTCGCCCCGGAGTACGGGTTCGCGACCCGCGGCT
The DNA here is from genome assembly GCF_042726295.1 of Oerskovia sp. NPDC060338. Taxonomy (NCBI): domain Bacteria; kingdom Bacillati; phylum Actinomycetota; class Actinomycetes; order Micrococcales; family Cellulomonadaceae; genus Oerskovia; species Oerskovia sp. NPDC060338. The sequence goes on from NZ_JBHXCQ010000012.1 coordinate 76,241, forward strand.
CGGCCGCTGCGGCAGGGACCTGCGCGAGTGCGAGGGGAGCGGCGACGAGCGCCGCGGCGGCCATGGCTGTCGCGCCCTTGCGCAGCCGATGGTGGGTTGGTGACACGAGATCCTCCTGGGGTTCGTCCTGGGGCCGGACGACGCCGGCCGGCCCGTGCCGCGGAGTGCGGCGCCGAGCGCAACGTGTCACGGACCGGGTGAGGTCGGCAGGTCGTGAAACGTTTAGGTGGACAACCCCGTTCACCCGCTCGACGGGTGCGGGGGCCCCGGTCAGCGCGGGGGAGAGGTGGTGCCGCGCACGACGAGCCGTCCGCCGGGGACCGCGGGCAGGGGCTCGGGATGCGAGGTCGCGGTCCCCGGCGCGGCGTCGGGGCCGGCGTCGGGGCCGGCCTCGGGGCCGGGCACGGTCCCGTCGGACCGGCCGAGGGCGCGGAGCACCTGACGCCCGGCCTCCTGCCCCAGCTCCCGGTCGGGCCGCCCGACGGCCGTCACGGGTGGGGTCGACAGTCGCAGCACCGGGGAGTCGCGGCCCGCGACGACCGACAGGTCCCACGGGACGGCGAGACCCGCACGTCGCGCGACGTCGAGGACGACCAGGGCGCCCTGGTCGTCCGAGGTGACGATCGCCGTCGGGCGCTCCGGGGACGCGAGCAGCCGGCGCGCGGTCGCCGCGACGTCCGCGAGCGTCGTGCACGACTCGACGACCGCGACCCCGCCCCGGCGGACGACCTCCGCGCTCACGGCCTCCGCGGCGCCGCGCCCCGACCGGAGGTCCGCCGCGGGCGCGAGCACCGCGACGCGCCGGTGCCCGAGGTCCGAGACGTAGCGGCCGACCTTGGTGTCGGCCGAGGGGTCCAGGGCCACGGCCCGCGGCTCGGGCCTCGGGGGCGCCGACGACACGGGTGCTGCCTGGTCGCGCGGGTCGCGGACGGGCGCGACGTGGTCGACCAGGACCGCGGCCGCGCCCAGGCGTGCGACGACCGCGAGCCGTGGGTCCTCGTGACGGACCCCCGTGAGGACCACGGCGTCGTATCGCTGCTCGGCCCACCAGTCTGCGATCGCGCCCGCCGCCGTGGCCGTGGAGCCCAGCAGGTGGACGGCCAGCGAGAGGTGCCCGTCGAGGACGTCCCGGAGACCGTCCGAGAGCTCGAGGTCCGTGGCCGTCGACGCGATCCCGACCGCGTCGCGCACCAGGACGAGCGCGACCGATCCGGCCGCGCCGCGCAGCGTCCTGGCGGCCACGCTCGGCCGCCACCCGAGCTCCTCGGCGACCTGGAGAACCCGGCGCCGCGTGCGGTCGGAGACCCCCGGTCGACCGTTGAGGGCGTAGGAGACGACGGCGATCGACACCCCGGCCGCGCGGGCGACGTCGGTGATGGTCGTGCGCCTACCGGTAGCAATCGGGCGTTCCGGACGTAAGAATGTGGCCACGGTCACACAGCATGCCCCCAGTCAGGGCGTGGTGCACGATCGGACGGGCTCGACGGCGAGCCCGCCAGGGGGGAAACCGGTACACGACGGGGTGATCGCCATGGTCGATGTCACGACCCACCGACGGAACCTCACGATCGGTGTGCTCTCACCGGTCGTGGGGGGCTTCTACTTCGGCAAGGTCCTCGCGGGGATCGCGCGCGGCCTGCGCGCGGGCGGGCACCGCGTGGTCGCGGTCCAGACCTATCCCGCGGACCTCGACCGGGACGAGTTTCCCGACCAGCCCCCGCACCGTCCGATCGTGGGGCTCGACGCGATGGACGGGGTCATCGTGGTCACGTCCGCCGTCGAGCACGACGTCCTGCGGACGCTCGACCGGTCGGGAAGGCCCCTGGTCGTGATCAGCGAGACGGTCGACGCCCTCGGGGCGCCCCTGGTCACCCCCGACAACGCGGGCGGGGTGCGTGCCGCCGTCGAACACCTCCTCCAGCACGGTCACCAGCGGATCGGGTTCCTCGGCAACCCCCGCCAGCACGACCTGGCCGAACGGCACGCCGCGTACGAGGCCGCGCTGCGCAGCCACGGGATCGAGCCCCGGCCCGAGTGGGTCTACCGGACCCGCGACAACCAGGAGGCCGCGGGGGCGGCAGCCGCCCGGACCGCGCTCGACGAGGGGCTCGACACGACCGCGACCATCGCAGGGACGGACCGCAACGCGGTCGGCTTCCTGCGCGCTCTGACAGACTCGGGGCTCGTGCTGCCCCGCGACCAGGCGCTCATCGGGTTCGACCACTCGGACGGCGGCGCTCGTGCGCGGCCACGGCTCTCGTCCGTCGACCCGCACCACGACCGCGTCGGCGAGCTCGCTGCCGAGCTCCTGCTCGCACGCATCCACGGCGACCGCGTCGGTCCGGGCCAGCACCTCGCCGAGGCGACCCTCGTCTGCCGCGAGTCCTGCGGGTGCGTCGACGGCACGCGGACCGACCTGCTCGTCGACGGCGTGCCGCGGATCGCCGGTGCGGGCGAGGGGGACTCCGCGGCGGCTCGCCTCGGGGCCGTGGCACGCGCCGTGCTCGACGACGCCGTGGTCCTGCGCGCGAGGCCGCGCCCGGGTCCCTCGGGGGCGGCCGGTGCAGGAGAGAGCGCGGTCGGAGGGTGGGTGCGCGCCGTCGTCGGGATGATGACCGACGCCGCCACCCACGCGACGACGCCCACGTCGCACTCCTACCGGGCCCTCGCCGACCGGACCGCGGTGCTGCGACCCGTCCCCGAGGCCCTCGAACAGCTCGTGCCGGCCGTGCGCGCCCTGGAGGCCGAGCTCCTCGGCGGCCTCAGGCGCCGTGGGCCGGCGGGGCCGCTCGGGGTCGCGGTCGGTGGCGCGGCGCGCGGCCGTCCGCAGGAGCGCTCCCGAGCGCTCGGCGACGTGACGACCGAGATCCTCGTCGCACTCTCGAAAGGATGCACGCACGGGCTCCTCGTCCGCTCGGGTCACCTCGAACGAGCCATGGTCGACCAGTACGAGCTCGACCTCGAGCTCATGCACGCCGACAGCGCGTCGCTGCGTCACCTCGAGTGGTTGCCGCGAGGGCAGGCCGGTCCGGCGGCGATCGCGCTGTGGGTCCCGCCGGGCGGTGGGGCCGCGGGCGGCGTGCTCGAGGTCGCGGGCGTCCGAGGCAGCGCCGCCGGGCAACGGCTCGTCGGCCACCGGTACGCCCCGGCGGAGTTCCCGCCCCGGGCGCTGCTGAGCGCCAACGCTCTCTCGTTCGTCATCCCGGTCGCGTTCGACGTGAGCGACTGGGGGTACCTCGTGATCGGAGGGCCCGTCGACACCCGGGCGACGAGCGCGCGCGAGAAGTACAACCACTGGGCGGCCATGCTCGCGGTCGCGCTCGACCAGGAGCACCACCTCGCGGCGCTGCGCGCGCAGCGCGCCGAGCTCGAGGAGTCGGCGCGGCGAGAGCGGCGCCTGGCCGAGGAGATCAGCGCGAGCGAGGAACGCTACGCCCTCGCCTCGGTCGCCGCGTACGACGCGACGTGGGACTGGGACGTCGCGACCGGCACGGTCTACTTCTCGCCGTCCTGGCGGGCCATGCTCGGCCTGCCCGACGACGACGTCAAGACCGCCGACCCCGACGAGTGGCTCGACCGGGTCCACCCCGAGGACCTGCAGGCGGTCCAGGTCGCGCTCGCGGCCCAGCTCGGCGGAGCGGGCGGGTCGCTCGACCTCGAGCACCGCCTGCGGTCCGCCGACGGACGCTACCTGCGCGTGGCCTGCCGTGCCGTGACGGTGAGCGACGGTGCGGGCTGTCCGACGCGCATGGTCGGGGTCATGACGGACCGGTCCGACGAGCGTCGGGAGGCCGCGCTCCGAGGGGTCTTCCTGCCCGATCCCTCGCGGCCCTGACCCGGCTCTCCCTTCGGCCGCTAGGGTGCAGCGACGATGAAGTACCTTTCCGCCAGGTCGCAGGCGTCGGGGACGACGGTGGTCGGCCCCGGCTCGGGCATCCCTTCGTCGCCCCCGCCGCCCAGCGAGATCTCCTCGCCCGGGACGACCTCGTCCCTCGTCGCCGGGTCTCTCGGGTTGGTGGTCGTCAGGGTCGAACCGTCCCAGTCGACCGCACCCGCGGGAAAGACCGGAAGGTACCTCGCCGATCTCGCATCGACGTACAGGCAGCCGTCCTCTTCCACGAGAGTGCCCTCGAGCTGAGCCGCGTCACCTCCCGGCTCCGACGGGAGCCAGTACGCGAACGGCACCGGCACGGTCGGGGTGGGAAGCGGATCGAGGCGCGGCTGACCCATGCCGGCGCAGGCCGTGAGCCCGAGCATGCCGACGAGAACCCCACCGAGCAAGCGCCTCGGTCTCATACGACCTTGACCCCCATCCATCGAGCTGGGCTCGTTCGCTCCAGGTCTCGAGCGGCATCTGCCCTGAAGCCGTTGCCAGGACCCTACCTGGGCAGATCACGACAGCCCGCCGGCATCGCGGCGAGCAGAGCTGCCGATCCGTGCGCGTCAGCAGCCGACGGACCGGAGCCTCGCCATCCGGACGCCCTGAACGACGCCCGTGCCGGATGAGAGACTAAGCGCCGTGACTGACTCGCGCGACGCCCTCGACACGGCCCACCTCGACCTGCCGGGGTGGCGGCACGTCTACTCGGGGAAGGTCCGCGACCTCTACGAGCCGGACCTCGCGCAGCTCGGCGGGGCGCACCCGCTCGGCGACGTCGTCCTGGTCGTCGCGAGCGACCGCGTGAGCGCGTTCGACCACGTCCTGTCCCCGGGGATCCCCGACAAGGGCGTCGTCCTGACCCAGCTCAGCCTGTGGTGGTTCGACAAGCTCGCCGACCTCGTCCCCAACCACGTCGTGAGCACCGAGGCCAGCGCCATGCCCGGTGACGGCCTGGTGCCGGACGTCGTCGCCGGTCGCGCCATGATCTGCCGCCGCCTCGAGATGTTCCCGGTCGAGTGCGTGGCTCGTGGTTATCTCACCGGTTCCGGCCTGGTCGAGTACCGCGTGGACCGTACGGTGTGCGGAGTTCCTCTGCCCGAGGGGCTCGTCGACGGCTCGCGCCTGCCGGAGGCGATCTTCACACCCGCCGCCAAGGCCGAGGTCGGGGAGCACGACGAGAACGTGTCGTTCGAGGTCGTCGCCCAGACCGTCGGGCTCGAGGCGGCGACCCGCCTGCGCGACCTGACGCTCGCGGTCTACTCGCGCGCCGAGGAGATCGCGCGCGAGCGCGGCGTGATCCTCGCCGACACCAAGTTCGAGTTCGGCGTGGACCCCGTCACAGGCGCGACCGTGCTGGGCGACGAGGTGCTGACGCCCGACTCGTCGCGCTTCTGGCCTGCTGACCAGTGGCAGCCGGGGCGCTCGCAGCCGAGCTTCGACAAGCAGTACGTCCGCGACTGGCTCGCCTCCGACGCCTCGGGCTGGGACCGCGCGTCCGATGCCACGCCGCCGTCCCTGCCCGCCGACGTCGTCGAGCGCACGCGCGACCGCTACCTCGAGGCCTACGAGCGGATCACGGGCGACTCCCTGTTCTGAGCGACCCCGAGGCGCTCTCGGACGTAGCGGTGCCCCGTCGGTGACGTCCAGCGGACGGTGCCGTCGGCCGCGAGCTCAGGACGCCAGCCGTGCCGCGCCCGGACCACGTGGTGGTGTCGGCAGAGCGAGATGAGCTCGTCGGGGCCCACGTCCGTCGTCTCCTGGGTCGCGCCCGGTCCCGGCGGCGACGGGCGCCTGACGTGGTCGAGGTCGCAGCGGAACGCGGGCACGGCGCACCCCGGGAACGTGCACGTGCGGTCGCGCGAGAGGACGGCGGCGATCACCTGGACCCCTGGCCCAGGGCGGGCTTCGAGCAGCGATTCGAACATGTGTTCGATCGTAGCGTCGGGGTCCGACAGTGACCCGTGGGGCCGCAGGGTCGTCCAGCCGGGCGCGGCGTCTTGCCCCATGGGTCGTCGCGCGATATATATCGACCATGACTCCCGCCGTGAGTGGTCCGCCTGGCGCCAAGCCGTTCCGCATGACCGAGCAGGCGTACCTGATCCTGCTCTCGCTCACTCCCGAGCCGCTCCACGGCTACGCCGTCATCCAGGCGGTCGCCGAGCTCTCCGACGGGGCCACCGCCCTCGGAGCCGGCACCCTGTACGGCAACCTCGACCGGCTCTCGGGCGCGGGGCTCGTCGAACCCTCGGGCGAGGAGGTGGTCGACGGTCGCCTGCGGCGCTACTACCGGATCACCGACGACGGCCGTCGCGCGGCCGAGCAGGAGACGGCTCGGCTCCGAGAGCTCGCCGCCAGGGCGCAGCAGGCCCTCGACGGGCGCGGCACGGCAGCACGCCCGACGTCGGGCAGGCTCGCCGGAGGGCTGGCCTGATGCGCCGCCGCGACCTGACGCCCGACGAGCGCTTCGAGCGGTCGGCGCGCTTCTGGGCGCGTGCCTACCCGCGCCGCTGGCGCGAGGTCCACGGCGACGAGCTGCTCGCCGTCCAGCAGGACGTGGCCCGAGCGGCCGCGGAGGCGACCGGCGCACCCGCGCCCGACCGGCTGAGCACCGACGAGATCCGCAGCCTGCTGCGTGCAGGGTGGGGCCTGCGGTGGCGCGAGCGCCCGCCGCTGTGGCGGTGGGGGCTGTACCGGCTCGGCATGCGGCTGCCCGCGAGGTACTGGTGGTGGGTCGCGGACGACATCCGGGGAGCGTTCTACTCGGTGCGGGACACGACCTGGACGCTGGTCCTGGGCTACGGCACGATGCTCATGGTGATCGCCGGATACGCGCTGATCGCTGGTGAACCGGTCGCCGCATACTGGCCCGCATTCTTCGCGTCGGGGTTCTTCTGGGCCTTCGTGGCCGTTCTCGTGCTCCTCTCCGGGACGGTGTTCCGCGAGTCCCGCACGCGTACCGCCTGGTACCGGCACGTCGTCCACGGCAACGTCCCCGAGCCGATGCGGCTCATGACCGCGTCCTCGGCGGACCAGGTGCGGGACGACCGAGACCCCGCCTGACCCCGCCTGACCCCGCCTGACCCCGCCCGACGTCCGGCTCCGCGAGGCCGCACGGTCCTCCTGAGGTGGGCTCCGTCGTCGGGCTGGGGGATTCCTGCGGCCGAGCACGAGGTTGCGGTCGTTCTGACGCCCAGAACGACCGCAACCTCGCGCTCGGCTCCCCTCGAAAGCACCGCACCGCCCGCCGCCTGAGACGCGGCCCGGCCCCGTGCGCGGCGCGGGTAAACTGGCCCCGGAATCCCCACCCACCGAGATCCGCGCGACCCGGTCGCCGCCCTCGCGGCGCGCCCCGAGCCTCGTGCGGACCTGTCCGAGCCGAGCGGCCGGACCAACTTCCCGAGGAGCTCCTGTGGGACGCGTAGTCGTCGAGGTCATGCCCAAGCCCGAGATCCTGGACCCGCAGGGCAAGGCCGTCGTCGGGGCGCTCCCGCGCCTGGGCTTCACCCAGTTCACCAGCGTGCGCCAGGGCAAGCGGTTCGAGCTCGAGGTCGAGGGTGACGTCACCCCCGAGGTGCTCGCCGCAGCCCGCGAGGCCGGCGAGAAGGTCCTGTCGAACCCGGTCATCGAGGACGTCGTCCTCGTCGCCGAGCTGACGGCCGAGCTGGGCGGGGAGAGCGCCTGATGAGCGCCCCCGCAGCGACCGGCCTGGCCACGGCCCGGATCGGTGTCATCACGTTCCCCGGTACGCTCGACGACCGGGACGCGGCCCGTGCCGTGCGCCTGGCCGGCGGCGAGCCCGTGTCCCTGTGGCACGCGGACGCCGACCTGCACGGGGTCGACGCGGTCGTGCTCCCGGGCGGCTTCTCGTACGGGGACTACCTGCGCGCCGGGGCGATCAGCCGCTTCGCGCCCGTCATGGACTCGCTCGTCGACGCGGCCAAGGGCGGCCTGCCCGTCCTGGGCATCTGCAACGGCTTCCAGATCCTCACCGAGGCGCACCTGCTGCCCGGCTCGATGATCAAGAACGACCACCTCGCGTTCATCTGCCGCGAGCAGACCATGGTCGTGGAGAACGCCGAGACGGCCTGGACGCGCGACTACACCGCGGGCCAGCGCATCACGGTGCCGCTCAAGAACCAGGACGGCCAGTTCGTGGCCGACGAGCGCACGCTCGACGAGCTCGAGGCCGAGGGCCGCGTGGTCTTCCGCTACGAGGGCTGGAACCCGAACGGTTCGCGCCGCAACATCGCGGGCATCTCGAACGCGGCGGGCAACGTCGTGGGGCTCATGCCGCACCCCGAGCACGCGGTCGAGGCCGGGTTCGGCCCCGCGAACGAGTCCGGGCCCCGCGCGGGCACGGACGGGCTGGGCTTCTTCACCTCGGTGCTGAGCACGCTCGTCCAGGCCTGACCGCACCAGCACTGCCCGACGGCGGGTCCCACCCAGGAGGTGAGGCCCGCCGTCGGCGTGCCACCACGTCTCGACGCGGTCGCGGGGCGGTAGGTCGCGGCGCGGCGGCCTACCTCGCGACGGCGGTCCGCCAGGAGGGCCGGACACGGCGGAGATCACCCGACGCCCTGCCGCGCGAGCCGCTACCCTGTTCCCGTGCCCACCTTCTTGTCCGGTTCCTCCACGTTCGGCGCCTTCATGATCGACTGCCTCGCGTGGGTCGCCGGTGCGCTGGGCGCGGCTCCGGGACGGGTGGGGGCCATCGCCACGCACGCCGAGGCGGTCGTCACCGAGTGGGGCTGGTTCGGCCCCGCGGAAGAGATGACCGAGCGCATCGCGTACACACCGCTGCGCGTCGCGATCGCCCTGTTCCTGGTCATGGCGGTCGCCGCGGTCGCGGCGATCGTGTCGAGCGTCCTGACGCGCCGGGCCCGGTGACGCGCGGGCCTCAGAGCCCCGCGACGAGGTTGACCACCGCGCCGATGATCACCGTCCCGAACAGGTAGGACAGCAGCGAGTGGCCCAGCGCCGTCCGACGGATGTCCCCCGACGTGACGTTCGTGTCGGAGATCGCGAAGCTCATCCCGACCGTGAACGCCACGTACATGAAGTCGAGGTAGCGAGGCGGCTCGACCTGGTTGAAGTCGATCCCGCCGTCCTCGCCCGTGTAGTACTGGCGGGCGTAGGCCAGCCCGAACAGGGTGTGGACCGCAGCCCACGAGACGGTGATGCAGGCGACGGCGAACACCGCGCTCACGGCCTGGGCGCTCTTCTTCTCGGGTGAGGCCAGCAGGAGGAGCGCGACCCCCACGAGGCTCGCGAGCGAGGCCGTGACGATGAACAGGTGGGTCACGCGACGGGACGGTTCCTCGCGGGTCGCGAGCCGCGAGGTCATCCGTGCGTCCATGGGCGCGACCACGACCCAGGTCCACACCGTGAAGATCAGCGCGGTGACGCTCCACCCGGCCAGGACCGCGAACCTCGGGTAGCCCTGCGTGCCGAACCAGAGGCCCGCGCCGACACCCACGACCGCACTGATGCCCAGCCGCACCACAGGACCCGCCATCAGGACGTCGCGGCGGGCGGAGGGCGTGGGACGGTCCGGGATCGAGGGAGTCACGCGGTCAGTCAACCACCGGCGTCGAGGCCCGGCGCGTCGGGTCGTCGCGTCGCTCCGCTCCGGCTCGGCACTCCGGTCGCGAGGCCACCGCTGTGTGTCAGGGGCGGCTCCGGCGCGCGCCGGAACCCGGAGGTCTACGGGCTCTCGGCGAGGTACCGGAGCTGGGCGCGGACGCTCTGCCGGGCGGCGGGGAGCACCCCGGGCGCGACGTCGCCGTAGACGATCGCCGTGACCTGCTCGACGAGCTGGTCGGTCACGGGGGCCTCGGCGATCCCGGACCCGGCCAGGGCCGCGCGCACCTCGGCGAGCCGGCCCAGGCGGTGGTCCCGGTACGCACGCACGACGGCGGACAGGTCACCCAGGTGCGGGCCGTGCGCGGGCAGGACCGTCGCGGTCCCGAACGCCTCGAGCACGTCGAGGCTCGCGAGGTAGTCGCGCAGCGACCCGTCGGGCGTGGAGATGACCGTGGTGCCGCGCCCGAGGATCGTGTCGCCCGTGAGCACCGAGCCGTGCGGTCCGTCGTCCGGGAGGCGGAAGCTCACCGAGTCGGCCGTGTGACCCGGGGTCGCGACGACCTCGATCCGCAGCCCGGCGGCGTGGAGCACCTCGCCCCCGCGCAGCGGTGCGGCAGCTCCCGCGGGCCCGGGGCCTCCGGCCGCGCCGCCCGTCGCGGGGTGCGCGGGGTGGCAGTGGGTGGGGTCGGCCGCCCGGACGGGCGCCCCGGTGAGCTCGGCGAAGCGCGCCGCCCCGGCGGTGTGGTCCGCGTGCCGGTGCGTGATGACGACGAGCTCGACGCGTGGACCGTCGGCCAGGGCCGTGAGGTGAGCGACGTCGTCGGGCCCGGGGTCGACGACCACGCGCGTGCGCGCGCCCGGCGCGGCCAGGACGTAGGACCTGGTCCCGTCGAGCGTCATGGGTCCGGGGTTCGGGGCGAGCAGCACCGAGGCGTGGTCCGTGACGCGCACGGGCACGCCCGACGGCGCCGCGTCGGCGGGCGGTCGGGCGGGCTCTGCGCGTGGCGGGGTCACGGGACGGGCGTCAGGCGAGCGCGTCCGCGAGCAGCTCGAGCGTCTGCGTGCGGCCGGGCGTCGCGTCGAGCGACTCGTCGGCGCGGGACGCCGCGACGGGCACGACCATGACCTCGTCGACGCCGTGCCGGGTGGCGAGCTCGCGCACGCGACGGGCCGCGGCCTGGGGCTCGTCGACGATCCAGCGGTCGAGCATCTCGTCGGCCATCTGGGACGTGAGCCCGTCGAGCGGCGTGGACGCGGCGTCCTCGACCGTCTCCTGGGCGCCGAGCGGCTTGCCCGAGCGCAGGCGGGCCATCATGCGCGCCTGCGGCAGCGCGCGGGCGCGAGCCTCGGCGAGCGTCGGGGCGACCGACACGTTGACCGTCAGGAACGTCTCCGGCGCGGGGTGCTCGGGGGAGGGGCGGTAGCCGTCGCGGTACAGCGCGAGGATCTCGTCCATGCCGGCACCCGAGAAGTGGTTCGCGAACACGTAGGGCAGCCCGAGCTCGGCGGCCAGGCGCGCCGAGTAGTCGCTCGACCCGAGCAGCCAGACGGTCGGCACGGACTCCGCGGCCGGGGTCGCGTGCACGTCGTAGACCTGGCCGCTCGTGAGGCGGACGGTGGCGCCCTCGGCGCTCATGAGCGAGCGGATGTCCTGGACGTGCTGGGGGAAGCGGTCGACGTCCGACGTGGGGCCGCTGCTGCGCAGCAGCGCCGTGACCACGGGGTCGCTGCCGGGCGCGCGCCCGATCCCCAGGTCGATGCGCCCCGGGGCCAGGGCCTCGAGGACCGCGAACTGCTCGGCCACGACGAGGGGCGCGTGGTTCGGGAGCATGACGCCGCCCGACCCGACGCGGATCCGCTCGGTCACCGAGGCGGCGGCCGCGATCATGACGGGCGGGGCGGACGCGGCGACCGCGGGCATGTTGTGGTGCTCGGCGAACCAGTAGCGCGTGAAGCCGAGGCGGTCGGCGAGGCGCACGAGGTCCAGGGAGGCGGCGATGGCCTGGGAGCTGGACTGTCCCAAACGGACGGGGACGAGGTCGAGGACGGAGAGGCGCGGCGAGGTAGTCATCGCCAGGTGCAACCCCGGGATACGGCCGGGGTATTCCTGGACCGTCCGCCGAGTGCGGTGCGGCGGGCGCCTCAGCGGGCGGCGAGCGCCTGCTCGACGTCCTCGATCAGGTCGAGGGGGTCCTCGAGGCCGATCGACAAGCGCACGGTCGTCTCTGCGATCCCGACGGCGGCACGACCGTCGGGCCCCAGCTTGCGGTGCGTCGTGGTCGCGGGGTGCGTGATGAGGGACTTGGCGTCGCCCAGGTTGTTGGAGATGTCCACGATCCGCAGCGCGTCGAGGAACTGGAACGTGCGCTTCTTGAGGAGCTCGGGGTCCGTGCCCGGGTCGTCGGCGCCGGGCACGTCGAGGTTGAACGTCACGACCGTCCCGCCGCCGCTCTGCTGGGCCTTGGCGAGCTCGACCTGCGGGTGCGAGGCGAGGAACGGGTAGCGCACGGCCGTGATACCGGGCAGCTCCTCGAGCGCGGTCGCGACCTGGAAGGCCGCGGCGTTCTGGGCCTTGACGCGCACCGACAGGGTCTCGAGCCCCTTGACCAGGACCCACGCGTTGAACGCGCTGAGCGAGGGGCCGGTGTTGCGGATGAACGTCTGGACGGGTCCCTTGACGTACTCCTCGGAGCCCAGGATCGCGCCGCCGAGCACGCGCCCCTGGCCGTCGATGTGCTTGGTCGCCGAGTACACGACGACGTCCGCGCCGAGCTCGAGCGGCTTCTGCAGCACGGGGGTCGCGAACACGTTGTCGAGCACGACGACGGCGCCCGCCGCGTGCGCGAGGTCGCTCACGCGGCGCACGTCGATCACGTCCTGCATGGGGTTGGACGGGGTCTCGAAGAAGACGACGTCCGCGGGGGTCGACAGCGCCTCCTCCCACTGCGAGAGCACGTGACCGTCGACGTAGTCGGTGCGCACGCCCCACTTGGCGAAGATCTCGTCGAAGATCACGAGCGACGAGCCGAACAGCGCGCGGGCTGCGACGATGCGCGACCCCGCACCGACGAGCGCTGCGAGCGACGTGAAGACCGCAGACATGCCCGACGCCGTGGCGTAGCAGGCCTCGGCGCCCTCGATGAGGCGCAGCCGCTCCTCGAACGTGTGCACGGTCGGGTTGCCGTAGCGCGAGTAGATGAAGCGGTCGACCTCGCCCGTGAACGCGGCCTCGGCCTCGGCGGCGCTCCCGTAGACGTAGCCCTGCGTGAGGAAGAGCGCCTCGCTCGTCTCTTCGAACTCGGAGCGGGCGTGGCCACCGCGCACCGCGAGAGTGTCGGGTCGCACCGAGCGGGGGAGCGGGCCGCGGCCCGAGCCTCCGGGGATCCCGGCGGGGATGCGCAGGACGCCGTCCTCGGCCGCGGCGCTCACGACTGCTTCCAGGGGAGGCCCGCTGCGCGCCAGCCGTCGGAACCACGGTGACCGGCGCCGTCGAGCGCTCCTTCGAAGCCCTCGAGGACGTTGTACGCCGGGCCGAGGCCCGCCGCGGTCGCGGCCTTGGCCGCGCCGATCGACCGCGCACCGGAGCGGCACAGGAACACGACCGGGCGCTCGGGGGTCACACCGGCCGCGGTGAGGTCGGCGACGAACGCCGGGTTGGGGCGGCCCTCGACCGTGACCCACTGGGTCAGGACCGGTTCGCGGCCCGCCGAGGACAGGTCAGGGACGCCGACGAAGCGCCACTCGGCGTCGGTGCGGACGTCGACGAGGACGGCGTCCGGGTCCGACTGGAGAAGGGTCCACGCCTGCAGGGGCGTGATGTCGCCGGCGTAGCCGTCGGCGGGCCGGGCGTCGGGGACCGGTGCAGCGGTCGCGCGGTCGGGGGCACTCATGGTGATCCTCCATCGGTCGTGGCGGTAGCACCCTCGCCCGTCGCCGGGGGGTTGCTGCGGCGTCATCGTGCCAAGTCACTCAGCCGCTCTGGATGGTTGCGTCGGATCGTACGCCACGGTGCCCACGGAGTGGAACGGGTGTCTCGCAGGGTGGGCAGGGGATAGGTTGCCGTGCATGGAGAGCTTCCCGTCCGGCCGTGAGATCGAGGATTCCTGTCGAGGGAGGGGGCTCGGTGCCTCGACCTCGACGCAAGCCCTCGCCCTCAGCGAAGGTGGTCAGGAAGGCGGCCCGCTCGAGGAGATTCTGACCGGGGGCAACTCCACGACCGTCGTGCGGAGCGGCGACACGGTCCGCCGGTCGGCCGGATCCTGGACGCCCACGGTCCAGGCGCTGTTGGCGCACCTGCGGGCGAGCGGTGTCGTCGAGGTGCCCGAGCCGCTGGGCGTCGACGACCAGGGGCGCGAGGTCCTGTCCTACCTCCCGGGCGATGTCGCGAACTATCCGCTGCCCGACTGGCTCTGGGGCGAGTCGGTGCTCCGCGACGCGGGCGCGCTCCTGCGACGCGTGCACGACGCGAGCATCGGGTTCCTCGCGGCCGCGGCCACGGCCACGGCCATGGTCACAGCCGGCGGTGCGGTCTCGGACGGCACGGCCTCCGGGGGCACCGTCGTCGGCGGCGCTGCAGCCGTCCCCGTACCCGCCGCCGCCCCGACCTGGCAGCTCCCGCAGCGCGAGCCGGTCGAGGTCGTGTGCCACAACGACGTCGCCCCGTACAACCTGGTCTTCCGCGACGGGACCCTGGTGGGCCTCATCGACTTCGACACCGCGAGCCCCGGCCCGCGGATCCGGGACCTGGCCTACCTGGGATACCGGCTCGCGCCCTTCGTGGCGGACGCCGTGGGCGAGGACGGGGGCGACGTCGTCGGGCGCCTGGACCCCCTCGTGCGCCTCGACGCGCTGGTCGCGGCCTACGGGCTGCCCTTCTCGCGTCGTGAGGTCCTGAGCGTGATGGTCGAACGGCTCGAGGAGATCGCGGACTTCACCGACGGCCGCGCGGAGGAGACGGGCCGGTCCGACTTCCTCGACCACGCGGCCATGTACCGCGCCGACGCGCGCCGCGTCGCGGCCCTGCGCGACGACTCCCCGGCACCCGCTCCGACCACCTGACGCACCCCCGTTGCCCACCATCCGAGACGCCGTGCCCACCGGTTGACACGCTCCGTGGGCCTCGCCCATCCTGGACACCAGGTCATGAGCGCCAGCGCAAAACCCCGGTTTGCTGGCCGGCAACCCTCCTCCGCGGCGGGGTGCCCCGGGTGACGACCGGGCCCCTCTCTACAAGGAGGGGGGCAAGCGCGGAGGGGCCGCAGGGCGAACTCCGACGACCACCGGAGGACGTGCCATGAGCGCACACGCAGTCATCGAAGCCCCTACCTCGTGTGCCGTGCTGCCCGTCGTGGGCAGCGACACCCTGGTCCCGCTCGTCGACGGGCGCAGCGTCCCGTACGCGAACCTCGACGTCGCGGCGTCGGCCCCTGCGCTGCAGGTCGTGGCCGACCGCGTCAACGAGGTCCTGCCGCTCTACGCGAGCGTGCACCGCGGCGCGGGCTACCTGTCCCAGGTGTCGACGGCCCTCTACGAGGCCGCGCGCCAGACCATCGGCGCGTTCGTCGGCGCCCGCGAGGACGACGTCACGATCGTCACGCGCAACACCACCGACTCGCTCAACCTGCTCGCGGGCTGCGTCCCGGCGCAGGCCGACGGGACGCCCGGCCGGGTGCTCGTCCTGGACGTCGAGCACCACGCGAACCTCCTGCCCTGGCAGCGCACGGGCGGTGCCACGGTCCTGGTCGGCGGCGCGACGGTCGCCGAGACCCTGTCCGGGCTGCGCGCCGAGCTGTCCCGCTTCCCGTACGCGCTCGTCGCGATCACGGGGGCCTCGAACGTCACGGGCGAGTCCCTCCCTCTCGCAGAGGTCGTCGCCGCAGCGCACGACGCCGGGGCGCGCGTCCTGCTCGACGGCGCCCAGCTCGTCCCGCACCGCGGTGTCTCGCTCGCGGCGAGCGACGTGGACTACGTCGCGTTCTCGGGCCACAAGACCTACGCGCCGTTCGGCGCGGGCGCGCTCGTGGGACGTCGTGACTGGCTCGACGCCGGCACGCCCTACCTCGCGGGCGGTGGTGCGGTGCGCAACGTGACGCTCGACGGCACCACGTGGCAGAGCGCCCCCGCGCGGCACGAGGCCGGGTCGCCCAACGTGATCGGCGCGGTCGCGCTCGCCTCGGCGTGCGACGCGCTCGCAGCGCTCGAGCCGGGCGTGCTGGTCGCGCACGAGACCGAGCTCCGCGCCCGCCTGGTCGAGGGGCTCGAGGAGATCGACGGCGTGCGCGTCGTCCGCGCCTGGGCCGACGCCGTGGACCCCGTGGGCGTCGTGACGTTCTCGGTCGACGGCCACGACGCGGGCCTCGTCGCGTCCTACCTGTCGGCCGAGCACGGGATCGGCGTGCGTGACGGTCGGTTCTGCGCGCACCCGCTCCTGGCCCGCCTGGGTTTCCCGGCCGGTGCCATCCGGGCGTCCATCGGCGTGGGCACCACGGGTGAGGAGATCGAGCGCCTGATCGTCGCGCTGCGCGCCTACGTCGGCGAGGGGGCCAAGGCCCGGTACGAGGTCGTGGACGGCTGCTGGGTCGTGAGCGACGACCCGCGCCCGCTGCTCCAGGTCGCAGGGCTCTCCGGGCTGTTTGCGACCGCCGCGGTCGGCAACATCACGGCCGCCGTGGGGTGCGGTCCCGCCCCCGCCTGAGAGGCCCTCTGACCTGCGGAGACGCTCCTCGGAGCACAACGTTCACCCGTGCGTCACCTCGTCGTCCACAGCAGACCGCTCCGTGGTCTTGGCGGCGACGCCTGCGTGTGTTCTGATATGCGCTGTGCAGCACGATGTCGTCCTGGAAGGCCACGGGTTCCGCCTCGAACCCCTGGCTGTCGCGCACGCCGGTGCGCTGGCTCAGATCGTCGATCCGACGATGTGGGCGGGTATGAGTATGACCCTCCCCGAGGGGGAGGTCGGGATGGTGAACTTCATCGAGGACACTCGGGCTACCCGGGCGCTGACGGCCTTCGCCGTCGTCGACGCGGGCTCGGGTCTCGTGGTGGGGAGCACCGCTTTCCGTGACCTGTCGCTCGACGACAGGCGCGTGGAGATCGGGCGGACCTTCTACGCCCGTTCCACGTGGGGGAGCCTCGTCAACCCGGTCTCGAAATGGTTGCTGCTCCGACATGCGTTCGAGTCGTGGGACGTGCACCGCGTGGGCTTCCGGGTGGACGCGCGCAACGCTCGCTCGCTCGCCGCGATGCGTCGCCTCGGCGCGTACGAGGAGGGCGTCATGCGAGGTCATCGCGCGGCCCCTGACGGCACGCGCGCCGACTCGGTGTGCTTCTCGATCCTCGCGCACGAGTGGGCGGGCGTCGAGCTCGGCCTGCTCGCGCGGATCACGAGCCCGCGGATCGTCCCGCTGCTCGGCCCGGTCGAGATGTCCGCCGCCGGCGAGCCCGTGACCACGCCGCTCCTGTCGGTCGTCCCGCCGGTCGTCGGGCACGCCGCCGCCGTGCCCGGCCAGCCCGTCGCGTCCGTCACGGCCCTGCCGCCCGCCGTCGCCCTCTGAACCTCCCCCGTCCACAGCGACGCCCCGGGACCCGTGCGGGTCCCGGGGCGTTCTTCGTCTGGTGGGTCAGTCCTTCTTGAAGGCGTCCTTGACGTCGTCACCGGCCTGCTTGACGTTGGCCTTCGCCTGGTCGGCGTGGCCCTCGGCCTCGAGCTTCTCGTTGCCCGTGAGCTTGCCGGCGCCCTCCTTGACCTTGCCCTCGACCTCTTCGGCCGCGTGCTTGATCTTGTCTCCCAGTCCCATGGAGGTCCTCCCGTGGTGATCGTCGGATGGTGGGTGGTTCGCATCGACCGTAGGCAGGTCCGGAGACGGCTCGCATCTCGGGGGACGGGCGGTTCACAGGATCCTCACGTCCGGTCCGGCAGGATGACCGCATGGAGAACGCCACGGTCCTGGAAGGGTTCGGGCTGCGCCTCGAGCCGCTCGGCGAGCAGCACGCGCAGGCGCTGGGGGCGTTCGTCGACGACGCCCTGTGGGCGGGCATGTCCTCGCCGACGCCTCGCGGGACGCCGGCCATGTCCGTCTATGTGCGGGACGCGGTGGCGGCGCCGGGGCGCCTGGCGTGGGCCGTCGTCGGGCCGGCTGCTCCCGGCGAGGGGCCCGACGGCGCCACGTCCGTCCGCGGCAGCACCTCGCTCTACGAGTGGTCGCCCTCGCAGCGGAGGGTCGAGCTCGGCTCGACGTTCTACGACCGTCCCTGGTGGGGCGGCGTGACGAACCCGGCGTGCAAGTACCTGCTGCTGCGGCACGCGTTCGAGGTGCTCGACGTCGAGCGCGTCGCGCTGCGGGCCGACGCGCGCAACGCCCGCTCGATCGCGGCGATCCAGCGCCTCGGGGCCGTGCCCGAGGGGGTGCTGCGCAGCCACCGCGTCGCTCCCGACGGGTCGCGCGGCGACACGGCCTACTTCTCGATCCTGGCGGACGAGTGGCCGGACGTGCGAGACGCCCTGCTCGGCCGGCTCGCCCGCCTGGAGGGCCTCGACCGGGTCGTCTGACGGGCTGCGAGCCGCGCTGCGGGCGACCAGGCCGAGCGTCCCTGTGGCCCCGGGCCCCGATCCTCCCTAGGTTGGAAGGATGCCTCCGCGAGCCTGCGGCGGGCGCACCGATCGCTGGAGGGCTGTTGACGACCGAGGACGCACGACCGGCAGACCCCGCGGTCGACCCGGACGACAGGGCCTTCTTCGGGCACCCGCGAGGTCTGTCGACCCTGTTCGGCCTCGAGGTCTGGGAGCGGTTCTCGTTCCTCGGGATGCAGGCCATCCTCGTGCTGTTCTTCACCGCGACCGTCGCGGACGACGGGCTCGGGATGGAGGCCGGTCCTGCGGCCTCCATCGCGGCGGGCTACGGGACCATGGTCTACCTCGTCTCGGTCGGCGGCGGGTGGATCGCGGACCGGGTCCTGGGCTCGTACCGCGCCGTCCTGTGGGGCGGGATCCTCATCGCGTGCGGGCACTACACCATGGCGATCCCCGCCGAGCTCTCGACGTGGCTCGGGCTGGTCCTCATCAGCCTGGGCACGGGGCTGCTCAAGCCCAACGTGTCGACGCTCGTGGGCAAGCTCTACTCGACCACGGACGAGCGCCGCGACGCGGGGTTCGCGCTCTACTACATGGGCATCAACGTGGGGGCGTTCTTCGGCCCCCTGGTCACGGGGTGGCTCGGCGCCGACGTCGGCTGGCACTGGGGGTTCTCGGCTGCCGCGATCGGCATGACCGCGGGAGTGGTCCAGTACGTCGTGGGCCGCCGGCACATCCCGGGGCACGGGCGCGGCCCCGAGGCGCCCCTGCCGCCGGCCGTGATGCGCCGGACCCTGTGGATCCTGGGAGGCGTCGCGGCCGGCGTGCTGATCCTCGCCGTCGGGCTCGCGCTCGCGGGGCGGCTCAGCATCGCGGGCGTCGTCGACGCGCTGACCGTGGTCGCCATGGCCGCCCCGATCGTCTACTTCACCGTCGTGTTCCGCAGCCCGCGCGTGACGGGCGAGGAGCGCGGCCGGCTCCGGCCGTTCCTGGTGCTGTGGTTCGCGTCGGTCGCGTTCAACTTCGTGCTGTTCCAGGCGTACAGCGTCCTGATCCTGCTGGCCGACCAGCACGTCGAACGCACGATCTTCGGCTGGGAGGCGCCGGCGGCCTGGTTCAGCTCGTTCCTCGGCGGCGTCGAGGTGCTCGTCGCGCCGGTGGTCGCCGCCCTGTGGACCTGGCTCGGCCCCCGGCAGCCGCACGCGTCCAAGAAGATCGCGATCGGTGCGCTCCTCGGCGGGCTGTCCTACCTGATCCTCGTGCCCGCCGTGACCGGGCAGAGCGGAGACTGGAAGATCGCCGTCTGGTGGCTCCTGGCCTCGCTCCTGCTGCTGGGCCTGGGCGACGTCCTGCTCCAGACGACGGGCCTGTCCGCGACCACCAAGCTCGCCCCCGCGGCGTTCTCGAGCCAGTCCATGGCCGTGTGGTTCCTGTCGATCGCGCTCGCGAACGGCATCCAGGCGCAGACCGTCCGGTTCTACGGCGAGATCCCTGACGGCCTCTACTTCACGCTCAACGGGGCCGTCGCGGTGCTCGTCGGGGTCGTCGTCCTGATCCTGTCGCCCTGGATGAAGCGGACCATGCACCCCGTCCACTGACCGGCGGGCGCGACCCGCACGACCCACGTGGCCCCGCGCCACCACCACTGAACGAGCACCACCCGCCCGACAGCACCACCCGCACCACCCAGCACCGGAGGAACGACCATGCGGTACGTGACCGAGCTCCCGTTCGAGACCACGGTCGAGGACCACTGGATACCCCTCGCCGACGGCACGCGCCTCGCGGCGAGGGTCTGGCGGCCGGTCGACCCCACGCCGGTCCCCGCGATCCTGGAGTACCTGCCCTACCGGCTGTCCGACTGGACGGCCCCGCGCGACGCGCAGCGCCACCCGTACTACGCGGGCCACGGGTACGCGTCGGTGCGTGTCGACATCCGCGGCAGCGGGAACTCGGACGGGCACCAGGACGACGAGTACTCGCCGACCGAGCTCGCCGACGGCGTCGCGGTCGTCGAGTGGCTCGCCGCGCAGGAGTGGTGCAGCGGCAAGGTCGGGATGTTCGGCATCTCGTGGGGAGGGTTCAACGCCCTGCAGGTCGCGGCCCTCGCCCCCGAGGCGCTCGCGGCGATCGTCACGGTCTGCTCGACCGACGACCGCTACGACAACGACGTGCACTACACGGGCGGGTCGGTCCTCGCGGTCGACATGCACGCGTGGGCGGCGACCATGCTCGCGTTCTGCTCCCGGCCCCCGGACCCGGCCGTCGTGGGCGACCGGTGGAAGGAGCAGTGGCTCGACCGCCTCGAGCACACCGAGCCGTTCGTCCACACCTGGCTCGACCACCAGACGCGCGACGACTACTGGCGCCACGGCAGCGTCATCGAGGACTACTCGGCGATCAAGGCCGCGGTCCTGGCGGTCGGCGGGTGGAACGACCCGTACCGAGACACGGTCCTGCGGCTCGTCGCCGCGGGGGAGGAGTCGGCGGACCAGGGATCGAGCGACGGCTCGGCGAACGCCGGCCGGACCCTGGGTGGCCCCGTCCGGGGCATCGTCGGGCCGTGGTCGCACCAGTACCCCGACCGCGGCCTGCCGCCCGGACCGTCGATCGGGTTCCTCCAGGAGACGCTGCGCTGGTGGGACCAGTTCCTCAAGGGCCAGGACACGGGCGCCCTCGACGAGCCGGCGCTGCGCGCCTGGATCACGGAGTCCGTGCCGCCCGCGACGGTCTACGACGAGCTGCCCGGGCGCTGGGTCGGCGAGGAGCGCTGGCCCTCCCCGCACGTCCGGCCCACGGTCTTCCCGCTCGCGGGAGCGCCTGGCGGCACCGACGACGTTGACGACTCCGCGGTCGCCACCGAGCTGCGCACGACCGCCCCGCTCGTCAACCACCTTCCCGCCCACCCGAGCCCGGCGGGCGGTGAGCCGACCGCCCCGGCGGACGTGCCGCCGTCGTGCCTCGTGGCCTCTCCCCAGCACACCGGGATCGACGCGGGGCGCTTCTTCCCGTTCGGGAACGACGCGGACCTGCCCCCCGACCAGCGCGAGGAGGACGGGAGGTCCGTGTGCTTCGACTCGGCCGCGCTCACGCAGCGGCTCGAGATCCTGGGCCGTGCCCGGGTCCGTCTGCGCCTGACGTGCGCGGGCGAGAAGGGGCAGGTCGTGGCGCGGCTGTGCGACGTGGGCCCCGACGGCTCCTCGACGCTCGTGACCCGTGGCGTGCTCAACCTGTCCGCGCGCGAGGGGCGTGACCGCGTGGTGCCGTGGGAACCCGGCGCGACGCACGACGTGACGTTCGAGCTCAGCGGGACCGGGTACGCGGTCGCGCCGGGGCACCGGCTCCGGCTCGCGGTCTCCTCGGCGTACTGGCCGTGGGTGTGGCCGCAGCCGGGAGGGGCGGGGCTCGCGGTCGCGCCCGCGGGCAGCTCGCTCGAGCTCCCGGTGCACGACGGCGCAGCGCCGGGCGGGCACCCCGTCGTCACCTTCGAGGAGCCCGAGCAGGCGCCCCCGCTCGGTGTCGTCTACCCGGAGGCCGCGGACCAGCGGCCCGAGCGACGCGTGGTGCGTGACGTCGCGGCCGACGAGTGGCTCCTGGAGGTCGACCCGAGGTACGGCGGGACGCGCGTCTACCCCGACGGTCTCGAGTTCACCGAGGACGCGCTCGAGCGGTACTGGATCGGGCGCGACCCGCTGAGCGCGCGCACGCGCTCGGACTGGAGCGTGCGGCTGCGCAGGCCGGGGGCCACACCGGCCGACCCTGTGTGGGACGCGAGCATCGTGACGCGCTCGGAGATCACGTGCGACGCGGAGTACTTCCACACCGACGACGAGGTCGTGGCGCGCGACGGCCAGGACGTGGTGTTCGAACGTCGGTGGCGGCGCAGCATCCGGCGGACCGCGGGGTGAGCTCGGCGGGCGGCGGCACGAGCGCTCAGCGCGGCGTGACCGTCCCGCTGAAGTGCCGCTTGCCGCTCTTGCCGTTCCAGCCCGTGTACGCGAAGCCGGCGTCCGCACCCGGGTGAGCGCCGTCGTCGGGCACGCGGTGGATCGCGACCTGGACCGTGCCCGGCAGCAGGACCGGCTTCTCGAACTCGACCGTCCAGTCGTACGCGTCGCCGCGTGCCGCGCCGACCTCGGCCAGCGCGCGCGCAGCCGTGTACATGCCGTGCGCGATGGTCCGCGGGAAGCCGAACGCCTTGGCGCCCAGGACCGAGGTGTGGATGGGGTTGCGGTCGCCCGAGATCGCGCCGTACGCGCGCCCGACCCCGCTGCCGAGCTCCCAGCGCGCCGTCGGGAGCGGTGGCACGAACTCCTCGCGCGGCACCTCCTCGGCCGCCCGTTCGCCCGACAGCAGCCCGAACCCCTTGGCCAGGTACGTCGAGACGCCACGGTAGGCGAGCTCGCCCCCCGTGCTGACCTCGGTCACGAGGTCCACCTGGACCCCGCGCCGGTGCGCGCGCAGGTTCTCGGCGGACGCACGAACCTCGAGCACGTCCCCGACCTGCACGGGCCGGTGCACCGAGACCGCGTTGGACACGTGCACGAGCCCCAGCAGCGGCAGCGGGAAGTCGCCGCGCACCATGAGCGCGGTCGCGAGCGGGAACGCGAGCACGTGCAGGTACCCCGCGGGCAGGGTGTCGCACACGCGCTCGCCGACGAGGCGCTGGTAGTCGGTCAGGTGCTCGGTCACGCCCGACGTCGGGACGTCGGCGACGCGGTAGACGACGTCGGGCAGGACGACGTCGCGCGGCCCGGGCAGGGCGCGCCCCACGGGGGAGCGCGTCACGGCGATCCGGCCCGACGACGCCACGCCCTTCGCGTACAGGCCGCCGAGCCCCGGCAGCGAGGGCAGCGTGACGAGGCGCGGGTTGCGGGTCTCGTGCGTGGCGGCCGTCACGCGCCCACCAGGCTCTGGCCGCACACGCGCAGCACCTGGCCGTTGACGCCGACCGCCGCGGGCGACGCGAGGAAGGCGATGGCCTCCGCGACGTCGATCGGCAGGCCGCCCTGCTGGAGCGAGGACACGCGGCGCGCCATCTCGCGCTGGACGAGCGGGATCGACGCCGTCATGTCGGTCTCGATGAACCCGGGCGCGACCGCGTTGGCCGAGCCGCCGAGCGGGGCCAGGAGGCGTGCCGTCGCGCGCGTGTGGCCGATGACCCCGGCCTTGGAGGCGCCGTAGTTCGTCTGGCCACGGTTGCCCGCGATGCCGCTCGTCGAGGCCAGCGAGACGATGTGCGGGGCCTCGGAGAAGCCGCTCGCGCCCAGCAGGTAGTCGTTGATGCGGAGCTGCGAGAGCAGGTTGACCGCGATCACGGCGTCCCACTTGTCGGGGGACATGTTGGCGAGGAGCTTGTCGCGCAGGATCCCGGCGTTGTGGACCAGGATGTGCAGACCGCCGTGGCGGGTCCGCGCGTGCTCGAGGATCCGTGCGCCCGCGTCGTCGGCCGTGACGTCGAGCTGCAGAGCCGTGCCCTTGATCTCGTTCGCGACCTTCGCGAGGGACTCGCCCGCCGCGGGGACGTCGACCACGACGACCGTCGCGCCGTCGCGGGCCAGCGTCCGGGCGATGGCCGCCCCGATCCCGCGGGCTGCGCCCGTCACGACCGCGACGCGCCCCGCGAGGGGGCGGTCCCAGTCGGGGGCCTCGGCGCTCGCGGCCGGGCCCACGTGCAGCAGCTGGCCGTCGACGAACGCCGACCTCGCCGAGAGGAAGAAGCGCAGCGTGGCCAGGGCGGAGGTGCTGTCGGGGGCTGTGCCGTCGGTGAGCTGGATGCCGTTGGCCGTGGCCCCCGCGCGCAGCTCCTTGGCGAGCGAGCGCAGGAACCCGTCGACGCCCTGGCGGGTCGCCGCGAGCAGGGGCGTGTCGTCGTCGGACGGTGCGCGCGAGACGGTCACGACGCGGCCGCCGGGCGCGAGCTGGCGCAGGTTCGCGCCCAGCTCGAGGACGGGGGCCGAGAAGTCGGCGGGGCTCGTCGCGCCCGTCAGGACGACGACGATCGCACCCCAGCGGGTCTCGGCGCCGTTCGCGTTCTGCCGCACGTCGAGGTCCCAGCCGAGCAGGGCCTGGGCGACCGCGGTGGTGTCGGCGGCCGAGCCGGGCTCGCCGATCACCAGCACGGGGCCGGGCACGAGCGGGTCGCCCGCGCGGTAGCGGCGCAGGACGGCGGGCCGGGGGAGGCCGAGCTTCTTGGCGAGCGTCTTGGTGAAGCCCGAGTTCACGGCGGACAGGTACTTGTCGGTCATGGCGGGTTCCCTCAGCTCTCGGTGCTCTGCGCAGGCGTGGTGGACAGGTCGTCGGCGCTCTCGATGATCGCGGCGAGGCCCAGGCCGCCGGCCGCGCAGATCGAGATGAGCGCGCGGGCGGGGCGACCGGTCTCGGAGGCCTTCTGCGCGACGAGCTTCGCCGCCGTGGCGACGATGCGCCCGCCCGTCGCGGCGAACGGGTGCCCTGCGGCGAGCGACGAACCGTTGACGTTGAGACGCGAGCGGTCGATCGACCCCAGGGCGCCGTCGAGGCCGAGCTCGGTGCGGCAGTAGTCGTCGTCCTCCCACGCGGCGAGCGTGGTCAGGACCGTCGAGGCGAAGGCCTCGTGGATCTCGTAGACGTCGAAGTCCTCGAGCGCGAGGCCGTTGCGGGCGAGCAGCCGGGGGACCGCGTGCGCCGGGGCCATGAGCAGGCCCTCGTGGCCGTGCACGTAGTCGACGGCGGCGGACTCGGCGTCGACCACGCGGGCCAGGACCGGCAGGTCGTGCTCGGCGGCCCACTCGCGCGAACCGAGCAGGACGACCGAGGCGCCGTCGGTCAGGGGGGTCGAGTTGCCGGCCGTCATGGTGGGGCCCACCGGCTGAGCGGGTCCGGCGTCTCCGCCCGCCGCGGCCCCGTGCGTGGGCGCGCTCGGCGTGAGGTGCTTGCCGAACACGGGCTTGAGGGACGCGAGCTTCTCGGCCGACGAGTCGGCGCGCATGTTCTGGTCCTGCGCGAGGCCGCGGAACGGGGTGACGAGGTCGTCGAAGAACCCGGCCTGCCACGCGGCGGCGAGGTTCAGGTGGCTGTTCAGCGCGACCTCGTCCTGCGCCTCGCGCGTGATGCCCCACGCGGCGGTCGTGATCGCCTGGTGCTCGCCCATCGACAGGCCCGTGCGGGGCTCGCCCGTGCTGGGCGTCGACGGCGCCAGGTCGCCGGGGCGCACCGAGGCGAACGCCTTGAGGCGCGCGCCCAGGGTCTTGGCGTGGCTGGCCTTGAGCAGCGCCTTGCGCAGCCCCTCGCTCACCGCGATGGGGGCGTCGGACACGGTGTCGGAGCCGCCCGCGACGCCCGACTCGATCTGCCCGAGGCGGATCTTGTTGGACACGGTGACGACGGCCTCGAGGCCCGTGGCGCACGCCTGCTGGAGGTCGAACGCCGGGGTCTGGGGCGAGAGCGACGAGCCCAGGACCGACTCGCGAACCAGGTTGAAGTCGCGCGAGTGCTTGAGCACCGCGCCGCCGACGACCTCGCCCAGGCGCTCGCCCTGGAGGCCGTAGCGGGCCACGAGCCCCTCGAGGGCGGCCGTGAACATGTCCTGGTTGCTGGCCCCTGTGTACTTCCCGCCGGCGCGTGCGAACGGGATGCGGTTGCCGCCCAGGACGTAGGCGTCGCGGAGGGCCGGGGGCTGCTGGGGGGAACTGGGCGTGGGGGTGGGCTGCTGCGTCTTCCGGATGGCCACTTCGGCTGCTCTCTCTCGCTTCGTTGCTGAGGATCTCGGACCGCGGGCGCGATCCACGCGGTGTCCAAGACCCACAGTACCTGATACTCTCGGTATCGTGAGGCGGGTCACACCCTTCACTCCCTGTGCCCGGCGTTCCCGCCAGGGCAGGACGCCGTCGTGAGGACCACTCGCGGACCGACGGACGGACGACCAGGGACGACACCGACGTCGGGCACCTCTGGAGGACTGTGTGATCAACGGCGACACGAACGGCAGGACCGGACGGCCTCGCTCCGCCGTGCTCCACCGTGCCCCCGGCCGCGCCCCCGCACCCGCTCCTGCTCCCGTCGTGGACGGACGCTCGACCCGCTGGGACGACCACCGCGCGATCCGTCGCGCCGAGCTCGTGCACGCGGCCCGCAAGGCCGTCCACAAGGGCGGACCGGGCGTCTCCATGGACGAGATCGCGGCGGCCTCGGGCACGTCCAAGTCGATCATCTACCGCTACTTCGAGGACAAGACCGGCCTGCAGATCGCGATCGGGGCGTCGGTCGTCGGGCAGATGCACGACGCCCTGACCCAGGCCGCCGAGTCCGCCGAGACACCGCGCCGGGCGCTGCGCGCCATGGTCGGCGTGTACCTCGAGATGATCGCGAGCTCGCCCAACGTCTACTACTTCGTGACACGCACGGGCGCCATCGCCGGCACCGACGGCACGGCCCGCACGGCCTCGGCGCCCCTCGCGGCGTTCCTCGACTCGGTGACCGAGCTCGTCGCCCAGCCCTTCACGCGCGCGGCCGACGTCACGCCCGCCGACGCCGCGGCCTGGGCCGCGGGCGCGGTCGGGTTCGTGCGCGGCGCGGGCGAGTGGTGGCTCGGCCACCACGACGACCCCGACACCCCGGACCGCGACGAGCTCACCGAGCGGGTCGCGGCCTGGCTGTGGGGCGGCCCCGTGGGCGTCATGGCCCGTGGCCGGGGCGCCACGACCGACGGCGCCGCGACCGCGACCGGCGGCACCGCCGCCTCGGACGGCACCGCCGCCTCGGACGGCACCGCCGCCCCCTCCACCGACGACCTCTGATCCTTCTCATGGCTACCACCGGCACACAGGAGTCCCGATGACCACCACCTCTGACCGCACCGCAGCCCGCGACACCCAGCGGGGCGACGGCGCAGCGACCTCCACGTCCATCCCCGCCGCAGGCGTCACACCCCCGATGCCCGAGGGCGAGGTCCGCGTCGACGTGGCCGACCTCTCGCACCAGCTCCTGGGCCGGTGGGCCGACCTGCGTGCCAAGGCGCGCGCGACCGCGGGCGAGGAGCGGTTCCAGCGCATCGAGGGGCTCTCGCTGACCGAGCACCGCGAGCGTGTCATGGACCAGGTCAAGCAGCTCGTCGAGATCGGGCAGGTGCACCGCGGGTTCCCGACGCGCCTCGGCGGGCAGGACGACGCGGGCGGCAACCTCGCCGGGTTCGAGGAGCTCGTCGCCGCGGACCCCTCGCTCCAGATCAAGGCGGGCGTCCAGTGGGGCCTGTTCGCCGCGGCGATCCTGCACCTCGGCACGCCCGAGCAGCAGGACCGCCTGCTCCCGGCCGCGATGGACGCCTCGGTGCCCGGTGCGTTCGCCATGACCGAGACGGGGCACGGCTCGGACGTCGCCTCGATCGCGACGACCGCGACGTTCGACCCGGCCACGCAGGAGTTCGTCGTCCACACCCCGTTCCGCGGTGCCTGGAAGGACTACCTCGGCAACGCGGCGGTCAACGGCACGGCGGCGGTGATCTTCGCGCAGCTCGTGACGAACGGCGTCAACCACGGCGTCCACGCGTTCTACGCGCCCATCCGCGAGACCACGCCCGACGGCGCCGCGGGGGCCTTTCTTCCCGGCGTCGGCGGGGAGGACGACGGGCTCAAGGGCGGGCTCAACGGGATCGACAACGGTCGCCTGCACTTCACGCACGTCCGCGTCCCGCGCGAGAACCTCCTCGCCCGTTACGGCCAGGTCGCCGAGGACGGCACGTACACCTCGCCGATCGACAGCCCCGGGCGTCGCTTCTTCACGATGCTCGGCTCGCTCGTCCAGGGCCGCGTATCGCTCGACGGTGCCGCCATCACGGCGTCGAAGCTGGGCCTCACGACCGCGGTGACCTACGGCAACCAGCGTCGCCAGTTCAACGCGGCCTCGCCCGTCGACGAGGTCGTGATCCTCGACTACGGCACGCACCAGCGCCGCCTGATCCCGCGCATCGCGCAGACCTACGCGATGCACTTCGCGCACGACCGCCTGCTCGACCTGTTCGACCTGGTGTTCTCGGGCGAGAGCGACACCCCCGAGTCGCGCGAGGACCTCGAGACCATGGCGGCCTCGCTCAAGCCGATGAGCACGTGGTTCGCGCTCGACACGCTCCAGGAGGCCCGTGAGGCCTGCGGCGGCGCGGGGTTCCTCACGGAGAACCGGATCACGAGCCTGCGCGCCGACATGGACGTGTACGTGACGTTCGAGGGCGACAACACCGTGCTGCTCCAGCTCGTCGCCAAGCGCCTCCTGGCCGACTACGGCAAGGAGTTCAAGGACATCTCGCCCGGGCAGATGGCCCGGTTCGTGGTCGAGCAGGCCGCCGATGCCGCACTGCACCGCACGCCGCTCAAGCGGGCCGCCCAGACCATCGCGGACGTGGGCGACCCGCGCCGTGCGGCCGGGCACCTCAAGGACGTCGGCAACCAGCGCGAGCTGCTGACCGACCGCGTCGAGACCATGGTCGCCGACGTCGCGGCGGCCCTGCGCCCCGCGCAGAAGGCCACGCCGGAGAGGGCCGCCGAGCTCTTCAACGAGCACCAGCACGAGCTCATCGAGATGGCGAAGGCGCACGCCGACCTGCTGCACTGGGAGGCGTTCACGCAGGCCCTCGAGACCATCGAGGACGCGGGCACGCGTCAGATCCTCACGTGGGTCCGTGACCTGTTCGGGCTCACGGTCATCGAGCGCAACCTCGCCTGGTACCTGATCAACGGGCGCCTGTCCGCGCAGCGTGCGCGCATCGTGACCGGCTACATCGACCGCCTCGTCGCGCGCCTGCGCCCCCACGCCCAGGACCTGGTCGACGCCTGGGGCTACGGCCCCGAGCACCTGCGCGCGAAGATTGCGTCGGGGGCCGAGCAGGTACGTCAGGACGAGGCGCGGGAGTACTACCGGCAGCTGCGGGCCAGCGGCGACGAGCCCGTGAGCGAGAAGTCGATCAAGGCCCGCGAGAAGGCCGCAGCCAAGGCGGCGGCACGAGGCGGGTCGAAGGCCGCGAGGCGCTGAGGGCTCACGGGGCTGGTTCCCGGCGCCGTCAGGGTCTGGGTTCCGTGCTGGTCCGGCCTCGGTGCCGAGCATGCGGTGGGCGTTCGAATCCTGCTGAATTCTGACGGCAACCGCATGGTCGACGGACGACAACCGTCTGTTCGGCAACGGCAGCGGCTGGTGCGGCCACAGCCGCGCCGCAGGAACGACCTCGGGGCCCGGCGGAGCGGTACCGCCGCCGAGGGAGCCAGGGACCCGCGGTTCCGGCGTGACGACCACCAGCCGTCGCGTCGGGCCCGCGGGTCCCTTCGTGCGTCCGGGTCGGCTTCGGCACGGGAATCCTGTTGACGTGCCTGGTGCACTCGGCCAGGCTGCACCGATGGCACCCGATTCCGCACCTGACCCCACGCGCGATCCCGCGCCCCGTGCACACGACCAGGCGGCGCGTGGCACCGGGCGACCGTCGCGCACCGAGCTCTGGCCCCCGTCCGGGCTGCGCGTCGTCTCAGGGGACCTGGAGCTGCGTCATCTCGACGAGGACCTGCTCTTCCAGCTCGCGGCGGTCGGTGGCGAGGGCATCCACGACGAGGGCTTCATGCCCTTCGTGTTCCCGTGGTCGCGCGGGTCGGCGGTCGAGGTCGGCCGCAGCATCCTGGCCTACCAGTGGGGTGCCGCGTCCCGGATCTCGCCCGCGTCGTGGGCGATCGAGCTCGCCGTGGTCCGCGGAGGCGAGGTGCTGGGCGTGCAGGCTCTC
Source organism: Oerskovia sp. NPDC060338 (assembly GCF_042726295.1). Lineage (NCBI taxonomy): Bacteria > Bacillati > Actinomycetota > Actinomycetes > Micrococcales > Cellulomonadaceae > Oerskovia > Oerskovia sp. NPDC060338. The sequence continues at coordinate 106,007 of NZ_JBHXCQ010000012.1, forward strand.
ACGGCCTCGGACTTCGTGGTGACGCGCACTGCAGAGTCGGGCTCGTGGCTGGGGCGACGGCACCAGGGGGCCGGGGTCGGTACGCTCGCGCGGCTCATGATCCTCGAGCTCCTCTTCACGGGGTTCGGCGCGCAGACGGCCACGACGTCGGCCTGGGAGGACAACGGTCCGTCGAACGGCGTCACGCGCAAGATCGGCTACCGGCCCAACGGCACGGCGACGCTCGCCCGCGAGGGCAAGCCCGCCGGCGACGTCCGGTACCGCCTCGACCGGGAGGACTGGGAGTCCCGCGCCGAGGCGCTGCGACCCGAGGTGACGCTGCACGGCGTGGGGCCCGTCCGGGAGATGCTCGGGCTCGGCTGACGGCTGACGGCTGGCGGCTGGCGGCTGGCGGCTGGCGCGCAGCACGGGGCTGTCGGCGCGAGCACGAGGTTCCGGTCGGTCGAGCACGAGGTTGCGGTCGGAATCCGCCGGACAGCGACCGCAACCTCGTGCTCGGCCCCCAGCGACGGCGCCGAAGGCCGGCACAGACGGCCGACCGGTCAGCCCGCCACGAGCTCCGCGAGCACCGACCTGGCCTCGGCCTCGAACCCCGGGTCGTCGTGCGCGACCGACCACGCGATGGTCGCGAGCGCCGAGAGCGCGACGTACGCGCGCAGCACGAGGCGATCCTCGTCGTCGGGCACGCGCCCGTAGCCCTCGAGGAACGCCGCCTCCAGCTCGGGGCGGCCTCGCCACTCGCGCATCGTGAGCTTCTGCAGGTCCACGGCCCACGGCGAGGGCTCGGAGTGCGCGAAGTCGATCACGCGCACGTGCCCCGCCGCGTCGACCAGCCAGTTGCGCGGACCGTAGTCGCGGTGCGCGGGCACGAGCCGCACGGACCGTACGTCGGCTACGGGTGCCGCGACCTCGCGCAGCCGCACGAGGTTCGCCGCGTCGACGAGGTCGGCGTGCGCAGCGATCTTCTCGTCGAGCTCGGTGAGGAGGCGTTCGCCGTACCACTCGTCGGGCACGGCCGGGGCGCTCGCGTGCAGCCGCGCGAGCAGGGCGCCGGCCTGCCGGTGGACGTCCGGGTCGAGGGCCGCCGCACCGGCGGCGAGCGTCCCGGGCACGTGCGTCAGCACCAGCACATGGGCGTCGACGTCGGCCGCGAGCAGCTGTCCGGCGTCGTCCTCCAGCACGGGGACGTACCGCCGCAGGGCCTCGACCTCGCGCTCCACGTTGCGCGCCGAGCGCTCCCACTTCACGACGACGTCACCCGCTCCCGTCCGCACGCGCGCCACGCGGGACTGGCCGTGGGGCCAGGCCCATTCCTCGACGAGCTCGACGGCCCCGCCGTGCCCGGTCGAGGCGGACCAGGCCGCGGCCGCGCCGAGCAGGAGCGAGAGGGGAGGCAGGTCGGAGAGCATCCGCCGATGCTAGGGCCCTCGGCGCCGAACACGAGGTTGCGACCGGTCGAGCACGAGGTTGTGGTCGAAATCCGCTGGATATCGTCCGCAACCTCGTGCTCGGCACCCAGGACTACGACGTCGGGTTGCAGCGCGCCGCGACCGTCGCGAGGAACCCGACGTCGGGCCGCCACGGCTCGAGGTTCCACGTCTTCTTGTCGGTCGCGCCCAGCGCGTGGCAGTCGAACTGGTCGCGCATGGTCGACGAGTCCGCCTCGGGCTCGCCCGCGACGAGCTGCGCCCACGCGGTCTCCTCGCCCACCAGGCCCGACTGCCGCGCCCACGGCGTCGGGTCCACCGCGAGCGAGCGCCCGCCCTCGCGGTTCCCCCAGGTCGCGCTGCGCACGCCCTGCGCGCCGAGCCAGGTCGTCACGGTCACGTCGTCGGGCGGGGTGCTCGCGGTGGTCCCCGCCGTGCCCGACGGCGTCACGCCCGCAGCCTTGACCCGCACCTCCGCGCGGGTCGGCGCCACGACCACGACTCCTGCGCGGAGCGTGGATCCGGACGGTTCCGTCGCCTCCGGCGCCGACAGGCCACCGAGCGGCGTGCCCGCCGCGTCGAGCACGCTGATGCTGCCGTCGCCGTTGCGGAGCAGCGAACCGTCGGCGGGGGAGACGAGGTCGAGCGTCGCAGTGGCGGAGTCGTCAGCCGTGCCGGTCCCCGTGCCGTTGTCGCCGCCACCTTCGCCACCGCTGTCGGAGCCGGACCCCGTCCCGGCCGTCGGGACAGCGAGCCCGAACGAGACCCGGCTCGACCCGTCCTCGTCGGGGATCACGGTCACCGGCGCTGCCTGCCCGGGGGCCACCGGACCGGTCCCTGCCGGACCGGCCGCCGCCTCACCGTCACCGCCCTCACCGTCACCGCCCTCACCGTCACCGCCCTCACCGGCCTCGGCGCCGTCACCGCTCACCTCGCCGGCTCCGTCGGCCGATGCGACCGGCACCGACAGCAGCAGCTCGATCCCGTCGGCCGTGAGCGCGTGCGTCGTCATGGCCGACTCAGGGGGCTCGGCCGTCTCGGCCTCCGCGGCGTCGCCCGACGTGCCCCCCTCGGCAGGCGAGGACGACCCGGGGACGGAAGCGGCGCCGTCGGGCCCGGTGCAGCCCACCAGCAGGCAGGCCGCCAGCGCCGCCCCGACGAGGGCGGGGCGCGAACGAGGGCGGCGAACGGTCGAGGTCACCGTGCGAGGCTAACCCCGCCGCAGCCCCGGCCCCCCGCGCACCCGGTCCCCGCCGCCCGAGGCGAGCGCATCCGCGCAGCCCACGGGCCCGCCTGCACCTCCAGGAACGCGTTCATGGACGCCCGACCGCGCCGCCCCCAACCCCCGGTAAACTGGCCGCACCTGTGCAGCCCCGTGCCGGTCGCCTCCCCGATGACTCGCTCGTCGAAACGCGCCGGCTGGCACGCCACCCCGAGGGATTCGATGACCGCCCCCAGCAACGCCCCGACGCCCGCCGCAGCGACCTCCGAGCACCGGCCGCACCTCGACACGGTCGAGCGCGCAGCCGCCACCCCCGACGAGGCGCAGCCCTTCGCGGAGCTCGGCCTCAAGCCGGACGAGTACCAGCGCATCCGCGACATCCTCGGGCGACGCCCCACGGCTGCCGAGCTCGCGATGTACTCCGTCATGTGGTCGGAGCACTGCTCCTACAAGTCGTCCAAGGTGCACCTGAGCACGTTCGGCAAGAAGACGACCGACGAGATGAAGAAGCACCTCCTCGTCGGCATCGGCGAGAACGCGGGCGTCGTCGACATCGGTGACGGCTGGGCCGTGACGTTCAAGGTCGAGTCCCACAACCACCCGAGCTTCGTCGAGCCCTACCAGGGTGCCGCGACGGGCGTCGGCGGGATCGTCCGCGACATCATCTCGATGGGCGCGCGTCCCGTGGCCGTCATGGACCAGCTCCGCTTCGGTGCGGTCGACCACCCGGACACGGCGCGCGTCGTGCACGGCGTCGTGTCGGGCGTCGGCGGCTACGGCAACTCCCTCGGCCTGCCGAACATCGGTGGCGAGCTCGTCTTCGACTCCTCGTACCAGGGCAACCCCCTCGTCAACGCGCTGTGCATCGGCGTGCTGCGCCACGAGGACATCCACCTCGCCAACGCCTCGGGCGTGGGCAACAAGGTCGTCCTGTTCGGTGCCCGCACCGGTGGCGACGGCATCGGTGGCGCCTCGATCCTCGCGTCCGAGACCTTCGAGGACGGCGTGCCCGCCAAGCGCCCCTCGGTCCAGGTCGGCGACCCCTTCATGGAGAAGGTCCTCATCGAGTGCTGCCTCGAGCTCTACGCGGCACGCGTCGTCGAGGGCATCCAGGACCTCGGCGCGGCCGGGATCTCGTGCGCCACGTCGGAGCTCGCCTCCAACGGTGACGGCGGCATGCACGTCGAGCTCGACTCGGTCCTGCTGCGCGACCCGTCGCTCAACGCGGGCGAGATCCTCATGTCGGAGTCGCAGGAGCGCATGATGGCCGTCGTCGCTCCCGACAAGCTCGACGAGTTTCTCGCGATCACGGGCAAGTGGGACGTCGAGACCTCGGTCATCGGCGAGGTCACCGGTACCGGTCGCCTCACGATCGACCACCAGGGCGAGCGCATCGTGGACGTGGACCCCAAGTCCGTGGCGCACGAGGGCCCCACCTACCACCGCCCCTACGCGCGCCCCACGTGGATGGACGGCCTCAACGCGGACAGCATCTCGACGGGTGAGGGCGCCGCGCGATTCGCTCGTCCCGAGACGGCCGACGAGCTCCGCGCGACCGCGCTGCGCCTGCTCGGCTCGCCCAACCTCGCGTCCAAGGAGTGGGTCACCAACCAGTACGACCGCTTCGTCCAGGGCAACACGGCCCTCGCCCAGCCCGACGACGGCGGCGTGATCCGCGTCGACGAGACCACGGGCCTCGGGGTCGCGCTCGCGACCGACGCCAACGGCCGCTACGCCAAGCTCGACCCGCGCACGGGCGCCCAGCTCGCGCTCGCCGAGGCGTACCGCAACGTCGCCACGACCGGCGCGCGCCCGCTCGCGATCACCGACTGCCTGAACTTCGGCTCGCCCGAGGACCCCGACTCCATGTGGCAGCTCGTCGAGGCCATCGAAGGCCTGGCCGACGCGTGCCAGACCCTCGGCGTCCCCGTCACGGGCGGCAACGTCTCGCTCTACAACGGCACGGGAGAGCCCGGGCAGATCGACTCGTCGATCCACCCGACGCCCGTCGTCGGCGTCCTCGGTGTGCTCGACGACGTCGCGCACGCCACCGGGTCCGGCTGGCGCGAGGCGGGGGAGGCCATCTACCTCCTCGGCACGACCAGTGCAGAGCTCGACGGTTCCGCATGGGCCGACGTCGTCCACCAGCACCTCGGCGGCGTTCCCCCGCAGCTCGACCTCGCGGCCGAGCGTGCCCTGGCCGAGGTCCTCGTCAACGCGAGCCGCGACCACCTGGTCTCCGCCGCGCACGACCTCTCCGAGGGTGGCCTGGTCCAGGGCCTGCTCGAGGCGTCGCTGCGGTTCGGGACCGGCGCCAAGGTGTCGATCGACGCCCTCGCGACGCGCGACGGTGTGACCCCGTTCGAGGCCCTGTTCTCCGAGTCCACGGCCCGCGCGCTCGTCGCCGTGCCGCGCAGCGAGGAGACCAAGCTCGTCGACGCGTGCGTCGCCCGCGGCGTGCCCGTCCTCAAGATCGGCGAGACCGGCACCGAGCCGGCCGAGGTCGCCGAGACCGGTGAGTCGCTCGAGATCGAGGGCATCTTCACGATCCCGCTGAGCGAGGCCGACCAGGTCTTCCGCGCGACGCTGCCGGGGATCTTCGGCTAGTCGTCCGACCCGAGGGGCGAGTGCGCGGTCTTCCGGCCGCGCACTCGCCCTTCGTGCGTCTCCACCACGGCGGGCCTTCGCGAGTTGCGGCCAACGGGGGTCCAGGACGGGTTCCGACCCCCGTTGGCCGCATCTCGCGGCGACGCCCCCGTCGCGGGTGCCGTTCACGATGCCCCGTTCGCCGAGAGTGCCGTTCACAGGATCCCTCCGTGTGCTGCACCGGGCTCCCGCACCGGCGGGGGCCGACCGGCCCAGAACCGTGCGAACCGGTCGATAGGGTCGCTGCATGACAGGGGACAGCCGCACCACGGGGGAGATCGCCGCCTCGACGGCCGAGTCACCGTCCACACCGACCACACCGCCCGTCGGCCCCACCCCCGCCCCCGCAGCCCGACGTCGTCCCGGTGGGCGCGCCGTCGGGCTGGTGCTGTGGGTCGTGGGCGGCCTGGTCCTGGCCTTGACGCTCGTGCGCGCCGTGCCGTACGACGGCGTCACGCCCCTCGCGCAGGTCGTCGGCGTGACGCCGTGGGTCGTCCCGCTCGCGCTGCTGGTGGCCGCGACGGCCCTGGTCCTGCGGCGCCGCTTCCTTGCGATCTTGTGCGCGGTCGCTCTCGTGGCCCAGGTCGCGTGGGTCGCGCCCTTCTTCGTGCCCGGGCAGGGCATCGAGGCAGACGCCCGGGGCACGCTGCGGGTCCTGACGGTCAACGCGTACTTCGGGCAGGCGGACGCCGCCGCCGTGGTGCAGATGGTTCGCGACCAGGAGGCCGACGTGCTCGCGGTCGTCGAGCTCACGGCCGACTTCCACGACCGTCTCGAATCGGCAGGGCTCGAGGCGGTCATGCCGCATCACGTCGACGCCAAGGTGGGCACCGGCTCGCCCGGGAGCGGCCTGTGGAGCAAGACCGCGCTGACCGACCCCGACACGACAGAGTGGAGCACGTTCGCCATGCCCGCAGCCACGGTCGACGTGGACGGCACGCCCGTTCGCGTGACCGCCGTCCATCCCGTCCCGCCGCTCCCCGAGATCACGGGCGTGTGGCACCAGGAGATGGCGGACCTCGTCCGCCGTGCCCACGACGAGTCCCTGCCGCAGGTGCTCCTGGGCGACTTCAACTCGACGTACGACCACGCGTCGTTCCGCGCCGTCCTGGGCGACCGGTTCCACGACGCGACGCGCACGGCCGGGCGCGGCCTGAACCTGTCGTGGCCCGTGGGGGAACGGGTGCCGACGTTCCTCGACCTCGACCACGTGGTGGTCGACGAGGGCATGCGGGTAGGCGACCTCGCGTCGCTCGTGGTCCCGGGGTCGGACCACCGCGCGCTCGCCGTCACGGTGCAGGTCGCCCCGTGAGCGCCCCGGCACGCGCCGCAGCGCGCACGCCGTCGCGGGCGCGTCGCGTGGGCGGTGTCGTGTGGACGGTCCTGCTGTCGTCGTGCCTCGTCGGGGTGGGTGCGCTCACGCTCGCCCGCGCCCTGGGGTTCGACGACGTCACGCCCCTCGCCCAGCTCGTGTCCTTCACGCCATGGGTGGCCCTCGCGGCGCTCGTGGTGCTGCTGCTCTCGTTGAGCCGGCGGCGGTGGGTGCTCAGCGCGATCGCGGGGGTGCTCGTCGTCGCGCACGCGGTGTGGCTCGTGCCGTTCTTCGTGCCGGGCCCGGGCATCGCTCCCGGTGCCGACGGGACCCTGCGCGTCATGGCGACCAACGTCCTCTACGGGCGTGCCGACGCCCGGGCGGTGGTCGAGGCCGTGCGCGAGCAGGAGGTCGAGCTGTTGAGCGTGGTCGAGCTGACCGAGGAGCTCGAGGCCGAGCTCGTGGCAGCCGGGATCGAGGACGTGCTGCCGTACTCGTGGACCGCGACCCACCTGACCGAGGGTGCCGCGGGCAGCGGGCTGTGGAGTGCGACCCCGCTGACCGACGAGCGCGAGGGCGTGGCGAGCCGCTTCCATCAGCCGAGCGCCGTCGTCGAGGTCGACGGGACCTCGGTCCGCGTCACGGCCGTCCACCCGCACCCGCCCACACCCGGGGACGTCGACCTGTGGACGGGCGACCTCGCGCTTCTGCGCGACGCGGCGCACGCCGACCACGTGCCGCAGATCCTGCTCGGCGACTTCAACGCGACCTTCGGCCACTCGGCGTTCCGCGACCTCCTGGGCGGGCGCTTCGCCGACGCGACCCGCCTCGCGGGGCAGGGCGTGAGCCTGTCGTGGCCCGCCGACCGCAGGTATCCGCCGCTCGTCGACCTGGACCACGTGGTCGTCGACCAGGGCATGCGTGTCGACGACGTCGGAGCCATCGCGATCCCCGGCACGGATCACCTCGCAATCCTGGCGACCGTGCAGGTCAGGCCGTAGGTTGGGGTCATGAGCGCCGACGAGACCGCCACCATGTACGAGTCGCAGCTGCGCGACCTCCTCGAGCAGCGCATGGCCGCAGGTCGCGCCCTCGCCGAACGGGCTGAGCAGGTCGCAGTCGCCCGTACCCAGCTGGACGAGGCCGAGCGCGCCTACGCTGCGACGTTCTCCGAGGCGCTCGCCGCGGGCTGGACCGAGGCCGAGCTGCGCAAGGTCTTCAAGTCGCTCGGCGTCGCAGTGCCGACGCGCCCGCGCCGCAGCAAGAGCACGGGCGTCAAGGCGCAGCCCCCGGTGCCCAAGCCTCCCGTGGTCTCCGCGCTCGCGCGCATGCACGACGACACCGAGGTCATCCAGGTCGTCAGCGCCTGAGCGCGAGCGGCTCCGACCGGAGCCCCAGCGTCGGGTCGTTCCGCGCCGGCGCCGCGCACCTGGCGCGTCGCCCGCACCGTGCCCGACGGCGGCGCTTGCCGCCGTGGTCCGGCTACGCTTCTCGCCGATCCCGGCTCACGTGAGGACCCCAGATGGCGCTGTTCGGTTCACTGTTCCGCAAGAAGTCCGACCCGTCCTCGTGGGACGAGCTGTGGACGGTGCTGGCTCCGTACGGCGGGCGCGTGACGCCGTCGAGCACCCAGACCTGGCTCCAGGCCGCGGCGAACATGGACCCCAAGATGCTCGCGAAGGCCAAGGGCCAGCTCGAGCGGGCCTACGACCTCCTCGACACCGAGGCCGTGGCCCGCTTCGCGGGTGAGGCCCCGTTCACGGGTTCGGACCGCCCGTTCGCGCGCCGTCGTTTCCTGCGGACCGTTGACGCCGTGATCGTCGCGGGGCCGGAGGCCGTCGCGCGCGTCGTCGCCGACCCGTCCTACCTGCGCTCGTACGACTCCTCGCCTGCCGTCGCGCCCTACGAGACCCCTGACCCCGAGGGGTACCTGGGCGACCGGTGGGACGTCGAGAGGTGGAAGGACCCGCTCCACCGCATGATCTGGAAGGACGTGCTCGTGAGCCTGAGCACGCGGCGCCAGAAGGCGTGGCCGAGCGTCGCGGACGACTCCGCCGCCCAGATGTTCCACCTCGACCCCGAGTACGGGTGGGTCGACGTCGACGCGTCGTCGATCGCCGCGGAGCAGGGAGCGCCGGTCGAGGCCGTCGACGGGTGGACCGGAGCAGGTATCGAGGCGAGCAAGCGGCTCTACGCGGCCCTCGGGAGCGTCGTCGAACGACCTGACGTGCTGGGGCTCGTCGCGGTCGTCGTGCTGTCGCAGGCGGAGTGGGACGGTGAGGCCGAGGACGGGGACGAGGTGCGCGACGGTGTCCTGAACCTCGGGATCGACAGGCAGGCGACCGAGCTCGACATCGCGTTCTCCGCCGAGGAGTGCGCGATCGAGGACCAGGAGGAGCGCGTCGAGTTGCTGGTCGGCCGTGCGGCGCACGCGCTCCTGGTGTTCGACCTGCCGTTCACCGGGGCCCAGGCTGCGACGCTCGGTGAGCTGGCGCGTTCCCGGGAGGGCCTGGGGCGCTGAGGCCCAGGGGCCGGACGCGGTCGGCGGTGCGACGGTCGGCGAGCGGCGGCCGGGAGTGCCGCACGGAGGTGTTCTGCTGGACGGGACCTGGTCCTGCTCAGCGAACGCAGGTTCGGCCCAGCCGAACCTGCTCGGCAGACACCCCGCCCAGCCCGGAGGGTTCGTCGCCCAGGAACGAGCGCCCCGACGACCGGCTCAGTCCTCCCGGAACCTCGATCCCCGCTCGGCGAGCTCCTCGCCCAGGATCCGGATCGCCTTGGGCCCGACCCCGTGGATCGCGAGCAGCTCCTTGGCCGTGGCCCGCGTGAGGTCGTCGTAGCGGGTGTACCCGTGGTGGGCGAGCTCGCGCGTGGCGACCTTCCCGATGCGTGGCGTGAGGTCGCTGGGCGGGACGGCAGCACGGTCCTCGGTCATGGGCTCGGTCCTCTCTGGGCCCGTCCGCGGGCGGGGCGGGTCTCCAGGATCACCGGGGGACGGTCTCGACCGCCACCTCGACCGCCTCCTCCGGGAGCGTCGACGAAGTGACCGCCGGCAGGGCCGGCCGCGGCCATGGCGCCCACACGGGCACGTACCGCCAGAGCACCGCACCTCCGGCGGCCGACGCCGCTCCGACGACGAGCGCCGCCGCCCCGAGCGGGGCCACGAGCGCCGTGCCCGCGACGACCAGGGGACCCGCGAAGGCCCCGGCGTCGTGCATGAGTCGCCACGCCCCGAAGAACTCGGCGCGCTGCGCGGGCGGCGCGACGTCCGCTCCGAGCGTCATGATGACGCCGTTGCTCAACCCGTTCCCGAGCCCCAGCACCAGGGCCACGACGGTCAGCGACGCGACGCCACCCGCCCAGGGGAGCGCGACGTACCCGGTGGCGAGGACCAGCAGCGACGGGACCGCGAGGGCACGCCGCCCGAACCGGTCCATGAGGTACCCCGCGGGGATCGAGACGATCACGTCGAGCGCCGCGCTGGCCCCGAAGACGAGGCTCGTGGTGGCGGCGTCGACGCCCAGGACGTCGGCCCACAGGGGCAGCACCACGGTGCGGGCCGTGCGCGAGAGTCCCATGAGCGCGGCCCCGAGCCCCAGCGTGCGCAGCAGCCGGCGGTGCTCGACGACCACGCGCCACAGCCCCGCCTCCCGGGCGACCGCGTCGCCGGGCGAGCCGGGCGCCCGGGGGGAGCGTCCGACGTCGGGCACGCGACCCATGAGGACCGCCGTCGCGCACACGGCCACGAGCTGGACCGCGAAGCCGCCCCTCGTCCCGACGGCGAGGATCGCCGCCGCCCCGAGGATCGGGCCCGCGAAGAACCCGACGCGCATCATGGCCGCCACGGTCGACATGACGCGTGCCCGCCGCGCGAACGGGACGGCCTCGGCCAGGTACGTCTGGCGCGCGAGGCCCCACACGGCCTGGGACAGGCCCGCGAGGAACACGCCGACCGCGAGCGAGACCACCGACCAGGACACCAGGCACAGCGCCACGCCGCCCACGGCCAGGACGCCCGCCCCGACGATCGAGCGCCGCTCCCCGAACCGGGACACGAGGCGCCCCGCCGGCAGGTCGCCGATCAGCTGGCCGAGCCCGGCGAGCGCCACGACGAGCCCTGCGACGCCGAGCGACGCGCCGTGCTCGCGCGCCGCGAGCGCGACGACCGGTGCCGCCGCGCCCTGGGCCACGCCCCAGACCCCGGCGGGGACGTGGACGGTCCAGGCCAACCTGACCGGCGGCGCGCCCGTGCCCGTGCTCACGCCAGGACCGGCTCCGCGGTCCGGGCCTCCTCCTGCCCGACGACGTCGCTCGCCTCGTGCGCGCCCCTCGCGCCGTGCGAGGCGTCGGCAAGCTCTGCGGCGGGTGTCGCGTACCGGCTCGCGGGGCGCTCGAGCCCGAAGTGGTCACGCAGCGTCGTGCCCTCGTACTCCGTACGGAACAGGCGGCGCTCGCGAAGGATCGGCACGACGTGGTCGGCGAAGTCGTCCAGGCCGCCCGGCAGGTACGGCGGCATGACGTTGAAGCCGTCGGCGGCGCCCTGCGTGAACCACTCCTCGATCGTGTCGGCGACTTGCTCGGGCGTGCCCGCGACGACCCGGTGGCCGCGCGCCCCGGCGAGGCGGTGGAGCAGCCCGCGGACCGTGGGCTGCTCGCGCTCGACGATGCCCGCCACGACCTGGAGGCGGCTGCGGGAGTTGTCGGTCACGTCGCCCGCGCCCGCGAAGAGCTCGGCCGGGACGGGGCCGTCGAGCTGGGCGTGATCGAGGCGGACCCCGGTGAGCTTCTCGAGCTGGCGCAGGCCGTACTCGGGGACCGTGAGCTCGTTGAACTCGCGCTCGAGCGCGCGCGCCTCGTCCTCGGTCGAGCCGATGAACGGGCTGATGCCCGGGAGGATCTTGACTGCGTCGCGCGAGCGGCCCAGGGCCTCGGCCCCCGCCTTGATGTCGGCGTAGAAGGCCTGGGCGTCGGCCAGGCGCTGGTGGGCCGTGAAGATCGCCTCGGCGTAGCGGCTCGCGAACGCGCGCCCCTCGTTCGACGCGCCCGCCTGGACCAGGACCGGGTGCCCCTGGGGAGAGCGTGCCGCGTTGAACGCGCCCTCGACCCGCAGGTGCTTGCCGCGGAAGGCCACGTCGTGGATCTTCGCCGGGTCGGCGTATCGGCCCGATTCCCGGTCGATCAGGACCGCGTCGTCCTCCCAGCTGTCCCAGAGGCGGGTGACGACCTCGACGAACTCGGCCGCGCGGGCGTACCGCTCGACGTGGTCCGGGTGGGAGTCGAGGCCGAAGTTGCGGGCCGCGTCCTCGGAGGCCGTCGTCACGATGTTCCAGCCCGCCCGCCCGTTGCTCAGGTGGTCGAGCGTCGAGAAGAGACGCGCCAGGTTGTACGGGTCGTAGAACGTGGTCGAGGCCGTCGCGATGAGCCCGATCCGCTCGGTCGCGGCGGCGATCGACGCGAGCGTCAGGAGCGGCTCGAGCCGCCCGACGCTGTTGAACTCGATGCCGTCGTGCAGGACGGGCCCGTCGGCGAAGAAGACCGCGTCGAACGTCGCGGCCTCGGCCTTGCGGGCGAGCTCGGTGTAGAAGTCGGCCGTGAAGATGCGTTCGGGCTGGGTGTCCGGGTGGCGCCAGGCGGCCTCGTGGTGCCCGGCCGGGTGGATGAAGAGGTTCAGGCTGAGCTGACGGGGGTGCTGGGTCATGGTGCGTCCTCTGGTCGTGGTGGTCGTGGTCGTGGTCGTGGACTTGGGTGCGGGGTCGGGAGGTGGGTCGTGCCTACGAGGCCGGGTCGCTCAGGACGCGCGGCCCCTGTTCACGTGGTGCGCCAGCGCGAGAAGTGCCGTTCGAGGCCCACGAGCACGGCGTTGATCGAGACGCCGACGAGCGAGATCGCGATGATCCCGGCGTACATGTTCGTGATCTGGAAGTTGAACTGGGCGTACGTGATGAGGTAGCCGAGGCCCGCCTTGGCGCCGACCATCTCGGCCGCGATGAGCACGAGGATCGAGCTCGTCCCGGCCATCTGGATGCCCGTGAAGATCGTGGGGACCGCGGCCGGCAGGACGACCTTCTGGAACAGCCGGACGGGCGGCAGCCCGAGCGACCGGGCGGACTTCACCAGGAGCGGGTCGACCGTGCGGACCCCGGCGATCGTGTTGAGCAGGATGGGGAAGAAGCACGCGTAGACGACGAGCGTGATCTTCGAGGTCTCGCCGATCCCGAGGATGAGGATGAACACGGGGAGCAGCGCCAGGGCTGCGGTGTTGCGGAACAGCTCGAGGAACGGACCGAGGAACTGGGCCACTCCCGCCCACCAGCCGATCGCGATCCCGAGCGGGATCGCTAGCAGCACCGCGATCGCGAAGCCCGTGCCGGCCCGCGTCAGGCTCGTCCCGACGTGCTTGCCGAGCTCGCCGCTCACGAGCAGCTCCCCGAAGGACTCGAGCACCGCGCTGAGGGGCGGGAGGAAGACGCGGTCGACGAGCCCGACGCGCGGCGCGACCTCCCAGATCACGAGGAAGAGCACGATCGCGGCCGACGCCCGCAGGACACGGGTGCCGACGCCGCGCAGGCGGGCCGCGAGCGAGGGCGTCGGGTCCTCGTCGGCCGTGAGTGCCTGACGGCGTCCCAGCGTGGGCGGGTCCGCGAACGCGACGGTGTCCTCGGCCGGGGGGACCGGGGCCACACGGGCCGGTGTGGTCGCGGTGCTAGACATGAGCGTCCTCCTCGTGGGTTCCTGCTCCGGCGTCCTGCGCCGGGGTGGGCGAGCCGTGGAGCGCGCTCCACACCTCGTGCCGGTACCGGCCGAACAGGGCCGAGGAACGGACGTCGGCCACGGCGTCGTCGTCGGTGCGGTCCGCCGGACCGCGGTCCGTCCGGCTGCTGTCCCCGGACGGGCCGGCGTCGCCTGCTCCCGCGAGGTCCACGTCGATCACGGTCTGCAGGCGCCCCGGGCGAGGCGTCATGACCGCGACCCGTTGGCCGAGGTACACCGACTCCTCGATGCCGTGCGTGATGAAGACGATCGTCTTGCCCGTGGTACGCCAGATGCGCAGCAGCTCGTCCTGGAGCGACTCGCGCGTCTGCGCGTCGAGGGCCGCGAAGGGCTCGTCCATCAGGAGAACCTCGGGGTCGAACGCGAGGCTGCGCGCGATCGCGACGCGCTGCTTCATGCCGCCCGAGAGCTCGTGCGGGTACCTGTCCGCGAAGGCCGTGAGGCCCACGAGGTCGAGGTACTCGTCGGCGACCCGGGCTCGGGCGGCCCGCCCGACGCCCTTGGCCTCGAGCCCGAACTCGACGTTCGCGCGGGCCGAGCGCCAGGGCAGCAGCGCGTACTGCTGGAAGACCACGCCGCGGTCCAGGCCGGGACCCGTCACGGGGGAGCCGTCGAGCAGGATCCGGCCCGACGTCGGCTCGGTGAGCCCGCCCAGCAGGTCCAGGAGCGTCGACTTGCCGCAGCCCGAGGGGCCGACGACCGTCAAGAACTCGCCCGCCCGGACGTCGAGCGTGAAGTCCTCGACGGCCGTGAAACGCTTGCGGGCCCCGCGGCCGCCGGCCGCGTCGCGCACGATGAACTCCTTGCGCACGTGCTCGAGGCGGAGCTTGGGCGTCGAGCCCGGGAAGTCCGTCGTCGTCGTGGAGTCCGTCGCGCTGGGGCGGGCGGTCAGGGCCGTCGCTGCCGGCGCTGCCGTCACCGCGCCGCTCACGGTGACACCTCGACGGGCTCGCCGTCGGGGCCGGCGTCCTGCGGGTAGGTCCCGTTCGCGTAGGGGTTGTCGTCGTTGGTGTAGATGTCCTCGGGAGAGAACTGGCCCTCCTCGAGCTCACCTTCGCGGACCAACCAGTCGATCCACGTCGAGATCTCCTCATCGACGATCACACCGCCCGGGGCCGTGATGCTCGCGGACTTCCAGTAGGGGACCAGGTCGGTGGTCTCGCCGCGCCCGCGCCCCTCGATGATGGACGTGAACCGGGCACGGACCTCCTCGACCGGGGTGACCTGCGACCACCGGATGGCCCGCGCGGTGCCCTGCACGAAGTCCTCGACCACCTCGGGGTTCTGCGCGATGTACTCGTCGCGGAAGATGTACGTGCCGTAGCTGAAGTCGCCGAACAGCGAGAGCTCGCTGAACAGCGGCGTGATCCCGCCGCGTTCGAGGGCCTTGTCCTGGAAGACGCGGGACAGCGCGACGACGTCGACCTGACCCTCGCGCAGCACCTGCTCGGCGTTGACGGGCGGGACCACGATGAGCTCGACCTGGTCGATCTCGTCCGCGGTCAGCCCGCCCCGAGTGAGCCACTCGCGGATGACGAACTCGCTCTGCGCGCCCAGCGTGTTGACGCCGATCGACTTGCCGATCAGGTCCTTGGGCTCGGTCAGCGGGCTCCCTTCGAGCGTGTAGAAGCCGCCGTACGACAGCTCGTCCGAGCCGTAGTAGGAGATGACCGACGTGATGGCCGAGCCCGAGGCCTTGAGCTTGACGATCGCCCCGTTGAACGCACCGCCGAAGTCGGTCGAACCCGTCGCGGCGGCCTGGATGCTCTGCGGGCCACCCGTCGAGTCGCCGACCCACTCGAGCTCGACCTTCTCGTAGTAGCCGAGGTCCGCCGCGAGCTCGGGGAACGTCACCTGCCCGACCGACCCGTCGTAGCGCAGGACGGTCCGGCCCGACTCGCCGACGACGGCCTCCTCGGCGCTCGCGGCCGAGCAGGCCACGAGCGCGGTCGTGAGGCCGATGGTCACGGCGGCCCGCAGTGCGGTGCGAGCCAGTCGGCGGGCATGGGGTCTGAGGGTGCGGGGCATGGGAGCTCCAGGTCTTCGGGTACGGGGGCCGACCGGTCGTGGGTACGCCGGCGGCAGGGAGGGAAGGGAGGCGCTCGGTGCGTGAGACCGCCTGCGGGCGCGAGATTCCGGCGGCGTTACGGCGTGAGCGGGATGGTGAGGGTGCGAGGTGCGCGGATCAACCGGCCGTCAGCGCGAGCTGCGGCCGGGCCGGGGCAGGGCTACCGACAGAGACAGCCCGCGACGAGGCGCAGGTCGACGGCGCGGCGCACCACGAGGCGCACCGGTGTCCCGGGGTGCTCGTGGGCCCTGACGTCGAAGCGCATGGCGGTGATCCTGTCGGCCCGCGCAGGCCCGGCACAAGCCCCCATCCGGTCTCCGAGACGATGTTTCGCCCGGTTTCTCCCGGTAAACGCTGCCCGACGGCGTCGCGCGCCGCGGCAGGGTGGGTGGGGGTGGGGCGTCGGTCGGGTCTCGCGGACGGGCAGGCTACGGAGGGCCTGCGGGCCGAGTGCTGAGGACCGCTACGCTCGGCGCACCAACCCGACGAACGACGGAGCTCCGATGTCCCTTCCCTCGTCCTTGACCGACGACGACGTCAGTCGTCGGCTGGCCTCGTTCCACGGCGCACTGCGGACGGAGCTCACCGGCATCGCCGATCTCTCCAGCACCCGTGACGGAGACCTCGAGGGCTTCGACCTCCGACCACGCCGCGCCGGTGCGCTCCGGGTCATCTGGGTGCAGTCACCCGAGGACATCGATCTCAGCGTCGGCGACTCTTTCGTGTGGACGCTTCCCCGCACGGTCGAGTCGGTCGAGCGGATCGAGCGCGCGGTCCGTGCCACGGTCGACGGCAGGGTGCGGGTCGGAACCTCGTGGGCGACGACCCGCTACGAGGTGGACCTGGGCGACAGCGAGGTCCTCGCGAACGAGTCGGAGCGGTGGTGGGCCAGCCTGGTCGCGGTGCCGTGGCGGCCTCGGTGGAGATGGTCCGACGCTGTGCCGTACCGCAAGGGCGAGTGACTCCTCGTCATGCCGATGCTGAGACGGGAGCACGACCCGGCCCTCGACGTCTTCGACAAGGGCTGCCTGGTCCTGCGGCGTGACGGCGAGGTCACCGGTCACGTGGGCACGACCCTCGGAACGTTCTGGTCCCCGTTCCGTCCTCTGACCAGGCAGCAGTGGGTCTGGTTCAGGGTCGTGTGGGCCGACGGGGTCGTGGAGGACGCGTTCGAGGACTATCCGCCGTGGACGGTGGTCACGGAGGTCCTGAACGGCACGTTCACCTGGGACGAGCAGGGGGCGCACAGCGGGGAGCACACCGCCGAGTGGCTGCCCGACGGAGAGAGCCGCTGGCCGGAGCTGGGCATCACGCTGAGCGACTTCTGAGGAGGCGCAGGGACTTCGCGCCCGCGGCCGTGCGCTGCGAGCTCAGGTCAGCGACCGGACCGCCTCGATCGTGTCCGCCTCGGCCGCGGTCTTGTCGTCGCGGTAGCGCAGCACGCGCGCGAACCGCAGCGCGAGCCCGCCCGGGTAGCGCGTGGAGCGCTGCAGCCCGTCGAACGCGATCTCGACGACCTGCTCGGGCCGCAGGGTCACGGTCCAGCCGTCGTCGGCGACCTCGAGCTCGCGGAAGCGCTCGGTCTGCCAGCGCAGCATCTCGTCGGTCATGCCCTTGAACGTCTTGCCGAGCATCACGAAACCGCCCGTCTCGGGATCGCGCGCGCCCAGGTGAATGTTGGACAGCAGGCCCGTCCGGCGCCCCGACCCGCGTTCGACCGCGAGCACCACGAGGTCGAGCGTGTGCCGCGGCTTGACCTTGACCCATCCCGCGCCGCGTCGCCCGGCCGCGTAGGGAGCGTCGAGCGACTTCACGACGACGCCCTCGTCGCCCTCGCGCACCGTCTCGAGGAAGTACTGGGTCGCCGCGCCGGGGGAGGAGGTCGTGAGGCGCCGGACCCTGAAGGAATCTGCGACGCGGTCCAGCACGACGAGCCGCTCACGCAGCGGGGCGTCGATCAGGTCGCGACCGTCCGCGTGGAGCACGTCGAAGAAGTACGGGCGCAGCGCGAGCGCCCCGGCGAGCGTGGCATCCTCGGCCTCGGCGTCCGGAGCACCGGGGGCGTCGCGCGTGGCCGAGCGGGCGGCCGTCTCCTGGAAGGGCCTGGCCACCCCGTCCGGCCCGACGACGAGGGCCTCGCCGTCCAGCACGAACCGCTCCGAGGCCAGGGAGCGGGCGTCCGCGACGATCTCGGGGACGCGCGAGGTGATGTCGTCGAGCGAGCGCGTGAACACTCGCACCCGGTCGCCGTCGCGGTGGACCTGGATGCGGATGCCGTCGAGCTTGACGTCGACCGACACCTGGTGAGCCCTGTCGTCGGTCTCGGCCGAGACACCGAGCTTGTCGAACGCCGCCGCGACGTCGGGGGCCGACTGCGCGAGCATCGGTCGCACGGGGCGCCCCACCTCGAGGCCGAACCCGGCCAGGGCGGCGAGCGCCGCCGTCGGGCCGTCTGCCTCGAGCGCCGCCCGCGCGACCGGGCCCGACGCTCCGCACAGCATGGCCGCGCGGCGCACCGCGTCGACCGGGACGCCCGCTGCCTCGGCGACCGCGTCGACGACCAGCGCGTCGAGCGCGCCCTGCCGCAGGTCGCCCGCGACCAGCCCGCGCAGGAACGACTGCTCGCGCTCGGTGGCCGCAGCGAACAACGCCGTGGCCGCCGCGGACCTGGCCGTGTCCGAGCCGGGCCCCGCGAGGCCGGCCATGTGCTCGAAGGTCGCGTCGACGGCCTCAACGCTCAGCGTCGGTGTCGTGGCGGGCGGGGGGAGCGAGCGCAGCGAGGCCCAGCCGAGCCCCGTGCGGCGTTGCCGCAGCTCGCCCGCGAGGTAGGACACGACGATCTCGACGTCGGTCCCTGTGCCGGTTGCCGCAGCGTCCTGGGCGGCCCGGCGCAGCAGGTCGGCGATCGCCGCGCGCTTGGCGAGGCGCGAGCGGGTGCCGGCGACGGCGTCGGACGTGGCGGCGACCTCGGCGAGCAGCATGTCTCATCCTCCCGCCGCTCCCGCGCCCTCGCGCGGGCTGTCGGCACCCCGCGCCGGGCGACGCCGCGACCACGTGGCTACGCTGGCGGACGACCGTCGACGAAGGAGTGGGACGTGGAGATCTCGGGCAAGGTCGCGCTGGTGACCGGAGGGGCCTCGGGCCTGGGGCGGGCGACCGTCGAGGAGCTGGTCGGCGCCGGGGCGCGGGTCGTGGTCGCGGACCTGCCGGGCTCGCCCGGCCAGGCGCTCGCGGACTCCCTGGGCGATGCGGTGCGGTTCGTGCCGACCGACGTCACGAGCGAGGACGACGTGTCCCGGGCCCTCGACGCTGCCGCGGACCTGGGCGGGCTGCACGTCGCGGTGAGCTGCGCGGGGATCGTGCTCGCGCGGCGCGTGCTCGGCAGGAACGGGGTGCACGACCTGGCGTCGTTCGCGAAGGTCGTGACCGTGAACCTCGTCGGGACGTTCAACGTCGCGCGGCTCGCGGCCGAGCGCATGGTCGCGCTGGACGGCCCGGCCAGCGCGGACGGCACGGACGGCGCAGCGGCCGACGGCGGGCGCGGCGAGGCCCCCGAGGAGCGCGGGGTGATCGTGAACACCGCGTCGGTCGCGGCGTTCGACGGTCAGGTGGGCCAGGCCGCGTACGCGGCCTCGAAGGGCGGGGTCGCGGCCATGACGCTGCCGCTCGCGCGCGACCTCGCGGACCTGCGCATCCGTGTCATGACGATCGCGCCGGGCATCTTCAGCACGCCCATGATGGCGTCGTTGCCCGCGGAGGCCCAGGAGTCGCTCGCGGCGCAGGTGCCGCACCCGCGGCGGCTCGGGCGCCCGGAGGAGTTCGCGCGCCTGGTCCGCACGATCGTCGAGAACCCCATGCTCAACGGCGAGGTGATCCGCCTCGACGGCGGCATCCGGATGGCGCCGCGCTGACCCGCCAGGGTGCCGGCCCGCGAGGTAGAACCTGCTGCGCGAGGTAGAACCCGCCGCGTCCTACCTCGCGCAGACGGTTCTACCTCGGCACCGGGAATCGTCCGGTCGAGCGCACGCCCGACGACGGCGCGCCCTCCGATGTCCGTTTCAGCCAGGTTCACGTCTCAATCTCTACTGAATCGGTCCAGAATGCGGACTGTTCGCCGAAGTCGTTGACACTCCCCGGACCCCGGCATACATTCCGGGCCATCGGCAGACACCACCGTCCGCCGCACCGAAGCACCGAAGCACCGCCGACCCGAGGAGGACCCGTGGACATCAGCAGCACGCTCGTCCTCCCGTCCGCAGGGTCGGCGCGGGGAGCCGTGGCTCCCGCCCGTCGAATGTGTTGTTCCCCCGGGCGCCCCGTCGTCCCGGGCCGCGTCTGTTGTTGAGCCTGCGCTCCTCCTGACGCCTCCCGAGCCGAGCCGGCTCGCCCCTGAACCGCCCTGCCCCTGACACGGGTCGCCGCGGCCTGCCGGTCCTCCGGCCCGCCTCGGCCTCCCGTCTCCGGCCCGGCGGTCCACCTGCTGCACCCCCACCTGCACCCGCAGTGCTCGCGACACGCCGCGGCCTTCCGCCGACCCCGGCGACCGCGGCCCCGCGACCCCCGCACCCGACCTCCCGGAGTGGAACGACCCATGCCTGACTCGAACCTGACCCCGCTGTTCGCCCCCGCCTCCTCGTCCGCCGAGCAGCCGGACGACCGGCCCTCCGGCCGAACGGTCGACGCGCTCGACGCGCTCGACGACCAGCTCGACGAGGCGCCGCGCCGCTCGGCCCACCTCGGGGTCGACCTGTCCGACGCCGGAGCACGAGCGGGCGCCTGGCGCGCCGTGGGGTCCGAGTCGCCCCGCCTGTTCGACGGCCAGCGCCTCCAGGAGCTCGTCGCCACGGCCCAGCGCGGCGTGCTCGACTTCGCGCTGTTCGACGACACCTTCTCGCTCCAGCCGACGCGCAACACCACGCTGCGCGGGCGGCTCGACGCGGCCCTCGTGGCCTCGCGCATCGCGCCCCGCTCGGCGGGGATCGGGCTCGTCGCGACGGTCGACACGACACACACCGAGCCGTTCCACGTCTCCAAGGCGATCGCGACGATCGACCACGTGAGCGCAGGCCGTGCGGCGTGGCAGGTGGGCTGGTCGACGACCGAGGCCGGTGCCGCGCTGTTCGGGCGCAAGGGCGCCCAGGCCACCGCCGACGCGGTCGCCGAGGCCGAGGAGGCCATCGAGGTCGTGAGCCGGCTCTGGGACAGCTGGGAGGACGACGCCGAGATCCGCGACGTCGCATCGGGTCGTTTCGTCGACCGCGACAAGCTCCACTACGTCGACTACGACGGCGTCCGGTTCGCCGTGAAGGGTCCGTCGATCACGCCGCGCTCGCCCCAGGCCCAGCCCCCGGTCGTCGTCCGCGGCGACTCCGCGGAGGCGCTGGCCCTCGCAGGCCGCCGCGCCGACGTCGTGCGGGTGCGTGCCACCACGCTCGACGGGGCACGGGCGCTGCGCGACCAGGTGCGTGCCACGGCCGCCGAGGCGGGCCGCAACCCCGACGACCTGCGTGTGCTCGTCGACGTCTACGCCGTGATCGGCCAGGACCGTGCGAGCGCCCAGGCGCGCCTCGACCTCCTCGAAGGGCTCGAGGGCATCACGTGGGACACCGGGTCGCTCACGCACGTGGGCACGGCCCGCGACCTCGCCGAGGTCGTCGAGGAGTGGTTCGACGCGGGTGCGGCCGACGGCTTCACGATCCGGCCCTCGTCGCTGCGCACCGACCTCGACGCCCTGGTCGACGACGTCGTCCCGCTGCTCCAGGAGGCCGGCGTCTTCCGCTCGGCCTACCCGGGATCGACCCTGCGGGACACCCTGGGGCTCGCCCGCCCCGCCAACCGCTACGCCGCCGCGATCGCCTGAGGACCCGCCACCATGACGAACCCCACCCCCGCCTCGACGGCCCGTTCGCGCGACGGTCGTCCCCGCAAGCAGATCCACCTGGGCGCCCACTTCCCGGGCGTCAACAACACGACCGTGTGGAGCGACCCCGCCTCGCGCAGCCAGATCGACTTCAGCTCGTTCGAATACCTCGCCCGCCGGGCCGAGGAGGCCAAGCTCGACTTCTTCTTCCTCGCCGAGGGCCTGCGCCTGCGCGAGCACAAGGGTCAGATCCACGACCTCGACGTCGTGGGCCGTCCCGACACGCTCCCCGTGCTCGCGGCCCTCGCCGCGGTCACCGACCGCCTGGGCCTCGCGGGCACGGTCAACACGACCTTCAACGAGCCCTACGAGCTGGCGCGCCAGTTCGCGAG
Source organism: Oerskovia sp. NPDC060338 (assembly GCF_042726295.1). NCBI lineage: Bacteria > Bacillati > Actinomycetota > Actinomycetes > Micrococcales > Cellulomonadaceae > Oerskovia > Oerskovia sp. NPDC060338. Next base: position 127,705 of record NZ_JBHXCQ010000012.1, read on the forward strand.
CCTCGACATCCTGTCCGGCGGTCGCGCGGCCTGGAACCTCGTCACGAGCCCCGACGCCTTCACGGGTGCGAACTTCCGCCGCGGCGGGTTCCTGCCCTACGAGGAGCGGTACGAGCGCGCGGGCGAGCTCGTGGCCCTGGCCCGGCACCTCTGGGACTCGTGGGACGACGACGCGGTGGACACCGAGGACGGCCTCGTGCGGCCCGGTGGGGTGCGCCCGTTCGCGCACCACGGCAAGCACTTCGAGGTGTCCGGCCGGTTCGAGACCCCGCGCGGCCCCCAGGGGCACCCGGTCCTTTTCCAGGCGGGCGACTCGGCCGACGGGCGCGACTTCGCGGCCGCGACGGCCGACGTCGTCTTCTCGGCGCACTCGGCGTTCGAGGACGGCCAGGCGTTCTACGCCGACGTGAAGTCCCGCCTCGCGGCCCACGGCCGCGACCGCGACTCGCTCAAGATCCTCCCGGCCACGGTCGTGGTCCTGGGCGACACGGCCGAGGAGGCCGCCGAGCGCGCTCGGGAGATCCGCCTCCAGCAGGTGCCGGGCCGGACCGCGATCGCGTTCCTCGAGCAGGTCTGGGGTCGTGACCTCACGGCCTACGACCCCGAGGGTCCGCTGCCCGACGTCGAGCCCGACCTCGAGCACCTCAGCATCACGCGCGGCCGGGTCCGGCACGTCAAGGATCCAGGTCCCGTGGTCCGCGCCTGGCGCGAGAAGGCGGTGGCCAACGGCTGGTCCATCCGCGACCTCGTGATCGAGGTGTCGGGGCGCGGCGGGTTCGTCGGCACGGCCCAGCAGGTCGCGGACGACATCGACCGGCACGTCCAGGAGGACGCGTCCGATGGCTTCATCCTCGTCCCGCACCTGACGCCCGCAGGGCTCGACGACGTGTTCGACCAGGTCGTGCCGCTGCTCCAGGAGCGCGGCTCGTTCCGCACCGAGTACACGGGCACGACGCTCCGCGAGCACCTCGGGCTCGAACGCCCCGAGGCCGGGACCGTTCCTGCCCCCGCGGGCGACACGGTCGCGGCCGGGGCGAGCAGCTCGGCCCGCCCGAGCTGACCCCGCAGCACCCGACCGTCCGACCACCAGCCCTGAAGGAGCATCATGACGACGAGCACCACCACCCCGACCGACGTCGCCACGCGCGGCCGCCACGTCGCGGCGCCCGCCCCGACGGGCACGTCGACCGGCACCCCGGACGGCGCAGCCGCATGGGCCGCGTGGCACGCCGAGCGCGAGCGGTCGCTGCGCGAGCCGCACGGCTGGCTCACGCTCACCGCGCTGCACTGGGTCCCGGAGTCCCCGACGACGTTCGCGGGCCTGCCCGGCCAGTGGTGGGCGGACGGCCAGGGCGTGCACCTGCGAGCGGCCGCGGCCGACGCGATCGTCCCGGCCGGGAGCCAGGACGCGCTGCGCGGGACGCACGTCCAGGACGTCGCGGAGGGGGCCTCGCGCATCGTCGCGACCTTCGTGCCCGACGGCGCCGACCCGGCCTCGGCGGTCGCCGTCGAGCTCGTGCAGCGCACCGGGCGCTACGGGCTGCGCGTGCGCGACCCGAGAGCGCGCGCCCGGGTCGCGTTCGAGGGGGTCCCGACCTTCGCCTACGACCCGGCCTGGGTCCTCGACGCGCCGGTGCGCTGGTACGACGAGCCCGTCGCCGAGGTCGTGGGCGGGGCCCAGCCGGGGCTGGAGCACCACGTCCAGGTCGTGGGCGAGGTCGACGTGGTCCGCGACGGTGTCACGACGACGCTCCGGCTCACGGGCAAGCCCGGCGGCGGCGCGACGCTCCTGTTCACGGACCCGGCCCCCGGCGTCGCGGACTGGCGGATCCTGTTCGTCGACCGTGACGCCACGGCGCACGGGAGGGGCGGGGACCTCGCAGGGGAAGGAGCCGACGGCGACGGTCGGCCTGGGCAGACGCTCCGTCTCGACCTGAACCGCACGCTCAACCTGCCCTACGCCTTCAGCGACTTCGGCACGTGCCCCCAGCCCGTCGCGGGCAACGTCCTGCCGTTCTCGGTCGAGGCGGGGGAGAAGGTCCCCCGATGAGCGCGCCCACCACGACACGGGCCACCACGACACGGGCCGCCACGACCGGGCCGGTCGTCGCGCCGTCGGTCCTCCCGTCCGTCGAGGTCCGGTCGGTGACCCTGCACGACCCGCTCGTGCGCCCGCTCCTCGACGAGCTCGCCCACGAGTACGCCACGCGCTACCGCAGCATCCTCGACGCGGACGAGCTGCGGGCCGAGATGGAGCACTACCCGGCAGCCGACTTCGCGGCGCCCGACGGCGAGCTCGTCCTGCTCCTCGCGGACGGCGAGCCGGTCGCGGGAGGGGCGTTCCGGCGTCGGGCAGAGCCTGAGCTCGGCGACCCCGCGCGCCGGACCCGGCCCGAGGCCGGCCCGCACGCCCGCACCGACGCGCACAGCGGTGCGGTCCACAGCGGTGCCGTCCACAGCGACGACGGCACCCCGCTCGTCGCGACCGCCGAGCTCAAGCGCATCTGGACGCACTCGGCCCACCGGCGGCGCGGGCTCGCCCGCCAGGTCCTCGTCGAGCTCGAGGACCGCGCTGCCCAGCGCGGCTACGTGCGGATCTACCTGACGACCGGTCCCCGCCAGCCCGAGGCCGCAGGCCTCTACCTGCGTGCGGGCTACACCCCCTTGTTCGACGTGAGCCGGGACCCCGAGGAGATCGGACCCCTGGCGTTCGAGAAGTGGCTCTGTCCGCGCGTGTCAGACCCTGCGTGACCACCAGGTCCCGCTCGCTCTGACACGGCACGACCCGCCGACCCGGCCCCCTGCCGCGGCCCGCGCCCGACCCCTTCTCACCTGCCCGAGGTCCCCATGAGCACCCTGTCCCTGCCACAGGACGAGTCACGCCAGCTCGTCCCACCCCCCGGAGCGCTGCCCGACCCGCCGGGCGCGACCACGCTCGCGCCCGCCACCCCGACGACGGCCAGCACGACCAGCACGACCAGAACGACCGACGCGTCGACCACGCGCTGGGAGGACCTCAAGGTCGTCCCCGCGAGGCACCCGGGCCGGTGGATCGCCACCGCGGGCGTCGCGGTCCTCCTCGCGATGGTCGTGAGCTCGCTCGTGACCAACCCCAAGTGGGAGTGGTCGATCGTCGCGCAGTACCTGACGTGGCCCTCGGTCCTCAACGGCCTGTGGGGCACCATCCGGCTCACCGCGGTCGCCGCCGTGGTCGGGTTCGGCCTCGGCACGGTCCTCGCGCTCATGCGCCTGTCGAGGTCGCCCCTGCTCCAGGCCGTGTCGTCGGCGTACACGTGGGTGTTCCGCTCGGTGCCGCTGATCCTGCAGCTCCTGCTCTGGTACAACCTGGCCTATCTCTACCCGACGCTCTCGCTGGGCATCCCGTTCGGCCCCGGCTTCCTCGAGTTCGGGACCCTCGACGTGATCGACAAGTTCGGTGCCGCGATCCTGGGCCTGGGGCTCTCGCAGGCCGCCTACTCCTCGGAGATCGTCCGGGCCGGGATCCTCTCGGTCGACCAGGGCCAGCACGAGGCCGCGGCCTCGCTGGGGATCCCGCGCTCGCGCCAGACGCTGCGCATCGTGCTCCCGCAGGCCATGCGGACCATCGTCCCGACGTCGGTCAACGAGATCATCGGCCTCGTCAAGGGCACCTCGGTCGTGTACGTCCTCGCGTACGGCGAGCTGTTCTACACGATCGGCGTGATCTACGGCCGCAACCAGCGCGTCGTCCCGCTGCTCATGGTCGCGGCGATCTGGTACCTCGTCATCACGACCGTGCTGACCGTCGCGCAGTACTACGTCGAGCGGCACTACGCCAAGGGCGCGGTGCGCACGCTGCCCCCGACCCCGGTCCAGCGGGTCCGGTGGACGCTCCAGGTCGCGTGGTCGCGCGTCACCGGGCGCCCCGCGCCCGCCCACCTGCCCCCTGCCTACGCCGCGCGCGCCGCGGTCGGCCGCAGCCACCTGCTGCGCACGGCAACGAGCGACCGCACCACCGGAGGTGCTGCATGACCGCCACGACCACGGCTGCGGCTACCTCGACCGCCGGATCCACGACCGCCTCTCCGGCCAAGGGCCTCGTCGAGGTCCGCGGGGTCCACAAGTCCTACGGCACGCTCGAGGTGCTCGCGGGCATCGACCTCGAGGTCCGCCCGGGCGAGGTCACCGTGATCCTCGGCCCGTCGGGCTCGGGCAAGTCGACGCTCCTGCGCGTCATCAACCACCTCGAGAAGGTGGACCGCGGCTTCATCGCGGTCGACGGCGACCTCATCGGCTACTCCCGCAAGGGCGACACCCTGCGCGAGCTCAAGGAGAAGGAGATCCTGGTCCAGCGCACCCGGATCGGGTTCGTGTTCCAGAGCTTCAACCTCTTCCCGCACCTCACGGCCCTCGAGAACGTCGTCGAGGCACCGGTCTCCGCCCAGGGCAGGGACCGGGCCGAGGTCGAGGCCGAGGGGCGCGAGCTCCTGGCCCGCGTGGGTCTCGCGGACAAGGCCGACGCCCGTCCCCGGCAGCTCTCGGGCGGGCAGCAGCAGCGCGTCGCGATCGCCCGCGCGCTCGCCATGCGTCCCCGCGTCCTGCTCTTCGACGAGCCGACCTCTGCGCTCGACCCCGAGCTCGTCGGCGAGGTGCTCGACGTCATCAAGGGCCTCGCGCACGGCGGCACGACCCTGGTCGTCGTCACGCACGAGATCGGCTTCGCCCGTGAGGTCGCGGACACGGTCGTCTTCATGGACGCCGGCCGCATCGTCGAGCAGGGCCCGCCCGCGCAGGTCCTCGACGCCCCCCGCCACGACCGGACCAAGGCCTTCCTCGACAAGGTCCTGTGATGCCCGGAGCCCGGCACGCAGATCGCCCGGGCCGCGTCACCCCACCGCACGTCCACCCACACCGAAAGAGAACATGATGTCCCTCCGTACCTCCGGCGCGCCCCGCGCCGCCCGCCGCCCCTCCCGCCGGACGGTCGCCGCCGTCGCGACCCTCCCGCTCCTCGCGCTGCTCGCGGCGTGCGCCACGAGCGCCGACGCCGAGCCCGGCACGGCCGACAACGAGAAGGCCGCGGAGGCCGCCGGCCTCGTCATCGACACCTCGCCCGACCAGGAGTGGATCCACACGACCGAGTCGCCCGAGGCCATCGCCCTCCTGCCCGAGGACGTCAAGGCCGCGGGGGTCCTCAAGGTCTCGACGACCGCGGGCGGACTGCCTCCGCTCGGCTTCCTCGCGGACGACGACAAGACGCCCATCGGCAACGAGCCCAACATCGCGGTCCTCGTCGCGGACGCGCTCGGCCTCGAGCTCGAGCTCGAGGTCAAGGCGTGGGCCGACTGGCCGCTCGCGCTGCAGTCCGGGGACGTCGACGCCGTGATCTCGAACGTCACGGTGACCGAGGAGCGCAAGGAGCTCTACGACTTCTCGTCCTACCGCAACGACCAGCTCGGCTGGCTCGCGGGTGCGTCCAACGACAAGGTGCCTGCGATCAAGGAGGCCAAGGACATCGCGGGCCTCACCGTGGGCGTCGGTTCGGGGACCAACCAGGAGAAGATCCTCCTCGCCTGGAACCAGGAGAACATCGACGCGGGACTCGAGCCCATCAAGGGTGGAGAGCCCGAGTACTACGAGGACTACAAGGACGCGCTGCTCGCTGTCGCGTCGGGCAGGCTCGACCTCTACGTCGGCCCCAACGCGAGCCTCGCCTAAGCGCCGCGACCGCGCCCGACCAGTACAAGGTGGTCGGCACGCTCAACGGCGGCTGGCCCGCGACCGCGCAGATCGCCGTCGCGACGCTCAAGGGCAGCGAGCTCGCCCCGGCCGTGACCGCGGCGATCAACCACGCGATCGAGGACGGCAGCTACACCGAGCTCCTCGAGCACTGGGGTCTCGAGGACGAGGCGATCCCCGCCTCCGAGACCAACCCTCCCGGGCTGCCCAAGCCCTGACCCGGACGGCCGACCGGCCCGCGGAATCCTCCTGGGACCCGCGGGCCGGCGGCACCGACCTACTGATCGAGAGGCAGCCAGATGACCGAGCACGTGTCGCACGTCGTCGTCGGTGGAGGCGTCATGGGCTCGGCCGCGGCGTGGCAGCTCGCGCGCGCGGGGCACGACGTCGTCCTGCTCGAACGCTTCGAGCCCGGCCACGCGCAGGGCGCCTCGCACGGGGCGTCGCGCATCTACCGGACCACCTACACCCAGCCCGCGTACCTCGATCTCGCGCAGGAGGCGTTCGGCCTGTGGCGCGAGCTCGAGCGCGACGCAGGGCTCCCCGCCGACGCGGTCCTCACCCTGACGGGCGGCGTGAGCCACGGCTTCCCGCGCCGCACCGAGATCGGTGACGCGTTCGTCGCACGGGGCGTCCCGCACGAGTGGCTGCGCCCCGAGGAGGCTGCCGAGCGCTGGCCCGGCCTGCGCTTCGAGGGCGACGTGCTCCACGAGACCGCGACGGCGGGGCGCGTCCACGCCGACCGCGCGGTCGCAGCCTTCCAGTCCGCGGCGCGCTCGCACGGCGCCGACGTCCGCCACGGCGTGCACGTGCGTCACGTCCACCCGGGTGCGGGCTCGGTCCGGGTCGTCACGGACCGGTACGACCTGGTCGCGGACACGGTCGTGGTCGCGGTGGGGGCGTGGAGCGCGGGCCTGCTGGGGGCGGCGTTCTCCGAGCCCGACGGCGTCGCGTCCGTCCCGCCGCTCGTCGTCACCCAGGAGCAGCCCGCGCACTTCGCGCTCGCCCCGGGAGCACCGGCGGAGGACGCCTGGCCGAGCTTCACGCACGCCCCTGCCGAGCCGCACCCGTGGCCCAGCGGGGTCTACGGGCTCGCGACCCCGGGAGAGGGGATCAAGGTCGGCTTCCACGGGGTCGGGCCGCGCACCGATCCCGACCGGCGGACCTACCGTCCCGAGCCCGGGCAGCTCGCACAGCTCCAGGACTACGTCAGGGCGTGGGTCCCGGGGGCCGACGCCGACCGGCTCGTGCCGATCTCCTGCACGTACACCACGACACCGGACCACGACTTCGTGCTCGACCGCGTGGGCCGTGTCGTGATCGCCGCCGGGTTCTCGGGCCACGGCTTCAAGTTCGCGCCGTCGATCGGCCGGGTCCTGGCGGAGCTGGCCCGCGAGGAACCGACCGCCCGGCCGGTCGCCGCGGACCGGCTGTTCTCCCTGGCCCGCTTCGCGCAGGTGCCTGCCGGCTGACGCTGCCGGTCGCCTCTCTGCCCCGCGCCGCGTCCCACGCTCTCACGACCGAAAGGCCCTCATGTCGACCACGACCGACCTCGCCGCCCTCCCTGAGGCCGCACCCTCGGTGACCGCGTCCTCCGAGACCGTCCCCGCGACGGCCTCGCCCCTGGCCGAGCGCTACGGCCCCGACCAGTCCGTTCCCCTCGCTCCGCTCACGGACGCGATCGACGGGATCCTGCGGCACCGCACGGTGCGCGCCTATCTCACGGACCCGCTCGACGAGGTGGTCCTGCCGACCCTGGTCGCCGCCGCACAGTCGGCCCCGACGTCGTCCAACATGCAGTTCTGGAGCGTCGTGGCGGTGACCGACCCGGCCCGCAAGGACCGGCTCGCGGCGCTCGCCGGCGGCCAGGAGCACGTCCGGCAGGCGCCGCTCCTGCTCGTGTGGGTCGCGGACCTGGCCCGCGCCCGCGCGATCGGCGACGCGCACGGCACCTCGCTCGAGGGGACCGACTACCTCGACTCGACGGTCGTGGCGTTCGTCGACGCGGCCCTCGCCGCCCAGAACGCCGTCGTGGCCGCCGAGTCGCTGGGGCTCGGGACCGTGTACATCGGTGCGCTGCGGCACCACCCCGAGCAGGTCGCGGCCGAGCTGGGCCTGCCCGAGGGCACGGTCGCGGTCGTCGGCCTGGTCGTGGGGCACCCCGACCCCGCGGGCGGCGAACGGGTCAAGCCGCGCCTTCCCCAGGCCGCGGTGCTGCACCACGAGACCTACGACCTGGCCGTCCAGGGTCCGTACGTCGACGCGTACGAGGACCTCATCGCGCCCTTCTACCGCGAGGAGGGGCTCGCCGAGAGCTGGCGTCGGCGCGTGGTCGACCGGCTCGCAGTCCCCGGGCCCCAGCGCGGGCACGCCCACCTGCACACGGCGCTCGCGGCTCGCGGCCTGCCGTCCCGCTGACCACCTTCCGCCGGGTGCGGAGCAGCGGTCGCCAGATCCGGCGATCGACGACGGCCGCTCTGCACCCAGCGCCCCCACCGACACACAGAGGACCTACCGATGACCACCTCCGACCTCCCGGCCACCCACCAGCCCCGCGTCCCGCTGTCCGTCCTCGACCTCGCGGTCGTGAGCGAGGGCTCGACCGGAGCCCAGGCGCTGCGCGACACGCTCGCCACCGCGGTCCGTGCCGACGAGCTGGGCTACCGCCGCATCTGGTTCGCCGAGCACCACCTGTCCCCGGGGGTCGCCTCGGCGTCCCCCGCGGTGCTCGCTGCCCTCGTCGCGGAGCGCACGTCGCGCATCCGCGTCGGGTCGGGAGCCGTGCTGCTGAGCACCACGAGCCCGCTCCTCGCGGCCGAGCAGTTCGGGACCATCGCGGCCCTGCACCCGGGCCGGGTCGACCTGGGGCTGGGCCGGGCGTTCACCCCGCCCCCCGCGCAGGGCGGGGCGAGCGCGGGGGGCGAGGCTCCGTCGTCGGGCACGCAAGCGAGAACGGCGGGCGAGCCCGAGCCCACCGCGGCGGGCCCCGCGCAGCCCGCCGGGACGCGCGTGGTCGACGGCCTCCTGATCCCCGCCGCGCCCGGCGTCGCCTTCACCGACACCGCGCTGCGCCAGCGGCTGCTCGCGCAGAAGGAGGTCGTCGGCGCGAGCCGGACCCCCGCCGAGTTCCGTGACGAGCTCGAGCTGGTCCTGGGCCTGCGCGCGGGGACCTTCACCAACAGCGCAGGCACCGCGTACACGAGCCCGCCCGTCGAGGGCGCGGCGTTCGACCTGTTCGTGCTCGCGTCGAGCGGCGGGGTCAGCGCCCGCGTCGCGGGAGAGCTGGGACTGCCGCTCGCGGCGAACTACCACGTGGGCCCCTCCGCGACGCTCGACACGATCGCCGCCTACCGGGCCGCGTTCCGCCCGGGGGTGCTCGACCGTCCGTACGTCGTGGTCTCGGCCGACGTCCTGGTCGCGGGCACCGACGCCGAGGCCCACCGGATCGCCGACCCGTTCACCGCCTGGGTCCTGTCGATCCGCCGCGGGGCCGACGGCGCGATCGCCTACCCCGCGCCCGGCACGACCCCCACGTGGGAGGACCTGTCCGACGCCGACCGTGCGGCCGTCCAGGACCGCGTCGACACGCGGTTCGTGGGTTCGCCCGAGACCGTCGTCGAGCGCCTCGAGACGCTCGCGCGCGTGACCGCGGCCGACGAGATCGTCGTGACGACCGTCGCGCACGACCCCGCCGACCGTGCGCGCTCGTTCGAGCTGCTCGCGCAGCACTGGGGCCTCGCGGCGGACCCGGCCGTGCCCGCCGTAGCGGCCGACCGCGAACCAGCCCTCGCGAGGTAGAGGGCACCCGTCGAGACAGCGGGCCCCGGACCTCTACCTCGACGCCTGCCCTCTACCTCGGCAGCAGCACCACCCGCACCACCCACCGCGCCACCGGCGCCACCCGACCAGGAGACGACATGACCCAGCACCAGCCCCTCCTCACCCCGGCCACCGACGCGGGCGACCGCGTCGCGGCCGGAGCCTTCCTCGTCGACGTCCGCAGCCCGGGAGGCCGTGCGAGCGCGGGCGCCATCCCGGGTGCCACGGTCACGGACCGCGAGGACCTCGACGCGATCTTCGGCTCGGTCGCGGCGCCCGCGGTCTCGCTCGACACCCCGATCGTCGTGGTCTGCGGCTCCGAGCGCGGTTCGGGCCCCGTCGCCGAGGCCCTCGCCGCTCGCGGCTACACGAACGTCTCGCACGTCGAGGGCGGCTTCCCCGCCTGGCGCGACGCGGGCCTCCCGGCCGAGCCGGGCGCGGGTGCGCAGGACGCGGCGGGCGAGCCGGCGTCGTCGGGCCCGCACGAGCCCGTCCGGCAGCGCGCATGAGCGCGCCCACCACGTCGCGCGCGGGCGTCGGGAGCCCGCCCGACGGCGTGGCCGACCCTCGCGAGTCCTCGCGCCGGGCCAGGCGCGTGCGTGAGGTGGCCGACGGCGTCGCTCGCCTCGTCGAGTCGGCTCGCCGAGAGGGCCGTGTGGGGGCGGCGACCGGCGTCCCTGCCGACCTGGACGCGTCCTCATCCTCGGAGGTCGGCCGGGCCGCGACCGACGCCGCCGGGGTGACCGTCCGGCGCGTGGTTCCCGCCGAGCACGAGGCCGTCGCCGACCTGCTCGAGGCGGCGTACGGGTTCGAGTACACGATCTCGGAGTCGTACCGCGACGTGCTGCGCGACGTCGCGGGCCGCGCGGCCGAGCACGACGTGTGGGTCGCGGTCGACGACGAGACCGGTGCTCTGCTCGGCACCGTCGCGACGCCCGTGCCCGGCCGGCACATCTCTCCCCTCGCGCTCGACGGAGAGCTGGACTTCCGGCTCCTCGGCGTCGCGCCCGCGGCCCGGGGGCGGGGGATCGGGACGACGCTCACCCGCCACGTCCTCGACGTGGCCCGCGTCCAGGGGGTGCAGCGGGTCGTCATGAACTCGGGGCCCCAGATGGTCCGTGCGCACCGGCTCTACGAGGCGCTCGGGTTCCGGCGGCTGCCCGAGCGCGAGACCCGCGTGATCGAGGGAGAGGGCGGTGGGCGGCTGCACGCGTACGGGCTGGACCTCGCGGATGTCGTGGGCCCCGCCCCGCATCCGTCCCCCGTCCCGCCGAGGTAGTACGCGCTGCGCGAGGTAGAACGCGTCGAGCACTACCTCGCGCAGCACGTTCTACCTCGGCCGACCGCCGCCAGCACGAGCACCACCACCCGCACCCGCCGAAGACCCCACCACACCTGAACCGGAGAAGACCATGCCCGTCGAGTTCCTCGGCATCGCCACCACGAGCGACGCCTCCGAGACCACCGACCGCACGACCGCGCCGTTCGACAAGCAGTACCTCGAGCGCATCGTGCGCGCGCACGAGGACAACGGCTGGACCCGTGTCCTGTTCGCCTACGGGTCGAGCGGACCCGAGCCGTCGGCGCTCGCGGCATGGACCGCGGCCCGCCTCGACTCGATCGAGCTCCTGCTGGCGCACCGCCCCAACGTCTCCTACCCGACGTTCGCGGCCAAGTCCTTCGCGACGCTCGACCAGCTCTCCGAGGGGCGGCTGTCCGTCCACTTCATCACCGGCGGCAACGACCACGAGCAGCGACGCGAGGGCGACACCCTGACCAAGGACGAGCGCTACGCCCGCACCCAGGAGTACATCCAGATCGTGAAGAAGGCCTGGTCGAGCGCCGAGCCGTTCGACCACCACGGGAGCTTCTACGACCTCGACGACTTCGTGCTCGACACCAAGCCCTTCGAGGGGCGTACGCCCACCATCTCGTTCGGCGGGTCCTCGGACGCGGCGTTCAAGGTCGGCGCGGCCGAGGCCGACATCTACGCGGTGTGGGGCGAGCCGCTCGACCGGACGGCCGAGCAGATCCTGCGCGTCCGCACCGAGGCGGCCGCGGCCGGTCGCACCACGCCGCCGCGCATCCACGCGGCGTTCCGGCCGATCATCGGGGCCACCGAGGAGCTGGCCTGGGAGAAGGCGCACGGCATCCTCGACCGGATCGAGGCCCGCAAGGCTGCGGCGGGCGGCGTGCTGAGCCGGCGTCATCCGATCGACAAGCCCGAGAACGCCGGCTCGCAGCGCCTCCTGGAGATCGCGGCCCAGGGCGACCGCTTCGACTCGGCCCTGTGGACCGCGACGGCCAAGGCCACGGGGGGAGCGGGGAACTCGAACGCGCTCGTCGGGACGCCCGAGACCGTCGCGCAGGCGCTGCTCGCGTACTACGACCTGGGGGTCCGCATCATCTCGGCGCGCGGCTACGACCTGCTCGACGACGCGACCGACTTCGGCCGCTACGTCATCCCGATCGTGCGCGAGGAGGTCGCCAAGCGCGACGCCGGGGCCGCGTCGGGGCAGGCGGCCTGAGCCTCCTTTCCCGCGAGGTAGAGGGCTCGCGTCGAGGGAGAGGGCCCGAGCCCTCTCCCTCGACGCCCGCCCTCTGTCTCGGCACCCCCCACCCCCACCCCCACCCCCACACCAAGGAGCATCCGTGCGTTTCCAGGTCCTCGACATCGTCTTCAACCCGCCCCACCCCGTCACGGGCGAGGCCGTCCCCGCGGCCGACCGCCTCGAGCGTGTCGTCGAGACCGCGGTCCTGGCCGAGGAGCTCGGCCTCGACGCGTTCGCGGTCGGCGAGCGGCACGCGGGCGACGTGCTGTCGTCGTCGCCCACCGTGATCCTCGGTGCGATCGCCGCCCGCACCTCGCGCATCCTGCTGAGCACGGGCGTCACGGTGCTGTCCCTGCTGGACCCCATCCGGGTCGCCGAGGACTACGCGACGATCGACCAGCTCAGCCGGGGCCGGTTCGAGATGGTGATCGGCAAGGGCAACGAGGCGCTCCAGTACCCGTTGCTGGGCCTCGACCTCGCCAAGCAGTACGAGTACCTCGAGGAGAACTACGAGCTGCTCCGCCTGCTCCTGAGCGGTGAGGAGGTCGACTGGGAGGGCCGTCACCGCCCCGACCTGCAGGGCGCCACGACCCTGCCGCGCCCGTACGACGGCGCGTTCCGGATCTGGCACGGCTCGGCGACGTCGCAGTTCGCGGTCGAGCTCGCCGCGCGGTGGGGCGACCCGATCGTGAGCGCCAACGCGTTCCAGCCGCGCGAGAGCTACAAGGTGCTGATCGACCACTACCGCGAGCAGTACGCGGCGGCGGGGCACGACCCGGCGTACGGGTTCGTCGGGTCCGGCTCGGGCGGGCTGTTCCTCGCGGACACCACCGAGCAGGCGATCGAGGAGTTCCGCCCCATCTACGAGGGCGCGGTCGCGCGCGCGGACCTGCGGAAGTACGACCCGGCCGCGGTCGGCAAGGTCACGAGCTTCCGGACCATCGAGGAGGCCGTCGAGCGCGGCCCGGACCTCGTGGGCTCGCCCGAACGGGTCGCCGAGAAGATCCTCGACTACCACCAGAGCTACGGGCACGACCTGCAGTCGGTCTCGATCAACCACCTCCTGGAGCCGGCCCGGCAGGACGACGTGCTGCGCCGGTTCGCGGAGGAGGTCGTGCCGCTCGTCCGGGCCGAGGTCAAGACCGACCTGTGGGGGCCGGCCGACGCGCGCCGGGCCAAGGGGTTCACGGCGTCGTAGGTCGCGGCCGACCACGTCAGGGGGCCCCGCCGGGGCGGGAGAGACGCTCGCCGACGGGCGTCCGCGCGGTCGCCTCTCCCACCTCGCGTCAGGGCTGTCCGACCGGCCCGACGACGGGCCTCGAACCCTGGCGGAGCGTGCCCGCAGGTCCTAGGCTGGAAGAGTCCTGCGGGCACGTACGGGCACCGGAAGAAGGCTCCGACGATGTGGCTTCTCGTGATCTCCGGCGTGGTGGGCGCGGCAGTGGTCGCCGTCATCGCGTGGTTCACGGTGCGCCACGACCGGCCTCCGGTAGACGCTCTTCCACCCCTCCGACCGCACCGGCTCACGTGGCGCGAGCGGCGCCGTCGGGCACCTGACCCCCTCGTGGCGCTGGGGCTCCAGATCCGCCTGGGCCAGCTCGCGCACGAGCTGCGCGACGTCCAGGACGACCCGGGCGTCTACGCCCGGGCCCACCACTACCTCGCCGCGCAGGGCGCGTACGACGCGCTGCTGCGCGAGGCGTGCCGGCTCAGCGGTCTCGAGGTCGACGCCGACCCGCTCGCCGCGGGCCTGCGCAGCGACGAGGACGAGCGGCTGCGCGAGGAGCTCGAGCTCAGCGCGCGCGGCTGGACCTGGTAGCCGGCCCCCGGCACGGGTGAGGGGCCCGACGGCGGTACGCGCCGTCGTCGGGCCCCTCACCCAGGTCGCGGCCTCAGAGGGCCGAGTGGTCCCCGATCCGGTGGTAGGACCGGTCGTGGTAGACCAGCGGCGTCGCGTCGCTGCGCGTCCCCGACGCGAGCGCGCGCAGCGAGACCAGGTAGCTGTCGCCCACGGGCGTGCGCTGGATGATGCGCCCGCGCACCCAGGACAGCGCGCCGTCGATCACGGGCTCGCCCGAGTCGAGGGGGGACCATCCGCCGGCCGCGAACCGGTCGATCCCGCTCGTCGCGAAGCGTGCCGACACGTCGTCCTGGTCGGCGCTGAGGAAGTTGACCGTGACCGTGCGGGCGGCCGAGATCGCGGGCCACGACGACGAGGTCGACGCGAGCGAGAACGCGAGCAGCGGCGGCGCGGCCGAGACCGAGATGACCGAGGTCGCCGTGAAGCCCACGGGGCGCCCCTCGTGGTGCAGCGCGACGACCGCGACGCCCGCGGGGTGCTGCCGGAAGACGGCCTTGTAGGCGTCGGGGCTGAGCTGGGGCTCGTCCTGCTCGTGGAGCAGGGCCTCGAGCCCGGCGAGGCCGGCGACGTCGGAGCGGGTGGTGGGTTCGGCGGTCATCGGGTCACCTCGGCGAGCTCGGGGGCGGTCTGGTGGGTGGTGGCGTCCTTCCCGACGGCGGCGCTCGCCGCCCGGAGCAGCGGGCCCCCCGCGCGGTCGAGCCAGGCGTCGACGGTGCTCGCGAGCTCGGCCTCGCCGAGCTGGGAGTCCAGGAGCGTGAGCGTCCGCGCGGGGACGGTCGCGCCCAGCTCGACGAGGAGCGGGCGCAGGTGCACCTCGCCCGCGAGGGCGTGCGCCGGGTTGCCCGACACGACGACCGGGACCGCGACGACCCCGGCCAGGCCGTCCGGGCCGTAGAGGTCGAGGAACGCCTTGAGCAGGCCGGTGTACGAGCCCTTGTAGACGGGGGTCGCGACGACCAGGACGGTCGCGCCCGCGACGACCTCGCGCGCGGCGTCGGCCCGGGGGTGCACGGGGGCCAGGACCTCGGCCGCGATCTCGGCGAGGTCGATCGTGGCGGGGGGCGGGGTGGCCGCGAGGCCCAGGTGGTCGGTGACCCGGGTCGCGACGGCCTGCGCCGCGGACAGGGTCCGTGACCCGGGGCGGGGGTTGCCGACCAGGGTGACCACGGCGGGTCGGGGCGGGTGGGATGCGCCGTCGTCGGGTCCGGGCCGGGTGCCGAGGCCGCTGCCGGTGCCGGCCGAGTCGCTGGGCGGTGTCTGGTGCTGCGTCATGGTGTCCTCGCTGTCGTCGTGCTGCACGCTTGCCGCGCCGGTGTCGGCGCGGCCAGGTCATCTCCCGGAGCACCCCGTCGTGGGAGGGGTTGCTGACCAGCGAGCCGGGGCTTGGCGCTGGTGCTCGTGACCGTTGGGTAGGGGTATAGCCCGACCGGCGCCAATCTGTACCGATCCGGTCGAGATTTCTCACGGCGTGGACGGTTGTTTCGTGGCGGGGCTCGCGCGCTGCGTGCGGGGCGAGCCCGGGTCGCCTGCGTGGCACGGCCGCGCCGGGGCTCCCGGCGGCGGCCCCGGGCAACCGTGATGTCCCAGGTCGTGAGCCTGCCGTCTCCCAGAGTGGGACGGGAGTACGGCGCTGTTTACACGTACGTAACCTGGTGCAGTTAAGAACCAGCCCTGCCGAGGAGCACTTCATGGATAGTCGTCTGCACTCCGTCTACGACGAGGTCCTCGCCCGTAACCCTGGTGAGGCCGAGTTCCACCAGGCGGTGCGTGAGGTCTTCGACTCGCTCGGGCCGGTGCTCCAGAAGAACCCCCAGTACGTCGACGCCGCCGTGCTCGAACGCATCTGCGAGCCCGAGCGACAGATCATCTTCCGCGTGCCGTGGGTCGACGACAAGAACCGCGTGCAGATCAACCGTGGTTTCCGCGTCGAGTTCAACTCGGCGCTCGGCCCGTACAAGGGCGGCCTGCGGTTCCACCCGTCGGTCTACCTGGGGATCGTCAAGTTCCTCGGGTTCGAGCAGATCTTCAAGAACTCGCTCACCGGCATGCCCATCGGCGGCGGCAAGGGCGGCTCGGACTTCGACCCGCGCGGCAAGTCCGACGGCGAGGTCATGCGCTTCTGCCAGTCGTTCATGACCGAGCTCTACCGCCACATCGGCGAGTACACGGACGTCCCGGCCGGCGACATCGGCGTGGGTGGCCGCGAGATCGGCTACCTGTTCGGCCAGTACAAGCGCATCACGAACCGCTACGAGTCCGGTGTCCTCACGGGCAAGGGCATCAGCTGGGGCGGGTCGCTCGTGCGGACCGAGGCCACGGGCTACGGCACGGTCTTCTTCGCCGACCACATGCTCCGCACCAAGGGCCAGAGCTTCGACGGCCAGCGCGTCGTCGTCTCGGGCTCCGGGAACGTCGCGACCTACGCGATCCAGAAGGCCCAGCAGCTCGGGGCGAACGTCGTGTCGTTCTCCGACTCGTCGGGCTACGTGGTCGACGAGGCCGGCGTGGACGTCGAGCTGCTCCGCCAGATCAAGGAGGTCGAGCGCGGACGCGTGGCCGACTACGTCGAGCGCCGCCCCGGTGCGCGCCTCGTCACGGGCGGCAGCATCTGGGACGTCCCCGCGACCGTCGCCCTGCCCTGCGCCACGCAGAACGAGCTGACCGAGCAGGACGCCAAGCAGCTCGTCGCCAACGGTGTCCTCGCGGTCGCGGAGGGCGCCAACATGCCCACCACGCCGGGTGCCGTCGCGCTGCTCCAGGAGGCCGGCGTGCTCTTCGCGCCCGGCAAGGCCGCGAACGCCGGCGGCGTCGCGACCTCGGCCCTCGAGATGCAGCAGAACGCCTCGCGCGACGCGTGGACGTTCGAGTACACCGAGGAGCGCCTCGCGCACATCATGGAGGGCATCCACTCGCGCTGCGAGGAGACGGCCGACGAGTACGGCGAGCCGGGCAACTACGTGCTCGGTGCGAACATCGCGGGCTTCACCAAGGTGGCCGACGCGATGATCGCCCAGGGCGTCATCTGACGCTCGTCCTGACGGGCCGCTGAGCGGCCCGGGCGCTGCCCTGCACGACCAGGAGCGGTGCGTCCCCGCGTGCCTCGAGCACGCGCGGGGCGCGCCGCTCTCGTCGTCTCCGGCGGGGCCTGAGGTGGGCTCGCGGGCCGCGCTCGCGGGCGGGCGACCCGACGACGTCACGCGCGCGCCGTCGTCGGGCCGCGGTCGCTGTGCGCTCGCCTCGGCGCCGGCTCCCGCGGCGGTCCTGGCCGGGTCTACGCTGGCCGCTGACCCGTCGGCGCGCCCCCGCCCGCCGGCCCCCGAGGCAAGGAGCACCCCCACATGGCACGCGACGTCGCGCTCGAGATCGCCGTCCAGGACACCGACGGCGTGCGGATCGCCACCGAGGTCGGCGCTCGCCGGGTCGAGCTGTGCTCGGCGCTGGGGGCGACGGGTGGGCTGACGCCGAGCGTCGGGCTGCTCGAGGCGGCCGTCGCGGTAGCGGCCGAGGCCGCGGGCGGGGGAGTGCCGGTCGAGGTCCACCCGCTGGTCCGGCCGCGCCCGGGAGGGTTCGTCTTCAGCGCGGCCGAGCTCGACGTGCAGGTGCGCGACGTGCGTGCAGCCGTCGCCGCCGGTGCTGCGGGTGTCGTGATCGGGGCGCTCACGGCCGAGCGGCTCGTCGACGAGGCCGCGGTCCGTGCCCTGGTCGCGGCCGCGGACGGGCGTGAGGTCACCTTCCACCGCGCGATCGACGTCGTCGAGGACGTCACCGCGGCACTCGACCTCCTCGCGGGACTCGGGGTCACGCGGGTGCTCACGTCGGGTGGTGCGGCCCGCAGCATCGACGGGGTCGACCGGCTGCGTGCCATGGCCCTCCACACCGCGGGCCGGGTGCAGATCCAGGCGGGCGGGGGAGTACGCGCCCAGGACATGGGCGACCTCGTGGCGGCGGGCGTGGACGCGGTCCACCTCTCGGCCAAGGGCATCCGGCCCGACGACGGCGGGCCCGGTGGCGGGGGCGGGTCCGGCTACGAGGTCACGGACCTGGGGGCGGCGCGCGAGGCGCGCTCAGCGCTCGACGTCGCGCTGGGTTCCTGACCGGGCGCGTCGGGCTCAGACGCGCTGAGGTCGCGGCCGGCGCGGTACCGGAGCCGCGGATTCCTGCGGTTCCTGTCGTGCCCGACCGCTGACGTGTTTCATTTAGGTAACTTTCCTGTTGTATTGGTTCGCAGGGCACCCTTGATTCGTTAGTGTTCCTGCACATACCCGCCGAGCGGGGCTGATCGACGTGATGAGGCGTCGACGACTCGAAAGGACCGATGATGATCCGAAGCAAGGGGCGCACGCGCCTTCTCACCGCGGTGGCGCTCGCCTCCGGCCTCACGCTGCTCGCCACGGGCTGCGGCTCGTCGGGTGACGACGGGGACAAGGGCTCCGCGAGCAAGGGCGACGGCGTGCTCACGGTGTGGGCCGGCAGCCAGACGCCGATCGTCGCGAACTTCAACCCGTACGCACCGACGGTCCTCCATGCCGCGCTCGGTGGCGTGTACGAGACGCTCTTCTACTACAACAAGGCCAGCGCCGAGGCGCCCACCCCGATGCTGGGAGAGTCCTTCGAGTTCAACGAGGACGGCACCGAGCTGACGATCACGATCCGTGAGGGCGTCACGTGGAACGACGGCAAGCCGTTCACGGCCGAGGACGTCGTCTGGTCCTTCACGAACGACACCTCCAAGCCGGAGTACCTCGCCTCCGCCGAGGTCGTCGACCCCACGACCGTCAAGCTGACCTTCACGGGCCCGCAGTTCACCAACGAGTTCGCCCTCCTCGGTGCGTCCTGGATGGTTCCTCAGCACGTCTGGAAGGACGTCCCCGACCCGGTCACGTTCGCCAACGAGGCGCCGGTCGGCACCGGGCCCTACACCGTCCAGAGCACGTCCGACGCGTCCTACACGATCGTCGCGAACCCCGACTACTGGGGTGGCGCACCCGCCGTCGAGAAGGTCCAGTACCTCGGGATCGACGCGAACACCTCGGCCGAGAGCCTGCTGAAGACCGGCAAGGTCGACTGGGCCGGCATGTTCGTGGCGGACCCCGACGCGCTCACCGCCGACGGTCGCCTCGGGTACATCAACACCCCGCAGGACCCGACCGTGCTGTACACGTGCGCCAACGTCGACGCCGGCTGCGCCGGCGCCCAGACGGACGTCGCCGTCCGCCAGGCGCTCAACGTCGCGATCGACCGCGGTGTCATCAACGAGAAGGCCTTCGTCGGCCTCGCGGGCGAGATCTCGCCGACCTTCGCCCTGCTCGGTCGTGACGACAAGTGGATCTCCCCCGACGTCGAGAAGGTCAGCCCGCAGGAGGCGAACGCTGCCGAGGCCGGCAAGATCCTCGAGGCCGCGGGCTACACCAAGGGTGGCGACGGCATCTACGAGAAGGACGGCAAGAAGGTCGAGCTGACCCTCACGTCGGTCGAGGGCTGGAGCGACTACAACGCCGCCGCCGAGCTCATCGCCGCGCAGGCCAAGGCCGCCGGCATCGCCGTCACGGCCAGCACCGTCACGTGGGACGAGTTCTCGGACTCGCGCCAGACCGGCAGCTTCGAGCTGATCATGGGTGGTGTCGTCGGCACCTCGGTCGCCGACCCGTTCCAGATCTACCGCGACTGGTTCAGCGGTGAGTACACCCAGCCCGTCGGGACCCAGCTCGAGTCCGGCGAGTGGAACTTCTCCCGCTACTCCAACCCTACGGTCGACGCAGCGGTCAACGCCGCAGCGGCGACGAACGACGAGGCCGCGAAGAAGGCCGCCTACGCGACGATCCAGACCGAGATCACGCGTGACCTCCCGTACATCCCGCTGGTCATCAACGCGACGCAGACGTTCTTCGACCAGAAGGACTTCACCGGGTGGCCCACCGAGGACGACCTGTACGCCTTCCCGCCGTCATGGGGGTCGGTCTCGGCAGGCGTGGTGCTGAGCACCATCAAGCCGACCGAGTGACGCCGGGCCGAGGAGGAGCTTCGATGACGACGGGACGTAACGAACGGTGAAGTACTACGCGCGGCGGCTCACGTTCTACGTGATCACCCTGTGGGCCGCCATATCCCTCAACTTCTTCATCCCCCGGCTCATGCCGGGCAACGCGGAGGACATCTTCCGGGCCAAGATGGCCCGCAAGGGAGAGCTCACCCCCGCGATGGAGAAGAGCATCCAGCTCCTCTTCGGCTCCGACGACCAGTCGTCGCTGTGGGACCAGTACCTGCGGTACTGGAACAACCTGCTGCACGGTGACCTGGGGACGTCGATCACCAAGTTCCCCGCCCCGGTGTCCGAGCTCATCGGTCAGGCCCTGCCGTGGACCATCGTGCTCGTGGGCCTGGCGACCGTGCTGTCCTTCGTCATCGGCATCTCGCTGGGCGCGTGGGTCGGCTGGCGGCGGGGTACCTGGGTGGACGGGATCATCCCGGCGTCCACCCTCCTGCAGTCCGTGCCGTACTTCTGGCTCGCCCTCATCCTCATCGCGGTGTTCTCCGTGAACCTGGCGTGGTTCCCGATCATCGGTGGGTACGACACGTTCATGTTCCCGGACGGGCCCGTGGCCACGTGGGAGTTCTTCTCGAGCGCGGTCTACCACGGCTTCCTGCCTGCGCTGACGATCGTCCTGTCCTCGGTGGGCGGCTGGCTCCTCGGCATGCGCAACATGATGGTCTCGACGCTGTCCGAGGACTACATCACCACGGCCGAGGCCAAGGGCCTGCGTCCCTTCCGGGTCCTCACGACCTATGCCACGCGGAACGCGGCGCTGCCCTCGCTCGCCGGGTTCAGCGTCTCGCTGGGCTTCGTGGTCGCGGGGTCGATCGTCATGGAGCAGGTCTTCACCTACCCCGGTGTCGGGAAGCTGATGATCAACGCGGTCCAGGACAAGGACTTCGCTCTCATGCAAGGGGTGTTCCTCGTCATCACCGTCACGGTGCTCGCGGCGAACTTCCTCATGGACCTTCTGTACGGCTTCATCGACCCGAGGGCTCGGCACAATGGCTGACGACGACATCCGCACGCGGGAGTTCGTGACCCCCGCCACCAGCTCGTCCCCGGTCGCCGAGGCGGTGGCCGACGGGATCGCGCCGAGCATCCGCACGGACGGGCTCGTGCCCGACGTCCCGGTGTCCGACGGCGACGTCCCGTCTGCCGCGCTCGCGGCCGACGCGCCGGTCACCGCCCCGCCGCGCCGCGGCTTCCGCGAGATGCTCCCGCGCAGGTCCGGCAAGCTGGTCGTCGGTCTGGTGCTCACGATCGGCATCGTGCTGTTCGCGGTCATCGCACCGTTCGTCACCCAGGATCCCTGGAACTACGACAACCCGGTGTTCGAGCCGCCCAGCGCGGCACACCTGCTGGGCACCAACAACCTCGGTGCCGACCTCTTCGCGCAGCTCGCGGAGGGCGCGGCCGGCTCGTTGACCGTGGGGCTCGTCGCGGGGGCCATCGCCGTGGTGCTGTCGCTGTTCTTCGGGATCGTGGCCGGCTACGTCGGCGGCTGGACGGACGAGGGCCTGTCGCTCGTCACCAACGTCATGCTCGTCATCCCGGGCCTCCCGCTGGTGATCGTGATCGCGAGCTACATGGAGAGCCGCAGCATGTGGATCATCGCCGTGGTGCTGGGCCTGACGAGCTGGGCGGGATCGGCGATCGTGCTGCGCTCGCAGGCCAGGTCGCTCCGGAGCCGCGACTACGTGGCGGCCTCCCGCGTCGCGGGCGAGAAGCCGCTGCGGATCATCACGGTCGAGATCCTCCCGAACCTCCTGCCGCTCCTCGCCGCGCAGTTCCTCTTCGCGGTGGTGCTCGCGATCCTCGCGGAGGCGGGCCTGTCCTACCTCGGTCTCGGCCCGTCGGGTGCCATCACGTGGGGGACCATGCTCAACCAGGCCAGCCAGCACAACGCGTTCACGATCGGCGCGTGGTGGTGGTTCGTGCCGCCGGGCCTCATGATCGCGCTGTTCGGCTGCGGCCTCTCGCTCATCAACTTCAGCATCGACGAGATCATCAACCCCAAGCTGCGCACGGCTCCGGCCGCCGTCAAGAGCGTCCGCCAGGCGCGCAAGGCGCAGGTCCGCGGCGAGGGCGCGCACCCGGCCCCGGCGCAGGACGCTCCCGTCGACGGCGACGACACCGGCGGGAACGCCTTGGAGAAGGAGAGGGTGAACGCATGAGCACCGCGCTCACGACCGGTCCTCTGACCACCCCCGACCACGCGGAGGCGATCGCGGGGCTGGCTCCGGTCCTCACTGCCCGCAACGTCTCGATCGAGTACGAGGTCTCGCCGCCGGTCAAGGCCGTCAGGGACGTCTCGCTCACGCTCCACCGGGGCGAGATCCTCGGCCTGGCCGGGGAGTCGGGCTGCGGCAAGACGACCCTCGCCTACGGGATCAACCAGCTGCTCAAGCCGCCTGCCCTGCGCACCGCAGGTGAGATCGTCTTCCACGACCAGGACGGCACGGACGTCGACGTCGCCGCGCTCGAGGGCGACGCGCTGCGTGCCTTCCGGTGGGACAAGATCTCGATGGTCTTCCAGGGAGCCATGAACTCCTTGAACCCGGTCATCAGCGTGAGGTCGCAGCTGTTCGACGTGTTCACCACGCACCGCCCCGGCATGTCGAACGCGGAGAAGCTCGAGCGCAGCCAAGAGCTGCTGCGGCTCGTCGGGGTCGACCCGGCGCGGCTCAACAGCTTCGCGCACGAGCTGTCGGGCGGCATGCGCCAGCGCGTCATGATCGCCATGGCGCTCGCGCTCAACCCCCAGGTCATGATCATGGACGAGCCCACGACCGCGCTCGACGTCGTGGTGCAGCGAGGCATCCTCCGCGAGATCATGCGGCTGCGCGAGCAGTTCAGCTTCGCGGTCGTCTTCATCACGCACGACCTGCCCCTGCTCCTCGAGATCAGCGACCGGATCGCGGTGATGCGCCACGGCGAGATCGTCGAGCTCAACACGTCGGCCAACATCTTCACCAGGCCGCAGCACGAGTACACGCGCAAGCTCCTCGCCTCGTTCCCCAGCCTCACCGGGGAGCGCGGGTCGTTCGTCAGAACCGGTGAGAGCACGGAAGGGGAAGCGTCGTGAGCACCCTCGAGGTCAAGCACCTCACCAAGGACTTCCGCGTGCGGGGCGGCGGGGCGGGCAGGAAGTTCCGCGCGGTCGACGACGTCTCGTTCACGCTCGAACCCGGTCGGACGATCGCCCTGGTCGGAGAGTCCGGCTCGGGCAAGTCGACCGTCGCCCGGATGATCTCCAAGCTCGAGACGCCGACGTCGGGCGAGATCCTGATCGACGGTCGCACGAGCGCGACGCGGGGCCGACGGCTCGCGACGTACCGGCGTGACGTACAGATGGTCTTCCAGGACCCGTTCGCCTCGCTCAACCCGTTCCACACGATCGCGCACCATCTCGAGCGCCCTCTCCGGCTGCACGGCAAGGCGAAGGGGAGGGCGGAGATCGATGCCCAGGTCCACCAGCTCCTCGAGCGGGTCAACCTCACGCCCGCGTCGATCGTGGCGGCGAGGCGACCGCACGAGCTCTCCGGGGGCCAGCGGCAGCGGGTGGCGATCGCCCGTGCGCTCGCTCCCGGAGCCCGCTTCCTGGTCGCCGACGAGCCGGTCTCGATGCTGGACGTCTCGATCCGGTTGTCGGTGCTGAACCTCCTGGCGCGGCTGCAGCGTGAGGAGAGCCTGGGCGTCCTCTACATCACGCACGACCTCGCGACGGCTCGCCACTTCAGCGACGAGATCATCGTGATGTTCCGCGGGAAGATCGTCGAACGTGGGCCGTCGGACGAGCTCATCCTCAACCCGCAGCACGACTACACGAAGCTCCTCCTGGGGGCGGCGCCCAACCCGGAGAACCACGGGCGGCTCCGCGAGGAGGTGCGCAGAGAGCTCGCGTCGGCGTCGGCAACCTCGGGGGATGCCGGTGCGGTGCGCGACCGCTTCGGCACGGCCGACCTCTGAGGTCGGCCGTCACGGCGGTGCCGGTGGCGAGCAGGCGACCGGCAGGACGAGCAACGGCCTCGGGCACAGCCCGGGGCCGTTGCTCCGTCGCCGGGCCCGGCCGTGGAGACCTCGCCCGCGAGGTCGCCCGGCTCTGCCGTCCGACGACCCGGTCGCGCCGCCGTCCGACGCCCGGAGCGACGGCCTAGAGTCGGTTCGTGCCCACCAGGAACCTGCGCATCGCGCCCACCACCGCCCCTGTCCGGCCCGCGGTCGACCCGGTCCTCGCCGCGCTCGCGTCGTTGCGCGCCGAGATGGAGATCCCCGCGGAGTTCCCGCAGGACGTGCTCGACGACGCCGCGGCCGCGGCTGCGACCGACGTGTCGTCGGGCCGTGCGGACCTGCGTGCCGTCGGCTTCGTGACGATCGACCCGCCGGGGTCAATGGACCTGGACCAGGCCGTCCACCTCGAGCGCGCCCCCGGGGGATTCCTCGTGCGGTACGCGATCGCGGACCTCGGGGTGTTCGTGACCCCGGGGGGTGCGCTGGACGCCGAGGTCAACGAGCGGGGTATGACACTCTACGGCCCCGACGAGCGCACCCCGCTGCACCCGGAGGTGCTGTCCGAGTCCGCTGCGAGCCTCCTGCCGGACGTGGACCGGCCCGCCGCCGTCTGGCACGTCGGGCTCGACGCGCGCGGGGAGATCGTCTCCGCGCGGGTCGAGCGCGCCCTCGTGCGCAGCACGGCCCGACTCACCTACGAGGAGGTCCAGGCGCGCCTCGACGCCGGTGACGCGGGGGAGATGCTCGACCTGCTCCGCGAGATCGGGTTGCTGCGCGAGGCGCGTGAGCGCGAGCGGGGCGGGGTGTCGCTCAACGTGCCCGAGCAGGACGTCGTGGTGCACCCGGACGGGACGTTCGGGCTCGCGTTCCGCTCGACGCTGCCGGTCGAGGGGTGGAACGCCCAGATCTCGCTGCTGACCGGGATCGCGGCGGCGCAGCTCATGCGCGCGGGTGGCGTCGGGATCTTCCGCACCCTGCCCGCGGCGGACCCGCGCGACCTCGCGCGCCTGCGGCGCACGGCCCGGGCGCTGGGGATCGACTGGCCGAAGGACGTCTCGTACGGCGACCTGCTCCCGACGCTCGACTCGGGCAGCTCACGGCACGCCGCGTTCCTCAACGAGGCGACGTCGCTGTTCCGGGGAGCCTCGTACGCGCCGTTCGGTGGGGTGGGGCAGCCTCAGGAGGTGCCCGACGACGTCGCGCACGCCGCCATCGCGGCCGAGTACGCGCACGTGACCGCACCGCTGCGCCGTCTGGTCGACCGCTACGGCACCGAGATCTGCCTGGCGCTCAGCGCGGGGACGCAGGTCTCGACCTGGGTGCGCGAGGCGCTCCCCGGCCTGCCGCGGACCATGGCTCGCACGGGACAGAGGGCCGGCTCGTACGAGCGGTCGAGCGTCGACGTCGTCGAGGCCGCCCTGCTCGCGGGCCGCGTGGGCGAGGAGTTCGACGCGGTCGTGGTCGACGTCGAGAACGACGACGAGCGCCGACGCCGCGCGACCAAGGACGCCGAGCGGGCCGCGAGGGCTGCGAAGGCGTCGGTCGACAGCGGGTCGTACGCCTCCGCGGCGGGCGATCCCGCTGCCGGTGCGGCCGCCCCGGCGGAGGCCGCCTCGGCGGAGGCCGGCCACGACCTGGTCCGCGGCCAGGTCGTGATCGCCGAGCCCGCGGTCCGGGCGAGCGTCCAGGGCGTCGGCCTGCCGCTCGGTGACCCGGTCCGGGTGCGGCTGCGCGAGGCGTCGATCGAGCTGCGACGGGTCGGTTTCGACCTGGTCTGACGCCCTTCCCGTCGAGTGCATGATTCCGCCGTGAAACGCCCGGCGAGTCGCAGCGCAATCATGCACTCGGCAGGGGAGAGGGGAGGATGGACCCATGCCTCCTCGTCGCCGCACCGACCCGGCCGTCGGCCGCACCGCCCTGGCCGCCTGGCAGGACGGCGTCGCCGGCCGCCCCGAGGTCACGACCGCCGTCCGCTTCACGCTCGAGGAGCTCGCCGAGGTCTCGCCGGGCCACGCGGTCGAGGTCCGCGTCCCCCCGTACGGGGCGGTCCAGGCCGTCGAGGGTCCGCGGCACACGCGCGGGACCCCGCCCAACGTGGTCGAGACGGATCCCGAGACCTGGCTCGGCCTCGTCACCGGCACCGTGGTCTGGGCCGAGGCCGTCGCCGACGGACGCATCAGCGCCTCGGGCGAACGGTCGGACATCTCGGGGCTGCTGCCGCTGCAGGCCGCCCGTCGCCGCGACAGGTAGGGCGAGCCGAGCGCGCGGGCCTGCGCGCCGCCGTCGGGCACGCGCACACCTCCCGACCAGCGGGTGAACTTCGCCCCGCGACCCGCACCCAGGAAGTTTCCAGTGTCTGCATCGTGAGATAGCGTGCCAGGACGAACGGGCGACGGCGCCCGTCGACCGGTCTACGCACGACGACGTCGCGCTCCCCGGCAGGACAGTGCCGTTCGTAGGGGGAAGCGGGCGTTCGACCGGAAGTGACCGGCCGGACACCGCGCGTTCATCAGCCTGCTGTTGGATTCCAGAGCCCGCACCTGCGCCACCCGCGCCGAGGTGGGCGCGCCGGGAACCCGGCCACGACACGAAGGAGTCAGCGTGATCGGTAGTCACCATCAGTCCCGACGCAGGAGAGGTGTGGTCGCGGCCACCCTGTCCGCGTCGCTCGTCGCCACGGCGGCGTTCAGCACGGTAGCCGCGGGGGCTGCCTCTGCTGCGGTCGACGGGTCGTCCGTCGTCATCAACGAGGCGTACCTCAACGGCGGCAGCGCCAACGCCCCGTACCTCAACAAGTTCGTCGAGCTCTACAACCCGACGAACGCGGACATCGACCTCTCGGGCTGGTCCGTCCAGTACCGGTCCGCGACGGGCACGGGTGCCTCGAACGGCGTCGTCCCGCTGTCCGGCAAGATCAAGGCCGGTGGCTACTACCTGGTCCAGGGCGCCTCGAACGGCGCGACCGGTGCGGCCCTCCCGACCCCCGACGCGACGGGCACCATCGCCCCGCAGGGGCAGAACGGCACGCTCGCGCTGGTCAAGTCTCCCTCGGCGATCACGCTGACGCCGGGCTCGCTCGTGGGCAACCCGCAGGTCGTCGACCTCCTGGGGTACGGCACGTCCAACACGTTCGAGACCGCTGCGGCGCCCGCGGGCACCGCGAACAACGTGCCCGGCTCGCTCAACCGCGCGACCGGCGCGGACACGGACAACAACTCCGTGGACTTCGCGGTCAGCAGCACCGTCACCCCGCAGAACAGCGGCGGCGGATCGGGCCCCGGCCCGGACCCCGAGCCCGGCACGGCCAAGACCATCGCCGAGATCCAGGGCACGGGCGCCGCGAGCCCCCTCGTGGGCCAGACCGTCACGACGCGCGGCGTCGTGACCGCGACCTACCCGTCGGGCGGGTTCGACGGCCTCTACATCCAGACCGCCGGCTCGGGCGGCGACCTCGACCTCGCGACGCACACCGCGTCGGACGGCCTCTTCGTGTACTCGAAGGCCGCGGCGACGGCGCTGCAGGTCGGCCAGCACGTCGAGGTCACGGGTGTGGTCTCGGAGTACTTCGGCCTGACGCAGGTCACGCCTGCTGCCGGCGGCTGGAAGGTCCTGACGGACCCGGCAGAGGTCGTCAAGCCCGCGAACGTCGCGTACCCCGCGACCGACGCGGACCGCGAGAAGCTCGAGGGCATGCTGGTCCAGCCCGCCGGTGACTACGTCGTCGCCGACAACTACGACACGAACTACTACGGTTCGGTCGTCCTGGCGAGCGGCACCGAGCCGCTGCGCCAGCCCACGTCGGTCGGCCGCCCGGGCAGCGCGGAGGCCGCAGCCGCGGTCGCGGACGCCAACGCCCGCCGGGTCAACCTCGACGACGGTGCGACGACCAACTTCAACAACGCGGCCAACAAGGCCAAGCCCTTGCCGTACCTCACGGGCGGTGCCCCGGTGCGTGTCGGCGCGCTCGCGACCTTCACGTCCCCGGTCGTGCTCGACTACCGGTTCGACGGCTGGAACTTCCAGCCCGTCACGGAGCTGACCCCGGCCAACGCCGCCGCGGTCCAGCCCGCGACGTTCGCGAACACGCGCACGGACTCCCCGGAGGCCGTGGGCGGCGACGTGACCGTGGCGGCGTTCAACGTCCTGAACTACTTCACGACGACCGGCGACCAGGTCAGCGGGTGCCAGTTCTACACGGACCGTGAGGGCAACCCCGTCACGGTGCGCACGGGCTGCGACGCCCGCGGCGCAGCGAACGCGGCCAACCTGCAGCGCCAGGAGACCAAGATCGTCGCGGCGCTCAACGCGCTCGACGCGGACGTCGTCGCGATCCAGGAGATCGAGAACTCGGCCACGTTCGGCAAGAACCGCGACGCGGCACTCTCGACGCTCACGTCGAAGCTCAACGCCGCGGCCGGTGCGGGGACCTGGGCGTTCGTGCCCTCCCCGGCGACGCTGCCCGCCTCGGAGGACGTCATCCGGACGGCCTTCATCTACCGCCCGGCGGCCGTCGAGACGGTGGGGGCCTCGGTCATCCACGACGTCGCGGCCTTCGACAACGCGCGCGAGCCGCTCGCCCAGACCTTCCGGGTCGCCGGGGGAGAGGCCGCGACGGACTTCGTCGTCATCGCGAACCACTTCAAGTCCAAGGGCTCCGGCTCGGGCGCCGACGCGGACCAGGGCGACGGGCAGGGCGCCTCGAACGCCTCGCGCGTCAAGCAGGCCACGGCTCTCGCGGCGTTCGCCGACCAGGTCTCCGCCGACGCGGGGACCGACAAGGTGCTCCTCGCGGGTGACTTCAACTCCTACGCCCAGGAGGACCCGATCAAGGTCCTGACGGACGCGGGCTTCGTCGACCTCGGCCCCACCACGGGCAAGGAGACGTACCTGTTCGACGGCCTCGTCGGCTCGCTCGACCACGTGCTCGCCTCGCCCGGTGCCGCAGCCGCGGTGACGGACACCGACATCTGGAACATCAACTCGGTCGAGCCCATCGCGAACGAGTACAGCCGCTACAACTACAACGTCTCGAACCTGTACGACACCACGGCGTTCCGCTCGTCCGACCACGACCCGATCGTCGTCGGCCTCGAGCTGGGCGGCGAGGAGCCGGGCGGGGTCAAGGACCTCGACCTGCTCGCGATCAACGACTTCCACGGTCGTATCGACGCGAACACGGTCAACTTCGCCGGGACCGTCGAGCAGCTGCGCGCCGCCAACCCGGCGGGCACGGCGTTCCTGTCGGTCGGCGACAACATCGGTGCCTCGCTCTTCGCGTCGGCGCTGCAGGACGACCAGCCGACCATCGACGTGCTCAACGCCCTGGACCTGTCCGCCTCCGCGGTGGGCAACCACGAGTTCGACAAGGGCTTCAGCGACCTGGCCGGGCGCGTCACCGACGCGTCCGACTGGTCCTACCTGGGTGCCAACGTCTACGCCAAGGACACCACCAACCCGGTCCTGCCGGAGTACGCGGTGATCGACGTCGACGGCGTCAAGGTCGGCGTCATCGGCGCCGTCACCGAGGAGACCCCGACGCTCGTGACCCCGTCCGGGATCGCGGACCTCTCGTTCGGCGACCCGGTCGAGGCCGTGAACCGTGTCGCCGCGCAGCTGCGCGACGGCGACACGGCGAACGGTGAGGCCGACCTCCTGGTCGCGCTGTACCACGAGGGCGCGAGCGCCGGCACGCCGGACGGCTCGTCGCTCGAGCAGGAGCTCGCCCACCAGGGCGCGTTCGAGCAGATCGTCAACGACACGGACGCGCGCGTCGCGGCGATCTTCACGGGCCACACCCACAAGCAGTACGCGTGGGAGGCGCCGATCCCCGGCACCGACAAGACCCGTCCCGTCCTGCAGACCGGGAGCTACGGCGAGAACATCGGGCACGTGAGCCTGACGTTCGACACCGCGACCGACGAGGTCACGGACTACTCGGTCGCGAACGTCAAGCGCACCACGACGCCCGCCCCGGAGCTCGTCGCGGCGTACCCGCGCGTGGCCGAGGTCAAGACGATCGTGGACGCGGCGCTCGCGCAGGCCGAGGTCATCGGTGCCCAGCGCGTCGGCTCGGTCACCGCGGACATCACGACCGCCTTCCTGGGCGGCTCGTACGTCGACGGCAAGTACAAGGGCTCGGGCCCGCTCCCGTCCACGGGTCGTGACGACCGTGCCTCGGAGTCGACCCTCGGCAACCTCGTGGCGACCTCGCTGCTCGACACGCTGGCCGACCCGGCCCGTGGCGGCGCCGACTTCGGTGTCGTCAACGCGGGTGGCCTGCGCAACGAGCTGTTCTACGGCGACGACGGCGTGATCACCTACGCCGAGGCCAACGCGGTCCTGCCGTTCGTCAACAACCTGTGGACCGTGTCCCTCACGGGTGCGCAGGTCGAGACGATGCTCGAGCAGCAGTGGCAGACCAACCCGGACGGCACGCGCCCGTCGCGCCCGTTCCTGGCCCTCGGCCTGTCGGACAACGTCAAGTACACGGTCAAGACGACCGACGTGAACGCCACCCCCGGCGACAACGTCACCTCGGTCCTCGTCAACGGCGAGCCGCTCGACCCGGCCAAGACGTACCGGGTCGCGACGTTCTCGTTCCTCGCCACGGGTGGTGACAACTTCCGGGTCTTCGCGCAGGGCACGGACGCCCGTGACTCGGGTCTGATCGACCGCGACGCGTGGATCTCCTACCTGCAGACCCACCCGAACCTCAGCCCTGACTTCGCTCGTCGCAGCGTGGTCGCGGACGGTCTGGGGACGGTCACCGCAGGCGAGTCCGTGACGGCCAAGGTCTCGCGCCTGAACCTCACGTCGCTCGGCAGCCCGCTCAACACGGGCGTCTCGGCGTACCTCGTGCCCGCGGGCACGGCGTTCGACGCGGCGAACCCGGGCACGCCGGTCGCCACGGGCACGGTCACGAACGGGGCGGCGAGCCTCGAGGTGCCGGTCCCGGCGGAGACCGCGGGGGGCGAGTACGGCGTGTACGTCGTCGCCGCTCCGAGCGGGACGGTCACGCGGCTGGCCCTGACGGTCGAGGGCGCAGACCTGCCCGACGTCGTCATGGACGGCCTCACGGCCACGACCCAGTGCGTCGCGGGTCGCGTCCAGCTGTCGGTCAAGGGCGTGAACGGCGAGTCGCTCCCGATCGACGTGCGTTACACGACCGCGTTCGGCGAGAAGAAGTTCACCAAGCTTCTCCCGGGCAAGATCGCGGCGCAGTCGTTCAACAGCCGTGCGACGTCGGTGCCTGCGGGCACGGTCCGGGTCGCGGCGTACAAGTGGCAGGACGGTCAGGGCTTCTACGAGACCTACGACCTGGCCTACCCGGCGGTCACGTGCGGCTGATGCAGCGCGCATGACGGTCTGAAAGTCGTCGGGCCTGTTCTCCTGGTCGCCAGGGGAGCAGGCCCGACGGCGTCTCGCACCCGGGTGCGAGACGCGCCGGTGCGGTGCCCACCCCGGAGAGCGGGAGCGGTCCGCGCCGTCGCCAGGACGGGTGGCCGGCACAGGGGATTCCCAGTGGGACGGGGTACTGTCGGCGCGTGAGCACGAGCACCCCCGACCCCGACGTGAACGAGACCCCGACCGGCCTCGACGCCGCTTCGACTCCGGAGGCCGGCTCGACCGGCGCCGCGGGCCGTACCGACCCGGAAGCGGTCGGCGCACCGCGCGACGACGCGAACGAGGGCCTCCGTGGCGACGAGGTCGAGATCGAGTCGGTCATCGACCCGACGACCGTCCGACGCGCTCCGCGCTACAAGGCCTTCTTCCTGACCGGCGCCCTGGCAGGGATCGTGCTCGGCCTGGCGATCGGCATCTCGTGGCTCGTGTCCCCCGCGGCGAGCGGTGTCCTCAAGCCCGGTGTCTACCTCAGCGTGATCGTGCTGGGGACGACCACGCTCACGACGCTCGTCGCGGGCGCGCTCGCGATCTGGGCCGACAAGCGCAGCCTGCGCCGCTGACGTCCTCGACGTCGTGACCGCGGCGGCTCGTCGAGAACTCGGGCCTGCCGTCATGCTCGACCGGTGATCTCCTCGTGGGCGGACTGCCCCGGCGGGCAGGCCGTCCGCGTCACGAGCCGGCGACCACCGGTGCGGGATCGTCCCCGGGATGCCACGTCTGGCGGACCAGCTGACGGAACCGGACCCCCGCCGGCATGCCGGCGACCACTGCGGCAGCTCCGAGGAGCGCGACCGCTCCGGACACCGCCCCCGCGACCTCGACCGCCCTGCGGTACGCGGCCAGCGGGTGCGAGGGATCCACCGTGACCTGGAGCACTGCCAGGACCGCCGGGACGACGACGGTCGCGAGCCCGAGGACCAGGACACCTCCTGCCCAGAGCAGGGGCGGTCCGTCGAGGGCCCGCCGGACGAGCGCGTCGTCGGGCCGCCACGTGCCCGCGCCGTCGGCCAGCGCATGTCTGCGCAGCGCGCGGCGTTCGCGGACCCTCACGACGGTGGTCGCCACGAGGGCGAGCAGGAGGACCGCCGACCCCGCCAGCGCGAGCACGGCCCCTGACGTGATGAGCACGTCGATCGCCGCCTCCCCCGCCTCGTCGAAGTACCGGGTGTCGGCGTTCTTGCCCGGCTTGCGGAGGTAGACCGCGACGATCCCCACGACCGGTCCCGCCCCGAGCAGGACGCCGCCGACGACGGTCAGCGGCTTCTGGGCCCTGGCCGCCAGGCGGTGCAGCCTGCCGAGGCCGATCGTCCGCTCGTCGGCCGGGCGGAGACGCTTCTCGGTGCGCACGGCGCTCCGGACGACCTCGTCGTTCCAGGCCTGCCGTGGCCGGTCGGTCAGGGCCGTCCACGCCCGCCGGCCTCGGCCTCTCAGCCCGGACAGAGCGAACCCGACGAGCACGGTCAGGAGAGCCGAACCGGCGAGGACGGTGAGCCCGACCGCCACCATGTCGCTCGCGAAGATCATCACGGGCGCCACCAGGAGGACGGCTACCCCGACGGCGACCAGGAGGGCGACGCACAAACCGACGAGAGGTGTCGTGGGGCTGGCGTCGTCGGCCAGCGCGCGGGCCCGCACCGTGCCCACCGGCACGTGCTCGGGAGCCGTGCCGGCGAGCGCGTCGAGCCTGCGCCCGAGGAGTGTGCGTGACGTGGCGCTCGACAGGGCGTACAGGACGCCGCCCGCGGCGGGGACCGCGCACACGTAGATGATCGAGGCCCGGCTGACCGGGTCGAGGTGCAGGTCTCGCCAGACGTCCGGGAACCCCTCCTCGAGCGTGAGCCAGGTGCCGAGGAGGACCAGGAAACCGAGGCCGGCCGAGTACAGGACGGTCCTCGAGATCGTCAGCAGGCCGTCGGCGAGGACCTGTGCGCGGCTCGGCGCGGGTTCGACGAGCCGGAGCGTGCTCGTCGGGACGCGTCGCCCGAGCAGCGCGATCGTCCTGCCGGGGGAGCCTTCGGGGGAGTCGGTCACTGCGCGAGGGTAGCGACCACGGCGCTGCCCGTACAGGGGCGAGGCCTCCTCGGGGCGACCGGTCCATCTCTCGATCGCGGCTTCTGGCGAACGGCGACCGTATGGGAGACTGGAGCCGTGGCCCCCCGCGGAGATGGACTTCTTAACCACGACCTCATGCCCGGCGAGAAAGGCCCCCAGGACGCTTGCGGCGTCTTCGGTGTCTGGGCGCCCGGCGAAGAGGTCGCCAAGCTTGCCTACTTCGGTCTGTACTCGTTGCAGCACCGCGGTCAGGAATCAGCCGGGATCGCGACCAGCAATGGTGAGCAGATCCTCGTCTACAAGGACATGGGACTCGTCTCCCAGGTCTTCGACGAGCGTGCGCTGAACGCCCTGACCGGACACATCGCCGTCGGGCACTGCCGGTACTCCACCACGGGTGGGGTGACCTGGGAGAACGCCCAGCCGACGCTCGGCGCGACGTCCGCCGGGACCGTCGCCCTGGGCCACAACGGCAACCTGACCAACTCGGCCGAGCTCGTGAACCTCGTCGCCGAGCGCTACGGCGCCCAGCGCCGGGGCGAGCTCGCGCGTGGCAACACGACCGACACGGCGCTCATCACCGCGCTGCTCGCGGGCGACGACGACCACTCTCTCGAGGACACCGCGATGGAGGTCCTCCCTCGTCTGCGCGGTGCCTTCAGCCTCGTCTTCATGGACGAGAAGACGCTCTACGCGGCGCGTGACCCGCAGGGCGTGCGCCCGCTCGTGCTCGGACGCCTCGAGCGCGGCTGGGTCGTCGCGAGCGAGACCCCGGCGCTCGACATCGTGGGCGCCTCGTTCGTCCGGGAGGTCGAGCCCGGCGAGCTCATCGCGATCGACGGGGACGGCCTGCGTTCGCAGCGCTTCGCGCCGGTCGAGCGCGCCGGCTGCGTCTTCGAGTACGTCTACCTCGCACGCCCGGACACCTCGATCAACGGCCGCTCGGTCCATGCAGCGCGTGTCGAGATGGGGCGCCAGCTGGCCCGCGAGCACGGCATCGAGGCGGACCTCGTGATCCCCGTCCCCGAGTCCGGGACCCCTGCCGCGGTCGGGTACGCGCAGGAGTCGGGCATCCCGTTCGGGCAGGGCCTGACCAAGAACGCCTACGTCGGACGCACCTTCATCCAGCCCTCGGACACCCTGCGCCAGCTCGGCATCCGGCTCAAGCTCAACCCGCTGCGCGACGTGATCCGTGGCAAGCGCCTGGTCGTCGTGGACGACTCGATCGTCCGCGGCAACACGCAGCGCGCACTGATCCGCATGCTCCGCGAGGCCGGGGCGGCCGAGGTCCACGTCCGGATCAGCTCCCCGCCCGTCAAGTGGCCCTGCTTCTACGGGATCGACTTCGCGTCCCGCGCCGAGCTCATCGCGAACGGCCTGTCCCCGGACGAGGTCGGCGCCTCCCTGGGCGCGGACACCCTCGGCTACATCTCGGAGGAGGGCATGATCGCGGCGACCGAGCAGTCGGCGTCGCAGCTGTGCACCGCCTGCTTCACCGGGAAGTACCCCATCGAGCTGCCCCCGGACGACCAGCTGGGCAAGCACCTCCTCGAGCAGGCCGAGCTCCCACTCGGTGCACCGGAGGACGGTCTGCGCTCGCTCTCCGTGGGAGTGGGCGGCGGGACCGCCCTCGACCATCCCTGACCCCGTACGACGCACCGCCCGGACACCGGGCGCGCCGCAACCACCAGGAGTTCATTCGTGTCTGAAGGTCTCACGTACGCCGCAGCCGGTGTCGACACCGAGGCGGGCGACAAGGCCGTCGAGCTGATGAAGGACGCCGTGCGACGCACGCACGGCCCCCAGGTCCTCGGAGGAGTGGGCGGTTTCGCCGGGCTCTACGACTTCAGCGAGGTCGCGACCTACACCAAGCCGCTGCTCGCGACGTCGACCGACGGCGTGGGCACCAAGGTCGCGATCGCGCAGGCTCTGGACATCCACGACACGATCGGCTTCGACCTGGTCGGCATGGTCGTCGACGACATCGTCGTGGTGGGCGCCAAGCCGCTGTTCATGACGGACTACATCGCGTGCGGCAAGGTGGTACCGGAGCGCATCGCGGGCATCGTCCGCGGCATCGCGGCCGCGTGCGAGGTCGCCGGCACGGCGCTCGTCGGCGGCGAGACCGCCGAGCACCCGGGCCTCCTGGGCGAGGACGAGTACGACGTCGCGGGCGCAGCCACCGGGGTCGTCGAGGCGGACCGCCTGCTCGGCCCCGAGCGCGTCCGAGAGGGCGACGTCCTCATCGCGCTGGGTTCGTCCGGCCTGCACTCGAACGGCTACTCGCTGGTGCGTGCGGTCGTCAAGCACGCGGGCTGGGAGCTGGACCGCGAGGTCGAGGAGTTCGGCCGCACGCTGGGCGAGGAGCTCCTCGAACCCACGCGCGTCTACGCGAGCGACTGCCTCGCCCTGGCGCACGACGACGCCGCGCAGGTTCACGCGTTCACGCACGTCACGGGTGGCGGGCTCGCGGCGAACCTCGCCCGCGTCCTGCCGGCAGGCCTCGTCGGCACCGTGGACCGCGGCTCGTGGGACGTCCCGCCGGTCTTCACCGTGGTGCGCGACCTGGGCAACGTGCCGCGTCGCGACCTCGAGAACACGCTCAACCTGGGCGTGGGCATGGTCGCGATCGTCGGAGCGGACGGTGCCGACGCGGCGCTCGCCCGGTGCGCCGAGCTGGGCCTTCCGGCCTGGGTCCTGGGGACGGTCAGCGCCCTCGACGAGTCGACCACGGCCTCCTCGCTCGGCGAGGACCTCGTCGTGGGAACCAAGGGAGTCCACGCCGGCGCCGTGCGCCTGACGGGTGACTACCGCAACTGAGCGCGGTGACGACGAAGGCGCGTCCTTCTCCCTCTGGCCCTGGAGCCTGGGGGAGAAGGACGCGCCTTCGTCGTACGGGGAACGCCTCGCGGGTCGGTCGGTCGACTGACGAACTCGCGATCATACCGATCTGCGGTCCCCTGGGGCCTGCTGGTCGCAGGGGGTCGAGATCGTGTCAGCGGTCGTCGGACCAGCCGGCGAACGGCTGGTCGTAGTCTCCGTTGTTGTCCTCGGAAGACCTCGCTCCGTAGCGAGGATCTGTCGCGAGATCCGTGTGGCTATGACCGGTGAGCTCTTGTTCGAGAGCTTGATAGTTCGTCTCGGGGCTGTAGTACTTCAGCGCACGAGCGACCTTGGTCTGCTTAGCCTTCTGACGGCCGCGGCCCAT
The DNA here is from genome assembly GCF_042726295.1 of Oerskovia sp. NPDC060338. NCBI lineage: Bacteria > Bacillati > Actinomycetota > Actinomycetes > Micrococcales > Cellulomonadaceae > Oerskovia > Oerskovia sp. NPDC060338. Next base: position 164,364 of record NZ_JBHXCQ010000012.1, read on the forward strand.
GGCTCCGACCCCCTCAACGTAGAAGCGGGGCGGCAACGTACTCAGACGTGCGGCCCCGGGGTGTTGTTTCGTCTGTTCAGAGTCCAACGGTACATGCTCGGGATACATTCCAGCCACTCGGATGCTCCGAACGGGTGCCTTGTCACACTGTCTCCACACAACGACGTGGCCGCGAGGGTGCCTCACGCCCCCGGCGGGCCCGGACGAGCAGGGCTCGCGAGGGTTGCCCGAAGGTGTTCCGGGAGTGTCCCGGCGCCCCGCGGAGCGTCGGTCGGGACGGTCCGCGGCGGGACCGAAACACCTGTACCGGCCATACCCCGTCTAATTCACCCTGTCTGCCAAGTCGCCCAAAATCGTCATGCTGCGACAATAGAGGGGCTAGCGCAGTGCTGTCGTCGCGTTCCGACGTCACCGTCGGACCAGCCAGTCGCTAGGAGGAGGTGCAGTGATGTCCGTCCATGGAGAGTCCGAAGTTCTGCTCACACCGGCCGAGGTCGCGAGCCTGTTCCGCGTCGATCCCAAGACCGTCACTCGCTGGGCCAAGGCCGGCAAGCTGTCGTCGATCCGGACCCTCGGGGGGCATCGGCGCTACCGCGAGTCCGAGGTTCGCGCGCTGCTCGGTGCCGCGAGCGAGAACGCCGAGGGCGTCGACAAGGGCTGACCGACGGCGCGGTGGACACTCCTGCGCCCAGCCCACGCTGTCGGTCCGTTGAGGAGCTCCGGGACCCGTTTCCCGGTGCTCCCCGTCGCGTCCGCAGCCTCTTCCACTTCGACCAGCCGACAGCCCGGCGCCACCGGCGCCGGGCTCGTTCGTGTCCGGGGCCCGTCAGGACCTCTTGCGGAGGATCGCGGCGACGACCAGGGCGACGGTCGCGATGGTCCCGGTGACGAGGATCTTCACGTTGCGCGCACGCGCCGGGTCGTGCTCGGGCAGCCCGCCGCCCGTGAAGAAGCTCCCGGTGTCTGCTGCCGCCTGCTTGGTCTGGTGCGCGACGTTCGCGGCCTGTGTGCGCGGGTCGAGTCGCGTCGTGAGCTCGTCGATCGTGCTCGCGAGCTCGGCCCGGGTCCGTGCGATCTCGGCTTCCAGCTCGCTCTGGGTCGGTTCGGTGCTCACGGGCGCAGTCCTTCCTTGACGGTGGCGACGTCTTCCTTGAGGTTGGCGATGGTCGACTCGGGGGTCGGCGGCATGCCCTTGGTCAGCTGCTTCTTGCCCACGAGGGCCAGGAAGCCGGCGACGAGGAGCAGGACGACGCCGACGATCAGCGCGGCGAGCCACAGCGGGACGGCGTGCGCGAGGCCGACCATGGCCGAGTGGAGGAGGAAGCCGAGCGCGTACAGGGACAGGACGCCGGCGACGACGAACATCCCGATCCCGATGCCTGATCGGGCGGCCTTGGTCGTCAGCTCCTTCTTGGCGAGCGCTATCTCCGTGCGGACCAGGCGGGTGGCCTGCTCCGACATCTGCTCGACGAGCTTGCCGATCGAGGGCTTCGGGTTCGGGGGAGGCGTCTGCCCGTCGTCCCAGTCGCTCATGGTGCTCACCTTCCTGGCGCGTCCGGTCGGAGCGCCCGTGCACGCAGGGGATGCCTGCGGCTCGAAGAGTCGTTCTTCATGTCCCACTCAACCGGTCAACGGCGTCCAGGGCAATTCCGCGCGCCGGGGGTGCGAGCAGGAGTTCGGTGTGCTCGGCGCGCCCGCCGCCGTCGCGTGGTTCGCGCGGATCGTCCTGTCCGCGACCGATCGACGGCACCGGAGTGTCGTGAAAGGGGTCTGGGGAACGACGAAGCCCCACCTCGTGTGAACGAGATGGGGCTTCGTGGAAGTGGCTCCGACCGGCGTCGATCCGGTGACCTTTCGATTTTCAGTCGAACGCTCTACCAACTGAGCTACAGAGCCTTGACACGAAAGCCCGGTCATGATGACCGGGCAGCCGCTGTCGAGCGACCCTGACGGGACTTGAACCCGCGACCTCCGCCGTGACAGGGCGGCGCGCTAACCAACTGCGCTACAGGGCCTTGCGTGAGTTTCTCCCGGCCTTTGCCGTTCGAACCTCGAGAATCGTATCTCACTTCCGGGCCGATCCGTTAATCGGATCTTTCCGAGTACCCCCAACGGGATTCGAACCCGTGCTACCGCCGTGAAAGGGCGGCGTCCTAGGCCGCTAAACGATGGGGGCCTAGTTTCCTGGACAACCCGTACCGCCTACGGGGCACGAGTCGCCGAGAGACCTCCGTCAGCATACGGGGAACTGGGGGCGCGGTGCAAAACGGCATGATCTCGGGGCTGCGGGCGTCCGATCTCGCCTCGTGGCCGGCGTCGGTGGGGGCGTCGCGCCTGGCCGCGGGGGAGGATGGTGCCTGTGGTGGAGATGACGCGCGAGGACTTCGAGGACGCGGTGCGCGATGCGCTCGACGAGATCCCGGAGGAGCTGGCCGAGCAGATGGACAACGTCGTGGTGCTCGTCGAGGACGACGCCCCCGACGACGACCCCGAGCTCCTCGGCCTCTACGAGGGGGTGCCCCTCACCGAGCGTGACCTCATGTGGGCCGCGGGCGCTCTTCCGGACCGGATCACGATCTACCGGCGTCCCACGCTCGCGATCTGCGAGACCCGCGAGGAGGTCGTCGAGGAGGTCGTCGTCACGGTCGTGCACGAGATCGCCCACCACTTCGGCATCGACGACGACCGCCTGCACGAGCTGGGCTGGTCCTGACGGGCCGGTGCCCGCGCCGTCGGCACCAGGGCTTTCATTCATCGTCGATCGGCGATAACATCGGCACATGACGATGAGACGTGAGGCGACGCCCCGGACGCACGTCCGCTCGCGGAGCGCGGCAGCGACCGCAGCGGGCGTGGAGCCGATCGACGCGGACGGTGCGCCGGTCGCCGAGCATCCCGCGCAGGCCTGCGAGCCGCCGGCCGTCGGGCACGACCACGCGGCTGTCGCCCGCCTACTGCACGCCCTCGCCGAACCCCACCGCCTTTCGATGGTCCATCTCCTGGCGCGCGCAGAGCACCGCGTCGTGGACCTGACGAGCGAGCTCGGGCTCGCGCAGTCGACCGTGTCGGTCCACCTCGCGACCCTCCGCGACGCCGGTCTGGTCGACGTTCGCCGCGAAGGGCGGTCCTCCTGGTACCGGCTCGCGCGGCCCGAGGTCGCGCACATCCTGGCCGACGCCGAGCGTGTCGTCGAGGCGACGAGAGGCGGTGCACGGTGAGCGGTCACTCCCACTCGCACTCGCACGGCGCGGCGACCGCGACGGGCGCGCACCGCCGTCGGCTCGTGATCGTCCTGGCCATCACGCTCGGCGTCATGGCCCTCGAGGTCGTGGGTGCCCTGGTCTCGGGATCGCTCGCGCTCCTCGCGGACGCGGGGCACATGCTGACCGACGCGACCGGGATCGGGATCGCCCTGTTCGCGAGCTGGCTCGCGACGCGCCCCGCCTCGGCGACCCGGACCTTCGGGTGGCAGCGCGCCGAGATCCTCGCGGCCATGACCAACGCGCTGATACTCGGGGTCGTCGCGGTGCTCGCGATCGTCGAGGGCGTCTCGCGTGTCCGTGCACCCGACCCGCACGTCGAGGCCGGCCTGATGATCGGGGTGGCGGTCGTCGGGCTCGTCGCGAACGTGGTCGGTCTCCGCCTCCTGTCGGCCGGTCAGGGTGAGAGCCTCAACGTGCGTGGCGCCTACCTCGAGGTGCTCGGAGACCTCCTGGGCTCGATCGCGGTGATCGTCGCCGGGGTGCTCGTCGCGCTCGGCTTCGCGTGGGCCGACGGCCTGGCCTCGGTCGCGATCGGCATCATGATCCTGCCCCGCGCGCTGATGCTCCTGCGCGAGGTCGCCGCGGTGCTCCTCGAGTCGACGCCCGCGGGGGTCGACCTCGAGAAGGTCCGGACGCACATCGAGGGCATCCCCGGGGTCGTCGGGGTCCACGACCTGCACGCCTGGACCATCACGTCGGGGGTCCCGGTCATGTCGGCCCACGTCGTCGTCGAGGCCGAACGGCTCGAGCGTGGCGAGGGGACAGCGGTGCTCCAGCGGCTCAAGGAGTGCCTGGGCGGGCACTTCGACGTCGACCACTGCACGTTCCAGATCGAGCCTCCCGAGATGCAGGAGACCGAGTCCTCGGTCCACCTGTGAGCCCTCCGCGTCTCGCTGGTGGCCGGGCACCCCGGAGCTCGAGGCCGAGCAACTAGGCTGCCCCCATGACGATTCTGGTGACCGGCGGAGCGGGATACATCGGTGCGCACGTGGTGCGCCTGCTGCAGCAGCGAGGGGAGAAGGTCGTCGTGGTCGACGACCTGAGCACGGGGCAGGAGGGTCGCATCGGGGGTGCGCCGCTCGTGCGGCTGGACGTGTCCGGCCCGGAGGCGGTCGAGGTCCTGACCCAGACCCTGACGGAGCACGAGGTCACGGCCGTGGTGCACTTCGCGGCCCGCAAGCAGGTCGGTGAGTCCGTCGAGAAGCCCGCCTGGTACTACCAGCAGAACGTCGGCGGCTTCACGAACCTCGTGACCGCGATGGAGGCCGCCGGTGTGGACCGCCTCGTGTTTTCGTCCTCCGCGGCGACCTACGGCATGCCCTCGGTCTCGATGGTCGAGGAGAAGCTGCACGCCGAGCCGATCAACCCCTACGGCGAGACCAAGCTCATCGGGGAGTGGCTCGGCCGGGCGGCGAGCCGCTCGTGGGGTCTGCGGTTCGTCGCGCTGCGCTACTTCAACGTCGCCGGCGCCGGCTGGCCGGACCTGGGCGACCCCGCGGTCCTCAACCTCGTCCCCATGGTCCTCGACCGCCTCGAGCGGGGCGAGCAGCCCAAGATCTTCGGCGACGACTACCCCACGCCGGACGGCACCTGCATCCGCGACTACATCCACGTCCTGGACCTCGCCGAGGCGCACCTCGCTGCACTGGGCTACCTGGACGAGGACGAGCGGGCGTACGACGTCTTCAACGTTGGCACCGGCACGGGCTCCTCGGTCCGCGAGGTCATCGACGAGATCGGCAAGGTCTCCGGCCTGGACGTGACCCCGGAGATCCTCCCGCGCCGCGCGGGCGACCCGCCCCAGCTCGTCGCGTCCCCCGAGCGCATCAACAAGGTCCTCGGCTGGACCGGCACCCAGGGGCTCGAGCAGATCATCTCCTCGGCCTGGGAGGCCTGGCAGGCCGGGCCGCGGCGCATCGACGTCTGAGCAGCCCGAGCCGTCTCGGGCACTTCCCGAAGGGGCCCCCTCGCACCGTGCGAGGGGGCCCCTTCGGCGTACGGCGCTGACATGGACTCGAATCCTCAGTATGCTGAGCAAAATACTCAGTCCGCTGAGGAATCGAGGGGTGGGCCATGTCCGGAACCAGCACGACCATCGACGACGTCGCCGAACGGTCGGCGTCCGGGACGTCCCCGCACGGACCAGGGGCTGCCGTCGTGGAGCCACCAGAGGGCGCACGCGCTCGCGACCGCGGACCGCTCACCGACGACACGTTCGCCCTCCATCTCGACGAGGCGCTCGCCGCCACGCGAGCAGTGCTCCACGATCACCTCGCCCAGGGAGCAGCGCGCGCCGCGACCGGCGGGCGGCCGGTCGTCGACCTCTGGACCGACCTCGCGGACCAGGTGGGCGGAAAGCTCGTGCGGCCCCGGCTCACGCTCGCGGCCTACCTCGGGCTCGGCGGACGAGACCTCGGCGCGGTGGCCCCCGTCGCCGCGGCCCAGGAGCTGCTGCACACCGCGATGCTCGTGCACGACGACCTGCTGGACCACGACGAGACCCGGCGTGGTCGATCGAACCTCGCCGGGGCGACCCGGTCCCGGCTCGCTGCCGCGGGGACCGACGGCTCTCGCGCCGACGTCCACGTCCAGGCCGCCGCGCTGCTCGGGGGCGACCTGGCGATCGCCGGCGCGTTCGAGCTCGTCCTGAGCTCCACGGCGGCCCCCGGCGAGAGGCTCGCGGTGACCCGACAGCTCGTGCGCGCGGTCCAGGTCGCCGTCGCGGGCGAGGTCCTGGACGTCTCGGGCCCGCTGCTGGCGCCGGGGGACGTGGACCCCGCGCTCGTGGCCGAGCTCAAGACGGCGACCTACACGTGCGTCGTGCCGTTGGTCTGCGGGGCGATCCTCGCGGGCGCCGACGCGGCGTCCCGCGCGAGCCTCGAGACCTACGGCCGAGCACTGGGCGTCGCGTTCCAGCTGGTCGACGACCTGCTCGGGGTCTTCGGCGACCCGCGGGTCACGGGGAAGTCGGCTCTCTCCGACCTGCGCGAGGGCAAGCGCACGCTGCTCCTGGCGAGCGCCTACCGGCATGCCGAGCCGGCAGACGTCGCTCTGCTCGACCAGCACGTGGGGCGGGCCGACCTCACCGAGGCGGGAGCCGCCGTCGTGCGGGACGTCATGCGCCGCACCGCGGCCCCCGACGCCGTCCGGGCGAGCGTGGCGCACCACCTGGACGAGGCGCGGGCTGCGGCCGTCGAGCTGCCCGCCCCCCTGGGGCGGTACCTGCTCGACCTGGCCGACTCGTTCGCCGACAGGGCGGTCTGAGGTGCGAGGGGTCGGGAAGGGCGTCACGATCACCGGGGAGGCCCACGTGTCGCAGATGCTGTACGACCGTACTGCCGCCCGCGCGAGCCGGGCGGTCCTCACGGGGTACTCGACGTCGTTCGGGCTGGGCTCCAGGCTGCTCGGCAGTGCCGCTCGCCGCGACATCGACGCGGTCTACGGCCTGGTCCGGGTGGCCGACGAGGTCGTCGACACCCGCCGTGGAGAGGGGGCCGACGAGCTCCTGACCGGTCTCGAGGAGGAGACCGCCCGCGCCCTCGCGAGCGGCTACTCGACCAACCTGGTGGTGCACTCGTTCGCGCGCACGGCACGGCGCACGGGGATCGGGCACCCCGAGATCGACCCGTTCTTCGCCTCGATGCGCATGGACCTGACGGTCCAGGTCCACGACAAGGCCAGCTACGAGCAGTACGTCTACGGCTCGGCCGAGGTCGTCGGACTCATGTGCCTCGCGGTCTTCCTCAATGCCGGGCGACGCCCGGGTGACCCGGTCGTGCGGGCGAGCGACGCCGTCGTGCACGGTGCGCGCGGCCTGGGCGCCGCGTTCCAGAAGATCAACTTCCTGCGCGACCTGCGCGCGGACCACGAGGACCTGGGCCGCAGCTACTTCCCCGGGATCACCCCCGCGGACCTCACGCAGGAGGACGTCGACGCGATCCTCGCGGAGATCGGGAGCGACCTCGACGCGGCCCGCGCCGCACTCCCGTCGCTGCCGCGCCGTGCCCGGATGGCCGTCGCGGCGACCCTCGCGCTCTACGACACCCTGCTGGGCAGGCTTGCCTCGACGCGGCCCGAGGACCTGCTGCGCGCCCGGGTCCGTGTCTCCGACCCGGTCAAGCTCGTCGTCGCGGCCCGTGCGGTCGCCCGTGAGACCCTGCGACGAGACGTCCCTCTCCCCTTGACCGCCGCACCGACCGCACGCTCGACGACCCGAGGAGCCCCGTGACCGACGCACCGCCCGAGATGCCGCACGTCGTGGTCGTGGGCGGGGGGATCGGCGGCCTGGCCACGGCCGCGCTCCTCGCCCGCGGCGGCGCACGCGTGACCCTCCTCGAACGGCACGAGCGCGTCGGCGGGCGCGCCGGGACGCTCGACCTCGACGGGTTCCGGTTCGACACGGGCCCCTCCTGGTACTTCATGCCCGAGGTGTTCGAGCACTGGTTCGCGCTCCTGGGCGAGCGCGTCGAGGACCACCTGGACCTGGTGCCGCTCGACCCGTCGTACCGCGTCTTCTTCGAAGGGTCCCCGTCCTCCGAGCAGGCTGACGCCACCCGCGCACGGACCGTCCTCGACGTCACGCGCGACGCGGAGTCCAACTGGGCACGCTTCGACGCGCTCTCGCCGGGCGACGGAGAACGCGTGCGCGCGTACGCCGCGGAGTCGAGCGAGGCCTACCGGCTGGCGCTCGACCACTTCCTCTACACGACCTTCGAGCGGCCCGACCGCGCGATCGACGGCTCGGTGCTGAGGCGCCTCCCGCGCCTCGCGGCCCTCCTCGGACGCTCGCTCGCCGACCGCGTCGAGCGACGGGTGGAGGACCCGCGCCTGCGCCAGGTCCTGGGCTACCACGCGGTCTTCCTCGGCTCGTCGCCCTACCGCGTGCCCGCGCTGTACTCGCTCATGAGCCACCTCGACCTCGTCGAGGGCGTCCGGTTCCCGCGCGGCGGCATGTACACGATCGTCGAGGCCATGGAGAAGCTGGCCCGCTCCGAGGGCGTGACGATCCGCACGGGGAGCGACGTCGTCGGGATCGAGGTCGCCCCCGCAGGGCCCGACGCCGGAGCCTCGCCCCGGGCGCGGACCGGCAGGTCCCGGCGGCGCGCGCGAGGCGTCGCGACCGGGGTACGGCTGAGCGACGGCGAGGTCGTCCCCGCGGACGTCGTGGTGTCGGGGGCGGACCTGCACCACACGCAGACGGCGCTGCTGCCCGACGCGTACGCCGACCTGCCGGCCGAGTCGTGGGAGGACCGGGGGCCCGGCATCTCGGCGCTGCTCGTGCTCGCGGGCGTGCGCGGCGAGCTGCCCGAGCTGGCGCACCACTCGTTGTTCTTCACCGAGGACTGGCGCGGCAACTTCGAGGACGTCCTGGGGCAGGGGGCCTCGAGCGACGTGCGCTCGCTCCGCGTGCCCGTCCCCGCCTCGCTCTACGTCTCGCGGACCTCGGCGACCGACGACGCGAGCCTCGACCACCCGGCGGCACCACCCGGCCACGAGAACCTCTTCGTCCTGGTGCCGTTCCCGGCGGACCCTGCCCTCGGAGCGTCCGCCGCGTCGCAGGCCGCGCTCGAGGAGCTCGCCGACGGGTATCTCGACCAGGTCGGCGCCTGGGCCGGGATCGACGACCTGCGTGGCCGGGTCGTGACGCGCACGGTGCTGGGACCCGCGCACTTCGCGACCGAGTTCTCGTCCTGGCGCGGGACGGCCCTGGGCATGGAGCACACGCTCGCGCAGAGCGCGATGTTCCGGCCGGCCGGTGCCTCACGAACGGTCTCCAACCTGTACTACGCGGGAGCCGGCACGGCTCCCGGCGTCGGGCTGCCCATGTGCCTCATCAGCGCCGAGCTCGTCGCCAAGCGGCTCCTCGGCGAGACCTCGTCCCGGCCGCTGCCGACGCCGCTGCGCCGTGGCTTCCTCGCGGCGAGCCGACGTCCGGACCGGTTGCGGGGCGGTGCCGCATGATCGGGTTCGCGTACCTCGGGGCGCTCGCGGTCTCGCTCGGCGGGCTCGCGGTGCTCGACCGCCGGTTCCGCCTCGCGTTCTGGGCCGACCCCGCCAGGACTGCGATCACGCTCGTGGTCGGTGTGCTGTTCTTCCTCGCGTGGGACGTCGCGGGCCTCGCGCTCGGGATCTTCGCGCGAGGCGACTCGCCCCACATGACGGGGCTCCAGCTCGCGCCCGAGCTGCCTGTCGAAGAAGCCGTGTTCCTGACGCTGCTCTGCTACAACACGCTGCTGGTGTGGCGGTTCCTCGACCTGCGGGTGCGTGGGCGGGGCCACCGGCGACCCGGGGCGACCGGGACGGCCGCCACGCCGCGGCCGACGGGCGCAGGGGCGGACGGCGCCGCCGAGCCCTCGGACGGCGCGACGACAGGGGGCCGAGCATGACCAACATCGTCCTCAACGTCGTCGTGCTCGTGCTCGTCGCGACGGTCACCGGATGGACCCTGCGCCGGCACCGCGCCGGGCCGCTCCTGTGGACGGCCGCGGTCATGGTCGTCCTCACGCTCGTGTTCGACACGATCATGATCGCCGTGGGGCTCTACACCTACGCGCCGGACAAGATCCTGGGCGTCTACCTCGTGGGTGCCCCGCTCGAGGACTTCGCCTACCCCTTGGTCGCGGTCCTGCTGCTGCCTGCGGTGTGGACCTGGGTGGGTGACGGTCGCCGTCGGCGGCACGCGGGAGGACAGTCGTGACACGGGTCGTCGTGGGCCCCGGGCAGGCGCCGGGACCGCTCGTCGCCTTGCGGGAGGTCGTCGCCGCCTCGCGCCCGTTCTCCTGGATCAACACGGCCTATCCGTTCGCCGCCGGGTACCTCGTGGCCACGGGCGGACGCATCGACGCCACGCTCGTGGTCGGGACGCTGTACTTCCTCGTCCCGTACAACCTGCTCATGTACGGCGTCAACGACGTGTTCGACTACGCCTCGGACCTGCGCAACCCGCGCAAGGGCGGGATCGAGGGAGCGCTGGCCGACCCCGCGACCGCGCGGCGCACCCACCGACGGATCCTGTGGGCGTGCGCCGTGGCGAACGTCCCGTTCCTCGCGTGGCTGCTGCTCCAGGGCGACGCGGCCGCGAACCTGACGCTCGCCGTCGTGGTCTTCCTCGTCGTGGCGTACTCCGCCCCCGTGCTGCGCTTCAAGGAGCGGCCCTTCCTCGACTCGCTCACCTCGGCCATGCACTTCGTGGGACCGCTCCTCTACGCGCTCGTGCTGGTCGGGGCCGACCTCGGCGCGCGGACCGTGTGGCCCGTGCTGGCGGCGTTCGTGCTGTGGGGTGCCGCGTCGCACGCGTTCGGCGCGGTGCAGGACGTGCAGGCCGACCGCGAGGGCGGGATCGGCTCGGTCGCGACCGTGATCGGGGCGCACCGGACAGTGGTGGTCGCGTCGGCCGCCTACCTGGTGGCCGCGGTGCTGCTGGCGTTCCTCCCGTGGCCGGGGTGGCTCGCGGCCGTGCTCCCGCTGCCCTACCTGGTCAACGTCGCATCCTTCTGGTCGGTGCGCGACGCGGACTGCGAACGTGCCAACGTGGGCTGGCGACGCTTCCTCTGGCTCAACCTCGTGACCGGGTTCCTCGTGACGATGCTGCTCATCGGGGTCACCTGGGGGTGAGCGCGGCGACGCCTCCCTGAGGACAGACACCGCCGAAGGCGGGCACCGGTGTCCGGTGCCCGCCCTCGGCGGTGCTGTGCTCTGAGGTGGTGCGGTCCGGTGCACTCCGTGCCCGGTGCAGCGGGTCAGTACGTGACGCCGTACTCCCAGTGCCAGGCCTCGGGCTTGGAGCCGCCCTGGCGTGCCCACTCGGGGTTCTCCCAGCCGTACGCCGGGGCGTTCGCACGCATCCAGCTGTACTGCGCGCTGCCGAAGCTGCTGATGCCGCCACCCAGGTCGAGCGCCTGGGCCATGCCGTGGTTCGACGTCCCCGGGGCCGCCGCGAGGAAGCCCTTCTGGGCCTTCACGGCGACCTGGGAGGCGTACGAGCGGTACGACGAGGTCACCGTGATGTTCGTGCCGAACGCTGCGACATAGGCCTTGTTGAGCTGCTCGAGCTGGTACGCGGCGTCGCAGCGCACGAGCTCGCCGGGAGCGAAGCTCGGTGCGCACAGGAGGTTCGCCGGGATGGTCCCGTTGGCGTACCCGGCGGTGCTGGCGGCCCAGGCGGCGAGCTGCTGTGCCATGGCCGCACGCTCGGCGGCCTGCTGCTGCTCCAGGGCTGCGCGCTCGGCAGCCTGCTGGGCGGCGATCTCCTCGGCCGTCGGGGGAGCGGGCTCGACCGCGACGGCGACCGCAGTCGCGTCGAGCAGCCCGCGCAGGGCCGTCGTCGCGGCGTCGATCTCGGCGACCGAGGGGACGACCTGGGCGGTCGTCGGCGCGTCTGCGGCCTCCGCAGGGGCCTCGACGGGCGTCTCGGTGGACTCCTCGGCAGCCGGGGTGGCTGCCGTCTCGCCGGCTGCGGCGTCCGCGAGAGCGGCCTCCGACGGGGTCTCGTCGGTGGCCGCCGCGGTGGTGTCGTCGGTCGTGAGGGCCTCGCGACCCTCGGCACCCGCGCGGCTCGCGCGGAACGTGTCGCGACCGTCGAGCGTGTCGTCGGCGCCGGCCGCGTCGAGCGTGGTGCTCGTGGCCGCGTCCACCGACGACGCCTGCTCGGCCTCGGTGGTCGACGCCTGGCCGGCGTCCGTGGTCGTCACGGAGCTCACCAGCTGACGGAGCTGGTCGCGGGTCGTGGTGATCTGCGCGAGCTGGTCGGGCGTGAGGGTCGACGCGCCTTCGCCCGCGAGGAACTCGGCGCGGACGAGCTCGGTGCTCGCGGCGTCGAGCGCGGCCTGCTCCTCAGGGGTGGACGCGCTCGCACCCGCGACGCTCGCGACGGCCGGGGCCGAGGCGCTCGCGGTCGAGGCGGCCTCGGAGGTGCCCGACGACGTGACCAGGCTGGCCGCGCCGGCGGTCGTGCTGATGGCGACCGCTGCGAGGGCGGCGGCGACCGCGAACGGCGAGCGTCGCTTGAACGAGCGGCCGGGCAGAGAGGCGGCGAAGTGCCGCTGGGAGTGCTTGCCCATCAGCGGTCACCTCCCGCGTCGGCGGCCGGTCGGTCGGCGACGTCGAGGAGGTGCGTGGTGAGGTGGTCGGTGTTCCGGGTCGAGCGGCGCGCGAGGGGCGCGGCAGAGCTGAATGATGCAGTTGTCACGATGTTCCGGGGTTCCGTTCGTCGGGCCGAGGCCGGACCGCGTGCGCACTGCGGCTGTCGAGCGGGTGCTCGACGCCGTACCGTGCCGTCGCGGTGACGGGGATCGTTCTGGGCCTCAGCAGCCTGGGGCGCGGCGCGTCCGGATGACGTGGGAGCCGCGGTGCGTCGGCAGATGGGATGCGAGGACGGTCCTCGGTGCCTGCCAACTCGTTCCATCTTCAACTACGTTTGTGACCGGCCTGGCGTCGATGAGCAAGGATCCGCTGGTGATGGTGTGCCGGGGCTGGGCCTATTCGGTGAAGAAGGTACGACCGACGCGTCTCGCGTCGCGAGTCAGCGCCGTTCCCACGAGCATGCCCAGCGCGATCGCGAAGACGGCGACGACCGCGTTGGCGATGTCGGACACCGACCCCGTGTCTCCTGCCACGAGCTCGGACAGCCCCAGGAAGCTCAGCGCACCGGGGACGAGGAGCCAGAACGCCGGGAGGGTCGTGACGATCGCGGGCGGGCCCGTGCGGGTGCGCTCGACGAGCGTCGCGAGCGGCACGATCACGAGCGCCCCGAAGAAGCCGGAGATCTCGGGGGCGACGAAGGACCCGCCCAGCTGTGCCGCGTAGGCCGCGAACAGGACCACGAGCACCCAGGGCAGGCTCCGGCGCGGCGTCGAGGAGAAGAGCATCTGCCCGAGGCCCACCATGACGATCCCCACCCACGGGGCCCACCAGCCCAGCCGCTCACCGCTGTGCCCGGCGATCAGGTCCCCCGCGACCGCCGCACCCGCGACGACGCCGAAGACCAGCAGGAGGAGCTGCGCGATCCCGTACAGGAGCCTGCTCGCTCCCGAGACGATCTGGTTGCTGGTCAGCTCGATCGCGGCGACCGTGAGCACGGAGCCGGGCAGAAAGCTGATGAGCGGCGGGACGAGGACCTGCAGGGGGCTGTCCCCGAGCCACGGCTGGATCACCTGGATCGCGACGACCGTCACGAGGAACGCCGCGACGACGGGCAGGGCCGTGCTGAGCGTGGGCCAGCGGGCAGCGAGCCAGCGCAGGATCCCGACGCCGAGCCCCAGCACCAGGAAGACGGGCAGCAGGTCGAGGGTCGGGTTGAGGATGAGCCCGAACCCCAGCGTCAGGATCGCGTGCCCGACGATCGTGAGCACGGCGCCGAAGCGCGGAGGTCGTCGCCGGATCGCGCGCAGCTCGGCGCGGGCGTCGGCGAGCTCGATCGTCTGGGCGCGCAGCCTGCGGATCACGCCGTAGAGGGCGCCGATCTGGTCGAGGTTCAGGCCGCTCCCCGCGGCGTCGGTGAAGTCGGTGACGACTCCCGAGGCGGTCTGCGCCCGGATGAACACGCACGTCGGCAGCACCAGGGTCTGCACGGTGTGCGCGCCGTGCAGGTCGGCGACCTGCTCCAGGACGTCCTGCGCGTCGTTGACCGACTGCCCTGAGTCGAGCATGGCCCGCCCGAGCTCGCGCAGGAGCGGGACGAGGTCGGGCGAGATCTCGGGGACGTCCGACTGCTCCTCGGGCGGGCTCTGGTTGCCGAGCGCCTGGAGCACCCGCCGGAAGGTCGCCGGCGCCCGTCGGAGACCGGCGAGCAGGGGTGGCCTCCGGTGCGGAGCCGGGGGCTTCGCGGAGCCGGGCTCCGCGGGAGGACCTGGAGCGGGGCTCGGAACTGCGGTCGGTGCGCTCTCCTCCGTCCCGGGCGGCGGGGGCTCGACCGACGACCCGTCGTCCGCCTCCACGGGTGGAGACGTCCCGGTGGTCAGGTCGCCACCTCGCGTCCGGCATCAGGGCCCGACGACGCCATCACGAGGTGCAGGAGCGCCTCGCCGTAGGCGTCGGCCGGGTCGTGCCCGCGGAACGCGACCTTGCGCCCGGCGAGCTCGATCTCGACGAGGTAGGCGGGGGCGTCGTCGTCCTCGACGAAACGCTGGAGCCAGCGGAAGGTCCCGCCGAGCAGCGAGCGGAGCTGGGACTCGAGAGGGTGCCACAGGGCGTCCTCGAGGGCCACGGAGTCGAGCGCCCACTCGGTGGTGCCGTTGAACCCGAGGACGACCCCGGTGTCGAACTCGTGGGGCTCGATCGTCATGTCGCTCACGGTGAAGACGTCGCCCTCGGGCCCGACCCCGAGGAGCCGGAAGCGGTCTCCCGAGGCAGGGTGCCAGCGGACCCCCGCCTCGCGGAGGGCCAGCGCCAGGTCCCAGGAGATCATCTGGCCAGTATGGGCGTGGCCGCGCGGACCGGCGCGTCGAGAGCGACGCACGTACCCGCGAGAGCGACCTACCGCAGGCCGGTCGCACGCTCGCGCGGGACAGTAGGGGGAGAACCTCCGCACCCGGTGGGGGTCGGCTCGGGGAGGCAGGCATGTCCGGGACGTTCGCGACCGTCGACGACTACATCGGCTCGTTCCCGCCCGAGACCCAGGAGGTCCTGCAGGAGATGCGCCGGACGATCCATCGGGTCGTGCCCGACGCGGGCGAGAAGATCAGCTACCAGATCCCCGCCGTGACGGCGCAGGGGCGCGTCATCGTGTACTTCGCGGGGTGGAAGCACCACGTGAGCCTGTACCCCGTGCCCGACGGCGACGAGGACTTCGAGCGTCTGGTCGCCCCGTACCGGGCGTCCAAGGGGACGCTCAAGTTCCTGCTCAAGGAACCCGTGCCGTACGGCGTGATCGAGACGGTCTCGCGGCGCCTGCTCGACCAGCACGGCGCCTCGGCCTAGCCGGGACCGGGGAGCCGGTCCGGGGCACCCACCGGGTGAGCGCGCGTCCATCTGTCGGGACCGGCCGTCCCAGGACGGCCCGAGTTCACACCTCGGAAACTCGGGAGCCGTGTACTCGCCCTCATGACCGTTCCTTCCGCGGGCACGGCCGGGCGATCCCCGGACCGACCCGTCACCGTCTCCATCCACCGCCGCATCCACCCCGACCTCGTCCCGGACGCGACCCGCTGGGTCCAGGCCGGCGTCAACATGGCCAACACCTATCCCGGGTTCCTCGGGTCCGGCTGGGTGCGCGCGGCGAAGGACTCGCACGACTGGCACATGCTCTACCGCTTCGCCGACGAGTCGACGCTCGACGCCTGGGACTCCTCGCCCGAGCGCGTCGCGTGGCTCCAGGAAGGACAGGGGCTCGTCGAGGAGCAGCGCGTCGAGCGCCGGACGGGCATCGAGGGCTGGTTCGACGCCCCTGCCCGCGTCGACGAGCCGCAGATCAGCGCCGAGCGTGCGCCGGCCCGGTGGAAGCAGTCGGTGAGCATCTGGCTCGGGTTCTTCCCCGTGAACCTCGCCTTCACGCTCCTCATGTCCTGGGCCGTCCCGAGCTTCGGCGAGCTGCCCGTGCTCCCCAGGGTGCTCGTGACGACGCTCGTGCTGACCCCGATCATGACGTACGCCGTGCTGCCGTGGGTGACCCGCCGTCTGGCACCGTGGCTGGCGCGCTGAGCCGCGTCCGCGGGCCCTGGGCCTGCGCGCGCACAGCGCCTGTCCAGGCGCCGCGCAGCCCGCGCGCCTAGCGTGGACGGATGGACGAGGAGATCGAGAACGCGACGGACGTCGCCCTGACCCTGGCCGCCGTCGCGGGAGCGCTCGTGGCGGCGTTCGTGCTGGGCACGATCATCTCCGCGGTGGTGAACCGGATCGGGAGGCGCAGCCAGCTCGCCCGCGACATCTCGCGGCGGCTGCGCCGGCCGGACCGGGCGGTCCTCATGGTCGTGGCCGTGTGGATCGCGGTGCGGGTCACGACGCCCCCGACCGTCGAGTGGCGGGCCGCGGTCGAGCACCTGCTCCTGGTCCTGCTCATCGCGGCCGGCGCGTGGTGGGTGGGCGCGCTCGCGTTCGTGCTCGAGGACAGCGCGCTCAAGCGGTTCCGGGTCGACGTGGTCGACAACCGGCACGCGCGCCGCATCCGCACCCAGATCATCGTGGTGCGGAGGCTGACAGTCGCGGTCATCGTCATCTGCGCGATCGCCGCGGTGCTCCTGACCTTCCCGGCGGCCCGTGCCGCCGGGGCGAGCATCCTGGCGTCGGCCGGCGTCATCTCGATCGTCGCGGGCCTCGCGGCGCAGACCTCGCTCGCGAACGTGTTCGCGGGCATGCAGATCGCGTTCACGGACGGGATCCGGGTCGACGACGTCGTGGTCCTCGAGGGTGAGTGGGGCCGGATCGAGGAGATCACCATGACGTACGTCGTGGTGCACCTGTGGGACGACCGGCGCCTCATCATGCCGTGCACCTACTTCACCACGACCCCGTTCCAGAACTGGACGCGTCGGGCCGCGGACCTGCTCGGCACGGTCGAGCTCGACCTCGACTTCCGGGTCCCGTTCGGCGCCATGCGGGCCGAGCTCAAGCGGCTCCTCGCGCACACCGACCTGTGGGACCAGCGCGTCGGCATCCTCCAGGTGACCGACGCGATCAACGGCGTGGTGCGGGTCCGAGCGCTCGTGAGCGCGCGCGACGCCCCGACGCTGTTCGACCTGCGGTGCTTCGTGCGGGAAGGGCTCGTCGAGTGGCTCCAGCGGTCGAGCGCCGACTCGCTGCCCCGCACGCGCTTCGAGGGGGTCGAGGAGGGGCGCATCAGCGAGGACCCGGACGTCGCGCCCGGGGGCGCGGCCGCGCAGCCGGGGATCCCCAGCCCGGAGAAGCCCGAGCCTGCGGTACACCTGCCTCCCGCGATCCCCGTGGGGCCGGGCATCCCTGGGCAGCCCCCGCTCTCCACCCGGCCCGCGACGCGGCGCGTGTCGGTGCACGACCAGACTCGGGTGATCGGGACGGTCGGCGCACCGCAGGACGTCGTCGAGACGCGCGTCATGTCTCCCGTCGAGGCGGCGCTCGCGGCCGCGCCGGGGGGTGCGGCCGACGCGGGCCCGGAGGACCAGCCCGGGGGCGCGTCCGAGTCGGCGTTCTTCAGCGGGACGGCTGAGGGGGTCGAGCGTTCCAAGGCGTTCGCGGGACCTGGGCAGGACGTGATCGACGAGCGCGAGGAGACGGCCGAGAGACACCGGATCGAGGACGAGGGGGACACCGAGGGGTCCGACACGCAGGAGGACGGCACGGGGAGCGGGGGCGACCCGGCGAACGCCGTCGGGCCTGGCGAGGCAGGCCGCGACAGAGGCCTCGACCGGACGCGCGACCACGGCCGCGACCTGGGCCGCGGCGAGTCGCACGACGAAGGCGGCCACGACGGCGACGCCTGAGGCAGGACCGGGGCGTGACGCACGCGACCCCGACCCGCCGCGACGCGGTGAGCATCGCTGACTAGGGTCTCGACGTGAGCATGTGGACCTGGCCCGCGTACGTGGGAGTGATCGGCGGCCTCGTCGTCTTCCTGTTGATCCTGCTGCCCGTCGTGGTGTGGCAGTACCGCCGGTACGGGCGGCTGAGCTGGTTGCGCCTGCTCGGGTCGGCCGCGGTCGCGGTCTACGGGGTCGCGCTCGTCGCGTACACGCTCCTGCCGCTGCCGTCGGGCGACCTGGCGCAGTGGTGCGCGCAGCACGGGTTCTCGGGTCCCCAGCTCAACCCCTTCCAGTTCGTCGACGACATCCGCAGGGACACCGCGGGCATGAGCACCGCGGCCCGCCTGCGCAGCCCGGCCGTGCTGCAGACGGTGTTCAACGTCGTCCTGTTCATCCCGTGGGGCGTGCTGGTGCGCCGGTTCTTCGGGTGGCGGCTGCCGCTCACGGTGCTCTCGGCGTTCGCCGCGTCGCTGTTCATCGAGACCACGCAGGGCACGGGCATCTACGGCCTCATCCCGTGCTCCTACCGGCTGGCCGACGTCGACGACCTCCTGACCAACACGCTCGGAGGGCTGGTCGGTGCGCTGATCGCCCCGGTCGTCCTGCGCTGGATGCCTCGGTCGACCGACCTCGCGGCGCAGCGTGGGGTCCCGCGTCCGGTCACGGTGTGGCGGCGCTGGCTGGGCATGCTGCTCGACGCGGTGCTGGTCTCGGTCGTCGGGACCGTGCTGGTGCTGTCCTACCGGATCGTGCTCGTGGCGACGGGCCAGGAGATCCCGCTGGGGTCGGACGGGATCGACGTCGTGCTCGGCACCGTGGTGCCCGTGGTGCTGGTCCTGTTCGTGCCCCCGTTCCTGGGCAGTGGGGCCTCGTGGGGGCAGAGGGCCATGTGGCTCGAGCCGCGCTGGACGGCCGACGCCGCGGCGGGGGCGGTCGGACCCGACGGGCTGGGCCGTGGGACCACGGTCCGCCGTGCGGTGCGCGGCTTCGCGTCGGGCGGGCTGTGGGGAGCGTGCCTGGTCCTGGCGGAGGTCCCGGGCGGTGGTCTCGTGCCCGACGTCGCAGCGCCCCTGGGAGGTCTCGTCGCCTTCGTGGCGGTCGTCTCGGTCCTGTTCACCCGCGACCGGCGGGGGCTGTCGGGCGTCGTGTCGGGGGCCAGGATGGTCGACGCGCGGAGCTGACGGCTCGCCCCCGAGCCAGAACGCGCCCAACGCGCCCAACGCGCCCACCGCGCCCGCCGAGAAGTGAGTAGATGCCCCCAGATCGGGTGATCCAGGGGCATCTACTCACTTCTCGGCGCTGGTTCGCTGGTTTGCTGGTGCGCGGCTCGTGCGGAGTCGCGCTCAGCGCTCTGAGAGGTGCCCTCCGTCGTTGAAGCGGACGACCGCGTGCTCACCTTTCGGTCGTGCTTGCAGCTCGGTGATGCTCGCGTTGTCGACAGGTAGCAGCATCCAGGCGGCGGGAGGAGCCGACAGGGCTCGACACACGAACCAGCCGACGACGAACACGTGGGTCACCAGGACGAGCGTGCTAGCGCTACCGCCCACGGCGCCGGTGCCGATGTCAGCAACGTGACCGCCACCAGTGAGGTCATCGGCAGCGCCATCAGCGTCTCCGTCCGCGGCGTCCGGTGCGGTGATCCGGGACCACGCGGCGCTCAGCGCGACACCGTCCTCGTCGCGCTCCTCCGCAGGGACTTCGCGAAGTCGTTCCCACCGGTGGGGCGGGTAGTCGTCCCAGCGCCTGGCGGAAGGGACTGGCGTGCGATCTTCGAGGAGATGGGTGGTCCGCACCGAGCAGCCGATCCGTTGCGCGACGAGCTCCGCCGTCTGGCGTGCTCGCAGCCTGGGACTGTTCAGGATGGCGACGACGTCCTCGCCGGCAAGCTGCTCGGCCAGCGCCTCGGCCTGCCGGAGTCCGAGCTCGCCCAACCCGGGGTCGGACTCGTCGTGTCCGTCGGCCCGGGCGTGGCGTACGAGCAGAATCCTGTCCACGGGGGGAGTCTCGCAGACGCGGGCCCGCCCGTGAGCGCCGAGAAGTGAGTAGATGCCCCTGAATCCGGCGATCCAGGGGCATCTACTCACTTCTCGGCAGGAGCCCGGAGTGCGGAGCCCGGCTGCTGAGCGGCAGCTCGTCAGCGTCCCGCGAGCCACCCGCGCAGCCGGTCGGGGCGGTCGGTGATGACCGCGTCGACGCCGATCTCGAGGGCCAGCGCCCACTGCTCGGGCTCGTTCAGGGTCCAGACCATGACCTCGAGCCCGGCGTCGTGCAGCTCGGCGACGAGCCCGGGCTGCGCGAGCAGCACCGTCCCCGCAGGGTTGCAGGTCATGACCCCCAGCTCTGCGCAGACCGCGAGGAGGTCCTCGGAGGTCTCCGCGACGAGCAGCCCGCGGCGCAGCTCCGGGGCGACCTTCTGCAGCGAGGCGACGGTCGAGGGCCAGAAGCTCTGCCCGATCACGCGGTCGGCGAGCCCGGCGCGCAGGACGGGCTCGGTGACCTTGCGGACGTCGTCGGGCCCCCAGTCGCCCTTGACCTCCAGGAGGAGGTCGATGCCCGGGTGCGTCACGAGGAAGTCCACGACCTCCGCGAAGGTCGGGACCCGCTGCCCCGCGTACGCAGGGGCGAACCACGAGCCCGCGTCGACCGCCCGGACGTCCGCGAGCGGCAGCGCGTCGAGGCGCCCGCTGCCGTCGGTCGTGGCGTCGAGGGTGTCGTCGTGGATCACGACGACCTCTCCGTCCGCGGTGAGCTGGACGTCGAGCTCGATGCTGTCGGCTCCCGCACGCCACGCGGCCTCGAACGCCGCGAGCGTGTTCTGCGGGGCGACCGACGAGTTGCCCCGGTGTGCGACGACCTGGAACGGGCCCGTCACAGGTAGGGCTCCACGTTCTCCTGGTAGGCCTTCTCGAGGCGCGGCGTGATCGACGCGAACGCCTCGGCCGCGGGCGTGCCCTTGAGCACGATCTGCTCGATCCCGTCCGTGAGGATCTGGTCGCCCGAGGGTACGAAGACCCGGACCCAGTCCTGCGAGCGCGACTTCTCGGCGAGCTGGTCGACGGCCGTGCGGAACTGCGGCGTGGCCGCGTAGATGCTGCTCATGGTCTCTCCCTCGACCGCGGACGTGCGCACCGGCATGTACCCGGTGTTCTGGGAGAAGTATGCGGTGTTCTCCGGGTCGGTGAGGAAGGCCAGGAACATCGCGGCGGCGAGCTGCTGCTCGGGCGAGCGCGAGGCCGGGATGGCGAGGCCGGTGCCTCCCGTGGGGGTCCCGGAGCCGCTGGGGCCGTCGGGCAGGTAAGCAGTGCCGAGCTCGAACGGCGCGGCCTCGAGCAGGCCCGTGAGGCTGCCCGTGGACCCGATCGTCGACGCGAAGATGCCTGCGGCGAAGTCCGCCCCGGCGTCGGTGCCGACGCCCGCGACCTTGGACCCGTGGAACAGGTCGTGCAGGAAGTCGCCCGCGGCCAGGGCCTGCGGGGTGTCGAGCGCGACCGTGAACTTGTCGCTGTACTGGCCGCCCTGGCCCCACAGCATGTTCTCGAACCACCACGCGGCCCAGGACGTGCCGGTCGCGAGGCCCAGGGGGGCGCCGTCGCCGGGGACCTGCCCGCGCAGTGCGGGGGCCCACTCGGCGAGCTCGGCCCAGGTCTCGGGGCCGCGGTCGGGCAGGCCGGCGGCGGCCCACATGGCCTTGTTGTAGTAGAAGAGCGGCGTGGAGCGCGCGTACGGCACGGCCCAGTGCGAGGACTCGTACTCGTAGTCGCCGTACAGCGTCGGGTTGTAGTCGGCGACGTCGACGTCGAGGTGCGCGAACACGTCGTCGAGCGGCATGACCTGGCCGTTGAGGTAGTAGCGGAACCACCAGACGTCGCTCGCGATGACGAGGTCGGGCAGGTTGTTCGACGACGACGCGGCCTGGAAGCGCTGCGCGACCTCGTCGTACCCGGCTCCTGCGGTCACGAGCTTGACCGCGATGTCGGGGTGCTTGGCGTTGAACCGGCGGATGAGCTCCTCCTCGATCGCCTTGGAGGCGCCGGGGTGGTTGCTCCACCAGGTGATCTGCGAGGCGGGCTTGATCTTGGACCAGTCGGTGCCCGCTGAGGCGGACGGGGCGGACGAGCCGCCACCGACGGTCGGTCCTGCGCACGCGGCGAGGGAGAGAGCGAGGGCTCCGAGGCCGCCGAGGCGCAGCACGTCGCGACGCGACGGGGTCCACAGGGCGGGCAGGGGCTGGTTCACGGTGATGCTCCTTGGGGTGGGGAACAGCGACCCGGCAGGTGCCGGGGGGACGGGTGGACCGGCGTGTCAGCCGGTCACGGCTCCGGCGGTGAGCCCGGCGACGAGCCGGCGCTGGAGGAAGAGGAAGACGACGAGGATCGGGAGCGTCACGAGCACGGTCGCGGCCATGAGGACGCCCCAGTTGTTCATGCCGTCGACGCTCTGCAGGAGCGTGAGGCCCACGGGGAGCGTCATTTTCTCGGCGTCGTCGGTCACGAGGAACGGCCACAGGTAGTCGTTCCACTCCGCGACCACGGACACGAGCGCGACGGCCGCGATCGTGGGGTAGGACAGCGGCACGACGAACCGCCACAGCTTGCGCCAGTGGCCTGCGCCGTCGAGCTCGGCGGCCTCGAGGATCGAGATCGGCAGCGACAGGAAGTGCTGACGGAACAGGAAGGTCCCGAACGCGCTCGCCAGGCCCGGCACGAGGATGCCCTGGTAGGTGTTGAGCCACCCGAGCTGGGCGACGAGCGTGTAGTTGGGGATGATCGTGATCTGCTGCGGGATGAGCAGCGTGAACAGGACGAGGACGAACACGGCCCGCTTGAACGGGAAGTCCAGGAACACGAGCGCGTAGGCGCAGCACAGGCCCAGCAGGAGCTTGAGCGTCGAGCCCACGACCGTCAGGCCCACGCTGTTGAGGAACAGCTGCCCGACGGGGATGCTCTGCGTCGTCTGGACGTAGTTGGCGAGGTCGAGGTTCTGCGGGAGCCACTGGAGCGGGATCGAGTACAGCTCGTCGGGGCGCTTGAAGCTCGCGAGCACCATCCACACGAGCGGCAGGGCCATGACGACGGTCGCGACCAGGAGGGTCGCGTACGCGCCCAGGTGCAGGGGCCGACGACGGCGCGTGCGCTGCGTCGGTCGGCCGCCGGTCGGGCGGTGCCCGGCACCGCTGGGGGCCGGTGGTGCGTCCACGGGTGATCCGGGGTGCTGTGCGCTGGACGCGCCCGAGGCTGCGGTCGGGGTCTGGGGCGCTGCGGGGACCGGGGACTCTCGCACCGGGTTCTGGACGCTCATGCGTAGTGCACCTTCTTCTCGACGAAGCGCAGCTGGACGACCGTGACGACCAGCAGCAGGAGGAAGAGGATCGTGGCGACGGCCGACGCGTAGCCGGCTCGGCCGGTCACGAAGCCCTCCTCGTAGATCTGGTACATGAGGGTCGTGGTCGAGCCGAGCGGCCCGCCCTTCGTCATGGCCTGGATGATGTCGAACGACTGCAGCGAGCTGAGCAGCGTCGTGACCGTGAGGAAGAAGGTCGTGGGCGCCAGGAGGGGCAGCACGATCGAGCGGAACGTACGGGGCGAGGACGCGCCGTCGAGGGCCGCAGCCTGCTTGAGCTCGAGCGGGACGGCCTGGAGACCGGCCAGGTAGATGAGGGCGACGTACCCGACGTTCTTCCACAGGTAGACGACGATGATCATGATCAGGGCCCACGGCGAGGTCGTGTACCAGTCGGGGGACTGCAGGCCGATCGCCCGGAGCCCGGCCGAGAGCAGGCCGTAGCGCGGGTCGAAGATGAACAGCCACAGCATGCCGACCGCGACGCCGGACAGGACGTACGGCGCGAACGCCACGGTCCGGGCGAACCCGCGACCCTTGAGGCGGCGGTTCAGCAGGAGGGCGAGCCCCAGGCCGAGGACGAGCGAGCCGCCCACGGTCGCGACCGTGAAGATGCCCGTCGTGGCCATGACGTCGGCCGTCGTCGGGTCCTGGAACCACTCGACGTAGTTGCCGAGGCCGACCGAGCGGGCCGTCGGGGAGCCCATGTTCCACTGCAGGGTCGAGTAGTAGAAGCTCTGCAGGAGCGGGCGGTACACGAACACGAGCAGCAGGGCCACGTTGGGCCCGGCGAGCAGCAAGAACGCGAGCCAGGTACGGACGGCCCGTGGGGTCGGGCGGGAGGGGCGGCGCCGTCCAGGGATCGTCGGCCGGCGGTCCGGTGGTGCGGGGCGTGCGGGGGCTGACACGGAGGTCATGGGGTGGGGCTCCAGTCACGAGCGGGTGAACGCCCGTCACCCTAGGAGGGCGAAGTGTCCGAGAAGTGGCCTCAGCGGCTCCGTTCCCCGAACGTTCCCGAGGCGTTCACCGGCACCTCGACGAGGCGTCATCGGGAACCCGTGGTGGCTACCTGCGAGCTGCTCGGGGCGAGGCCCGCGCGGGGTGGCTCGCGGCTCGCGGCTGCGGCGAGGCTCGCGCGTGGCTGGACCGGGAACTCTTGTCGGGGAGTGTCCGCTGGGCAGGAGCAGGTCCCGCTCGGCGAACGCGGATCCCGCTCAGCCGAACCTGTTCCGCAGCGGTACCCGTTCCGCAGCCGACCTGCTCCTGACCTGTACGGCGTCGACAAGCCCCACGCCACCACCTCTCGGCCGGAGGGTGCGCCGAGCGTGGCTGTGGTCGCCCGTCACCACCTAGCATGGGCGGTCCGGCCCCGGTCCGGCCCCGGTCCGGCAGGACGAGCAGGGCCGGCAGGGCCGGCATAGCTGGCAGTTCCAGCAGGGGCAGCAGGGCGCACGGCCCGACGACGAGGTGAGCGATGACGCACGAACCACAGGACCTGCGGAACATCAGCATGACCCTCGGCACGGGGTTCACGGTCGCGCTGTTCGTCCGTGACCGCCTCGCGCTCCCCGTGGCGAGCGACATCCCGGCGCTCGCACCCGGCGTCGAGGCCCGGGCTGTGCCCGACGACGAGGCCGCGGCGCTCGCGGCCGAGTGGCGCGCGTGGTGGGAGCGGCTGGCCGAGGCGTCCACGGGCCGTGTCGTCCGACCGGCCTCGGAGCGGCTGGCCACGGTGTTCGACGCCGTCGTGGACGAGGCGCGGGCGTTGGAGGCCGGGAACGTGCGACCGAACCTCTTCCTCTCGGAGGACGACCTCCCCCCTGGCTTCGTTCCGTCACCGGTCGGCGACCCGGGCGTCCCTGTGGTCTACGACGTCGAGCTCGTGCCGGTGGACGGAGCGTGGCACCGGGACATCGGTCCGCACCGGCTGCTCGTCAGCACCCGGACGTGGGAAGACCCGGCGGCGATGGAGGCGATCCTGAGGTCCCGGATCGAGCGGCTGCAGGGCCAGGGTCCTCGATCCCCCCGCGCGGCACCACACACCTGGCACCTGACGGTCGACGGGCAGGTGTTCACGGTCAGCGACCGGCCCCACGACCCCGGGAGCTACGACTTCCGCTGGGAGAACGGGCCGATCGAGGGCTACGGGTTCTCTCTCGGCACCTCGACCCGGGAACCGTTGAGCGAGGACGTCCTGCGCCGGGAGATCCAGGGTTTCGTCGAGGGCTACGAGCTCTGAGCGGACGCCACGGGGCCGGAGCAGATGATCACCAGCCGCGCCGCTCGGACGTCCGAGACCTCCCCGTCGCCTCCACGGCGCACCTTGACCTCAACCCTGGTTGAGGACGTACCGTCGAAGCGTGCGGCTGCCGACCCCGGCCCGGTCCGCGCTCTCCCTCCTCGATCGGAAGGCGTTCTTTCCTGTGAGCAGCTCCCGTCCTTTGCGCGTCGCTATCGTCGGCGCTGGTCCTGCTGGTATCTATGCGGCGGACATTCTGTCGAAGACGGATGTCGAGGTGAGTATCGATCTGTTCGAGCGGTTGCCTGCGCCTTTTGGTCTGGTGCGGTATGGGGTGGCTCCGGATCATCCGCGGATCAAGGCGATCATCGTGGCGTTGCACAAGGTGTTGGCGCGTGGTGATGTGCGGTTGTTGGCGAACGTGGATTATGGGGTGGATCTGAAGCTGGACGATCTGCGGCAGTTCTATGACGCGGTGATCTTCTCGACGGGTTCGATCCGGGATGCGGCGTTGGCGATCGAGGGGATCGATCTGCCGGGGTCCTTCGGTGCTGCCGATTTCGTGTCGTGGTACGACGGGCACCCGGACGTGCCGCGGGAGTGGCCGTTGGAGGCGCGGGAGGTCGCGGTGCTGGGGGCGGGGAACGTGGCGTTGGACGTGGCGCGGATCTTGGCCAAGCACGCGGATGATCTGTTGCCCACGGAGATCCCGGACAACGTGTATGCGGGGTTGAAGGCGTCGCCGGTGACGGATGTGCACGTGTTCGCGCGGCGTGGTCCGGCGCAGGCGAAGTTCTCGCCGTTGGAGCTGCGTGAGCTGGGTCATGTGCCGGACGTGGACGTGATCGTGTATCCGGAGGACTTCGAGTTCGACGAGGGGTCGATGGCGG
The DNA here is from genome assembly GCF_042726295.1 of Oerskovia sp. NPDC060338. Lineage (NCBI taxonomy): Bacteria > Bacillati > Actinomycetota > Actinomycetes > Micrococcales > Cellulomonadaceae > Oerskovia > Oerskovia sp. NPDC060338. Next base: position 190,525 of record NZ_JBHXCQ010000012.1, read on the forward strand.
CGATCAATTCGTCGAACCAGACGAAGCAGGTCGTCAAGACGTTGACGGACTGGACGTTGAAGGATCCGTCGCAGTTCACGGCTTCGCGGCGGTTGCACCTGCATTTCTTGAAGGCTCCGGTCGCGGTGCTGGGGCAGGAGAAGGTCGAGGGGTTGCGTACCGAGCGCACGGTCTTGAACGGGGACGGGACGGTCAGCGGGACGGGGGAGTTCCAGGACTGGCCGGTGCAGGCGGTGTATCGGGCGGTGGGGTATTTCGGGTCGCCGTTGCCCGAGGTGCCGTTCGACGAGCTCAAGGGTGTCATTCCCAACCGTGAGGGTCGGGTGATCGACATCGATGGTGAGCAGGTCCCGGGGGTCTATGCCACGGGGTGGATCAAGCGTGGGCCGGTCGGGTTGATCGGGCACACCAAGTCCGACGCCTCCGAGACCGTCCGCCACCTCGTCGAAGACCTTGCCGACTCGCGCACGGCCACCCAGCCGGACCCCGACGCGATCATCGAGTTCCTGATCGAGCGCGGCGTGCACCTGGTCCAGTGGTCCGACTGGGAGGTCCTGGACGCCTACGAGCGCGCGCAGGGCGAACCGCACGGTCGTGAGCGCGTCAAGGTCGTGCCCCGTGAGGACATGATCCGCATCGCACGCCGCGAGGACGACGCCACGGCCTGAGGCGGGCTCAGCCCCGGCGCCCCGCGAGGGCGAGGAGCCTCGTGAGCTCGGGCGCGTCGTCGGGCACGGGGAGCGGACCCGCGAACAGGCGGCTCGCCGCGAACATGCCCTTGCGGCGCTGGGCGTAGCCCAGCACGAACGACACGAGCTGCGGGCCCAGGTCTGCGTCGACCCCCAGGCCCTGGGCCAGGTCCCACGCGTGGACCGTGAGGTCGAACGTCATCTGGTGCGCGTACTCGGTCGCCGGGGCGTCGCCGTACGACAGGTGCACCACGCGGTCCAGGGCGCCGGGAGCCAGGAACGCCTCGCGCGACTGCGTCGAGGCGTCGATCCACGCGTCGATCGGGTCGTCGCCCAGGACGTCGCCGTCGAACACCGACCCCACGTCGGCGACGGTCCGGCCCGCGAGCAGCTCGGGGGCCCAGAGCTGCTCCGAGACCAGGTGGTTGACGAGGTCACGGACGGTCCAGTCGTCGTCGGGCGTGGGCAGGTCCCACTGGTCGTCCTGGACCCGCCGGACCAGGTGGTCGAACGCCCCGATCGCGTCGCCGTGCGCCGCCAGGAGGTGCTCGTGCGAGGCCACCGCGGTGCTCACGGGTTGCTCAGGATCGCGAGGACGTTGCGTGCCGGGTCCTTGAACCAGGCGATCGCCGGGCCCTCCGGACCGCGCGCGATGCCCTTGGCATCCTGGTCGAACCCCACGTAGCGCTCGAACTCCACGCCCTTGGCGACGAGCTCGTCGACTGCGGCGTCGACGTCGTCGACCCCGAAGTTGAGGACCGTGAACGACGCCGCGACGTGGTTCGTCTTGGGGTAGACGAACACGTGGCCGCCCGACCCCAGGCGCAGGTCCAGGCCCATGGGGGTCTGGTCGACCTCGATGCCCACGACGTCCGCGTAGAACGTCCGTGCGGCGTCCAGGTCGTTCACCGAGAAGCTGCTGAATGCGTTCGTCGTCGAGACCATCGGGTGCTCCTTGTCCAGGTCGTGCGCAGTGGGGGAGGCGCCGTGGGCGCCGCTTTCCACGATGGCACGGAACGAGGTCGCTGACGAGGGGAGCGTCGGTACCGGAGCGCGGTCCGGTCCGCCCGCTTGCCCCGCACCCCGCTCTCGCGCGAAGGTACCCGGATGCCCCACGACCAGCTGATCCGCCATGTCCTGTTCCCGGGGCGCCACCACCTCGTGACCCGCTTCCAGGTGGACTACCTGCGCGCGCTGCGGGCCGGCCTCGTCAGCGACCTCGACGGCGAGCGCGTCCGATGCTCGCCCGACGCCGTGGTCGTGTGGGCCGTGACGTCCGCGAACCACGCGGGCACGCGCCGCAACCCGGTCCCGGGGCACCGCCGCGAGGCGCTCATCGAGCACGTGACCGCGGTCGAGCACCTGCCGAGCCTCGTGGTGCCCGTACCGGACGTGGCCCCGCACGCGCGCTTCGCCCACCTCGTGACGACCACGGTCCGGACCGCGACGGGGCACACCGTGACGCTCGACCCGCGTGAGACGGTCGTGGCCTGCTCGACCCCCGAGGTCATCGCGGCGTACCAGGACCTCGGCTACCGGGTCGTGGGCGTCGAGCTCGACGCGACCGACGCGCACGGAGACGTGCCCGCCCGCCCGTGGGACGCCGTCGGGCGCCTCGCTGCGGGCGACCCGACGTGGACCGACGTCGCCCACCCGGCCGTGCCGGGCTTCTTCCGGCGCTACGGGCTCGAGGCGCAGATCGTCCAGGTCTTCGCCGACCCCGTCGTCTCGGGCGACGGCGACCTGACCGCGACCCGCGACTACCGGACGTACGCCGCGGCGTTCGAGGACGCCTCGCGCCGCAAGTGGGAGCAGGTACGCCCGTACGTGCTCCCCGGCCGGATCGTCGACATCGGGTGCGCGACGGGAGGTCTCCTGGGGCTGGTCGCGGCCGAGCCCCGGCTGCACGAGTCGGACCTGTTCGGCGTCGACGTCGCGCGCCACCTCGTGGCCGAGGCCGAGCACAAGAAGACGCAGGGCGTGTTCGCGAACCCGAACGTGTGGTTCGTGCAGGCCAACATCCTGCGCGGCGAGGTCATGCCCGAGCGCAGCGTCGACACGACCGTCACGATCGCGCTCACGCACGAGATCAGTTCGTACGGCGACGGTGTGCCCGACGTCGAGCGGTTCGCTCGCCGCGTGCTCGTCCACACGCGTCCGGGCGGGGTGTGGATCAACAGCGACGTGTGCGGTCCCGCGGACGGTGACCGCCCCGTGCACCTCACGCTCCGCGACGAGGACGGCACGCGGCCGGGCGTCGTGACGGACCTCGACGAGTGGGCACGGCCCGACGTCGCCGCGCACGTCCGCGGGCTGTCGACGGCTTCCCGGCTGCGCCAGTTCGCGCACGACTTCCCTCGGTTGTCGGGTGCGTCGTTCACGGTCGAGGAGGTCCTGCCCGGGACGTTCCGCCTCACGCTGCGCGACGCGATGGAGTTCCTCACGACCAAGGACTACGCCGACAACTGGCTGTCTGAGTGCCACGAGCGTTTCTGCGACCTGGACGGCGACGCGTGGACCGGGCTGCTGACGGGCGCGGGCTTCGAGCTGGGGCCTGAGAGCGGGGCGTGGCGCAACGAGTGGCTCGTCGAGCACTCGTTCGCACCGGTGGCGACGCTGACCGACGCCGTGACGGGCGAGCACGTCGAGTGGCCCGACACTCACGTGCTGACGGTCGCGCGCCGACCGGTGCTCGGGGCGTAGAGGAGGTCGGCCCGCCGGTCCCGCGCCCTGGGCGCGTCGTCGGTCTCCCGTCTCAGCCCCGGCGCAGGTGCAGCAGGGTGAACTGACGGCCCTCGCCGTCGAGCGGCGAGCGGCCGACCACCTCGAAGCCCTGACGCCGGTAGAACGCGAGCGCCCCCGGGTTCTGCTCCTTGACGTCGACGGTCACGGCGGGATGCCGGGCGACCACGTGCCCCATGAGCACCGACCCGATGCCCTGGCCGTGCCGCGCAGCGTCCACGAACAGCATCTCGACCTGGTCGCCGTCGAGCGCGACGAAGCCGACCGGCTCGTCGTCGACCGTCGCGACCAGCACCTCGAGAGCCGGCAGGTAGTCGTCCAGGATCGGCGCGACGTAGCCGTCGACGTCTGCGGGCGTGAGGAAGTCGTGGGTCGCCTCGACCGCGGAGCGCCAGATCCGGACGAGCGCCGGGAACTCGTCCGGACCGGTCGCGGGGCGGACGTCGACGGACGGCGGGTGGGCAGGCACGCCCCGATCCTAGGACGGTCACTGCTCTCCGCCGAGCCCGGCTGGGGAGCCGGGCCGGGAGTGCGAGGGCGCGACGTGGCGTCGACGGGCCGCAGCGAGGACTACGATCCGTGCGTGGCAATGACGCGCACCGGGGCCCTGGGGGCCCGCACCTGGACGTCCCTCGTCCTCCTCGGCTTCGTCGGGCAGCTCGCCTGGACCGTCGAGAACATGTACCTCAACGTGTTCGTCTACGACACCATCACGGACGACCCGAACGTCATCGCGACCATGGTCGCGGTGAGCGCTGTCGCCGCGACGCTCGCGACGCTCCTGGTCGGTGCGCTCTCCGACAGGGTCGGGCGCCGCCGCGTGTTCATCGCGGCCGGGTACGTCCTGTGGGGGGTCACGACGGCCGCGTTCGGGTTCCTGAGCCCCGAGGCCGTCTCGGGGCTGGTCCCCGCGGCGAGCGCCGTGGTCGTGGCCGCGGTCGCGGTCGTCGTGCTCGACGCCGTCATGTCGTTGTTCGGCTCGGGAGCCAACGACGCCGCGTTCCAGGCCTGGGTGACCGACTCGACCGAGCCGGCGAACCGGGGCCGGGTCGAGTCGGTGCTCGCGGTCATGCCGCTGCTGTCGATGCTCGTGGTGTTCGGGGCCTTCGACGGCATGACACGGGCCGGGCAGTGGCGCGAGTTCTTCGTCCTCGTGGGAGCGATCATCGTGGTCGTCGGGATCGTGTCGTGGTTCCTCGTCCGGGACCGCGAGCTCACGGTCCGTCAGGAGGACGGGTACCTGCGCTCGGTGGTGCACGGGTTGCGGCCCTCGGCGGTGCGCGAGAACCCGGGCCTGTACCTCGCGCTGTCGGCGTGGATGATCTGGGGCATCTCGACGCAGGTGTTCCTGCCCTACCTGATCATCTACCTCCAGCGGTACCTGCGGATCGACGGCTACGCGATCGTCCTGGCCGTGGTGCTGCTCGGCGCCTCGGTCGTGAGCGTGATCGGTGGCCGGATCGTCGACCGGGTCGGCAAGGTCCGCTTCCTCCTGCCTGCGGTCGCGGTCTACGGGACGGGGCTGGTCCTCATGGCGTTCGCACGAGGCATGGTGCCCGCGATCCTCGCCGGGCTCGTCATGATGTCGGGGTTCATGCTGGTCCTCACCCCGGTCGGCGCGCTGGTCCGGGACTACTCGCCGCCCGACCGGGCGGGGCACGTCCAGGGGCTGCGCATGGTCTTCGCGATCCTCGTCCCCATGCTCGTGGGACCGTTCATCGGTGCGGCGGTGATCCGTGGGGCCGCCGAGACCTACGAGGAGCTGGGTGTCGTCAAGCAGGTCCCGAGCCCCCTGATCTTCGTCGCGGCCGCCGTCGTGCTACTCCTGATCCTCGTCCCCGTCACTCTTCTCCGTCGCAAGGAAACCGCTGCATGAGCACCCTCCGGCCCACCCGTTGGGCCGCCTCCCTCGACCGCCACGCCCCCCTGCCCGAGCACCCCCGTCCTCAGCTCGTGCGCGACAGCTACCTCAACCTCAACGGGCTGTGGGACTACGCGTTCACGGGCCAGGCGGCGGGCCCGGAGGGGTCGCTGGGCGGGTCCGCGCCCGCGGTGTTCGACGGTGAGATCGTCGTGCCGTTCTCGCCCGAGTCGGTGCTGTCGGGCGTCGGACGCCAGCTCCAGCCGTACGAGGCGCTCTGGTACCGGCGCGAGGTGTCGCTCCCCGCGGGCTTCGTCCCGCGCGGCGGGCGGGTCCTGCTGCACTTCGGGGCGGTCGACCAGTCGTGCCGCGTCCTGGTCGACGGCGTCGAGGTGGGCCGCCACACGGGCGGGTTCCTGCCGTTCGTGTGCGACGTCACCGACGCGTTCGCCGGTTCCTCCGACGAGCCGCACGAGCTGCTCGTCGAGGTCACCGACGTGAGCGACATGGGCTACCACTCGCGCGGCAAGCAGAAGCTCGACCGCGGCGGCATCTGGTACACCGCGCAGTCGGGCATCTGGCAGACGGTGTGGGTCGAGGCCGTCCCGGCGCTGCACGTCGGCCGGCTCGTGCTCGTCCCGGACCTCCCGGGCGGTTATCTCGAGGTGACCGTGCACGCGGGCGAGGTGCCCGCGGGGGCGAGCGGCGCCGTCGGGCAGGACGCGCCCACGGCGCGCATCCAGGTGCACGACGGCGGAGCGCTCGTCGCGCAGGTCGACGCACCTGCGGGGACGGTCGCCCGCGTGCCGGTCCCGGACGCCCACCTGTGGACCCCCGAGGACCCGCACCTGTACGACGTGACCGTGACCCTCGGCGACGACGAGGTGCGCGGCTACGCCGGCATGCGGTCGTTCGGCGTGGGCCGGGACGAGCGGGGCGTGCCGCGCCTGCTGCTCAACGGCGAGCCCTACTTCCACGCGGGCGTCCTGGACCAGGGGTACTGGTCCGACGGGCTGCTCACGGCACCGACCGACGAGGCCATGGTCCACGACATCACGACCATGAAGGACCTCGGGTTCACGATGCTGCGCAAGCACATCAAGATCGAACCGCTGCGCTGGTACCACCACTGCGACCGGCTCGGGATCCTCGTGTGGCAGGACATGGTCAACGGCGGCGAGCGGTACCGATCGACGGTCATCACGGCGCCGGTGGCCGTGCCTCTCCGGATCAGCGACCGGTTCCACGGACTGTTCGGACGTGCCGACGTCGCGGGGCGCGCGGAGTTCCTTCGCGAGGTCGACGCGACCGTCGAGCACCTGCGCAGCATCGTGAGCATCGCGGTCTGGGTGCCGTTCAACGAGGGGTGGGGACAGTTCGACGCCGCTCGCGTCGCGGCCCGTGTCAAGGCGCTCGACCCGACGCGGACGGTCGACCACGCGAGCGGCTGGCACGACCAGCGCGCGGGCGACCTCCGGAGCCTCCACGTCTACTTCAAGCCGTTCCGGGTCCCGCGACGGCGGGACCGGCGGGTGCTCGTGCTCTCGGAGTACGGGGGCTACAACCTACGGGTCGAGGGCCGCGACTTCAGCGAGAAGGACTTCGGCTACAAGAAGCTTGACGACGCCGCCGCGCTCGGGGAGGCGTTCGTAGCGCTGCACCGCGACCAGATCGTGCCCGCGATCCCGCGCGGGCTCTCCGCGACGGTCTACACCCAGCTCTCGGACGTCGAGGACGAGCTCAACGGCCTGCTGACGTACGACCGCGAGGTCGCGAAGCTCCCGGCGGACCTGGTGCGGTCGGTCAACGCGGGGCTGCGGCTCGGGTGACCCGACGGCTCGGTGCCTGCCTGCTGCTCGACGTGATGCCGGTCCGTCCGGTGCTTCGTACGCTGAGGGGATGCTGCTGACCCGGCAGACGCTCAGCGGGCTCGAGGACGGCACGGTCACTCTCGCGTTCCGCCGCTGGCTCGCGCCGCGCGTGCGCGCGGGCGGCCGGATGAGGGCGCGGATCGGGGTCGTGGAGGTCACCTCGATCGACCGGGTCCCGGACGTGGACGGGGTGCCCGTCCTGCCCGACGACGACGCCCGCGCCGCCGGGTTCCGCTCGGCCGAGGCGGCGCTCGCCTGGGTGGCCGCGAAGGGCGAGGGGGACCTGTACAGGATCGGGCTGCGGCGCGTGGGGGAGGACCCGCGCATCGCGTTGCGCCAGGAGGCCGACCTGTCGGCCGAGGAGGTCGAGGGGCTGCGCACACGGCTCGCGCGCATGGACCGCGTGGCGCCAGAGCCGTGGACCCGGTCCTACCTGGACCTGATCGTCGCGCGGCCCGAGGTCGTGGCGCGCGAGCTCGCGACCTCGATCGGGGTCGAGCGCGACTACTTCAAGGTCCGGGTGCGGCGCCTCAAGGAGCTCGGGCTCACTGAGAGCCTGCCCGTGGGGTACCGCATCTCTCCGCGGGGGCGGGCGTACCTCGACGCGACGTGACGGTGCGCCCTGAAGCTCTCGTCCCTGCGGGGCGCGTCCACCGGGTGGTCGCACCAGGCCGGGATGAGTACCTGAGCGCCCGCCGGGCTCCACCGGCACGGAGATACACTTCCGCGGACAGCAGGGTACTCCGCGACGAAATGAGCAGTCCGTGAAGATCGTCATCGTCAGTGGATCGAGGGGCACGGGGGCCCGCCTGGCTTCGCTCGCACAGGGAGAAGGACACGAGGTCACAGTCCTGTCGCGGAGCGGCGGCACCGTCACCCCGGGGGTCGAGACCCTGAAGGGGGACGCCGGCGATCCAGAAGTGGCAGCCCGAGCGGTCGCTGGGGCGGACGCCGTCGTGGTGACCGTGGGTGGCGCCAAGGGGACCTCTCGTCAACGGTCTGCGGTCACGCGGGTCGTCGTGGCGGCGATGCAGGAAGCGGGAGTGCGTCGGCTCGTCGTGCAGTCCTCCTTGGGGGCAGGTGGCTCGGCAGCGCAGATGCCCGCACTCGTCCGGGTCCTGACGCGGGTCGTCCTTGCCTCGGCGCTGGCCGACCACGACGAGCAGGAGTCGGCCGTCGTGACGTCGGACCTCGACTGGACGATCGTCAGACCGGCCGGCCTGACGAACGGCCCGACGACCGGTGGCTGGACGGCGCGGGAGCTGACCAAGGGCGCCAAGGGATTCGGGTCGATCCCCCGCGGCGACCTCGCCGCCTGCCTGCTCCGCGTCCTGGAGGACGACTCGACCGTCGGCAGGGCGTTCGGGGTCAGCAACAGCTGAACCCTGGACCCAGGGACGTGCGTCGCCGGGGGCTCCAGCGTCCGGTGTGCTCAGGACAGCGGAGAGATGTCCACCCCGGGCAGCCCGTCGATGCTCGTCGCGTTCTTCTTCTGCCAGTACGCGTCGAAGAACTCCGGGTCCCGTCGTTCGTGGTCACGGTCCAGCACGTCGCGGTCGCCCACGAAGTCCATGAACGGCACCGAGTACCCGCACGAGTCCGAGACACGGTCCACGTCGACCACGACGATGCCGCGCTGGCCGGTCTCGCGCTCCTTGGCGAACAGGGGGCGCAGCTCGTCGAACTCGGGCGTCCGGGCGAGCACGTAACGGCCACGACCGTGGAAGCGCACGATGTTGGGCGGTCCCTCGAACGCGCAGAACATGACGACGATGCGCCCGTTCTCCTGGAGGTGGGCTGCGGCCTCGGCTCCCGAGCCCGTGTAGTCCAGGTACGCGACCCGGTGCGGGTCGAGCACCACGAACGTTCCGCCCATGCCCTTGGGGGAGACGTTGACGTGCCCGTCGCCCGCGAGAGGGGCCGTGCCCACGAAGAACACGGGCTGGGACAGCACGAAGCGGGAGAGCCGGGGAGTGATCTCGTCGTGGACGGTCGCCATGACGGCAGTCTGGCACCGAGGCGGGCGACGCTCAGGTGACGTCCACGCCTCGAGGCGAGCGGCGCCGTCGGGCCTTGCGCCGTGGCTACCAGCGCTGCTGGGCCTCCTCAGCCCACCCGACCAGGCCGTCGAGGTCCACCCACGTGCCCTCGTCGGTGCGAGCGCGGCCCGACCACGTGCCGAAGCACTGGTGCGTCTCCGTGCCGACCACGAGCATCTCGGTGCGTGCGACCTTCTCGTGGAAGGGCGTGAACACGGCCTCGACCTCGTCTCCCGAGATGCGCCACGGGGCGAGCCAGTCGTCGCGGTCGTACTGCCAGTCGAGCTTCTGGCCGATCTTGTGGAGGCGGCCGTCGACGAGCAGGGCGTTCTCGGTCGAGCCCGTGCCGTCCGTCCACTTGTCACCGAGCTGGATGCCGCGGCCGTGCGCGCTGCCCGCGGCCCAGTTCCAGGTCATCGCGTACGGCCAGCGGCCCCGGCCGTGGTCGAGGACCGCGAAAGAGTCCTCGGCGCTGACCTCGTGCCGGGTGCCGTGGACCGTGAGCGAGCCGGAGACGGGCCGGGCCACGTCCTTGACCGTGTACTGGAAGAGCCGGTCGCTCCACGGGACCACGACGCCCAGCGACTCGTGCCCCGGCGGGAGCGGGATCGTCAGGTCGAGGCTCACGTCGTGGGACGCGGCGCGGATCCGCGTACCGGCCGGGTCCTGGTCGATGAGGATCGCGAGCTTCTTCGCGCGGGCCTCGGCGCGGCCGGCTCCGCTGGTCTCCGGCATCACGACACCGCGGGCCAGGGGCACGACGACGTCGGTCGCGGTCTCCTCGCCCGTCGCCCGGTCGAGGACGTACAGGCCGTGGACCCCCGCGTAGTCGATCGAGGACGCCACGACGCCGATCACGTGCGAGGGCGTCACGACTCCCCAGTACTCCCACCGCTTGGTCCGACCCCACCCGCTCAGGTTGGCGCGGTGCAGCGGGGTGCGCGTCCACCCGACCGCGTCCGGGTTCAGGCGCCCGTCCGGCAGGCACAGGTCGACCGGGGCAGTGATCTCGCGCTCGTGCGTCGTCATGTCAGGAGGCTACTGGTCGGTAGAGGGTCGGTGTGCCGCGGGTTCCTGCGGACGACACTGCGACGTTCGGTGTTCGCAACACGGACGAAACGAGGGAGTCCGAGCATAGGAGGGCAAGGCCCCGGCGACGGGGCCGCGACGACTGGAGGACGACCCGTGACCACACAACGCCCCTACTTCCTCGCCCCGACCAGCCCGCACCGGAGCAACCGCGCGACGCGCTCGGCCGGAGCCAACGGACGCCTGCCCCGTGTCGTCGAGGCGGCCGAGGCCGGCGGCAAGCCCGTCCGGCGCGCCAACCCCGGCGACGAGCGGACGATCGACCCCGCGGACCGCAGGCGGCGTGCACGCGCCGCGCTGGGCGACCTGACGCGCGGCCTCGGGATCTGAACCTCGTCCGGCTGCTGACGGCGGGTGTCAACGGAGACACCGCTGCATCCCGGCGCCCGTACGCCGGGACCTCGCCGTCGCCGACCGGTGATCCGACCTAGGCCGGCTTGCGGGCCTCGATGAGGAACCGCGTCGTCGTCGCGACGAACGGCCCCTCGGCCTGGATCTGCTCGTGCAGGGCCTCGAGCCGGGGGCGGTACGCCTCGACCGTGAACCCCGGGAGCATCCAGATCACCTTGCGCAGGAAGTAGACGACCGCGCCGACGTCGAAGAACTCGGTCCGCAGCTCCTCGAAGCGCAGGTCCACGACCTCCAGACCTGCTGCTCGGGCTGCTGCCCGGTCGTCGTCGGGGTGGCGACCGTTGCGGACCTCGTCGGGCTGCGGGCCCAGGAAGAACTCCACGAGCTCGAACACGCTGTACGGGCCGACGTGCTGCGCGAAGTACGTCCCGCCCGGCGCGAGCACCCGGGCGATCTCTTCCCACCACGGCCGGACCGGGTGCCGGCTCACGACGAGGTCGAACGCCTCGTCTGCGAACGGGAGGGGCGGCTCGTCCGGGTCCGCGACGACCGCGACCCCCAAGGGGTGCAGGAGGCGGGTCGCCTTCGCGACGTTCGGAGGCCAGCCCTCGGTCGCGACGGTCAGGCGGGGCAGGTGCGGGACGCTCGCGAGGACCTCGCCGCCGCCCGTCTGCAGGTCGAGCGCCGCGCTCGCAGCGCGCATGCGTTCGCCCATCGAGCGGGCGTAGCCCCATGAGGGGCGCTGCTCGGTCGCGCGCCCGTCGAGCCACGAGAAGTCCCAGCCGTCGACCGGGACGGATGCCGCCTCGGAGACAAGGTCGTCGAAGGTGCGGGTCATGTGGCGAGTCTGACAGGAGGGGTGGCGGGGCCGTCAGTCCTTTCCGGCGTGGTCAGCGACGAGGGCGACGATCACCACGACGGATCCCCAGAACGCGAGGCCGGCACCGAGGGCGATCCCCATGCCGTGGGCGCCGTTGCTCGCGCGCCCGCGCTGCTCACCCGAGCGGACCGACCACGCGGCGCGAGCGGCGAACGAGACGCCGAGCACCACGAGGACCAGACCGACCAGAACCCATACCATCGCACCACTCTGCACACAGGTCTGAGGCGCCCGCAATCGGAAGAAGAATCCGGTATGTAGTGGTTTACGACAGGCTGAGGCTTCCCCGCATCAGACCCTAGTCGGAGGGCGGAAACCGTGGACGCGGTGCTCACGGGGCGGGATTCCGGTCGGCCGGATCCGCGGCCCGAGGAGCGGACGGGGAGGGCTCGGCGGGGCTGATCCGCGGCGTGGGACGGCCGCTCGCCGAGCCCTCGAAAGAGGCTGCGCGAGGCGCGAGGACTGGTTGAAATCGGAAGGACTTTCTCCCTTCGCCCGTCAGGCGAGAGCGATTCGTCAACGCCCGGGAGGAGGGGGTAATGTCTTCCTCGGTGGCGCGAAGTACCCCCTGCATCGCGCCACCACCTAACGTTCCACGAAGCCCCCGTTCGGCCCCGGCCGACGGGGGCTTCGTCGTTCGCGGGCACCGGTGCCCGTGCGCAGCGCCCACGGACCGTGATCGCCCAGGACGGCCGTCCTCGCAGGTGAGAGGTCGGAACCGGGCTAGGATCACCGAGGAGTCTGGAAGTAGGCCCGCTCCTTTCCCATGCCTTGGGGGCCTACTTGACCACTTCGTACAACCCGGCTCGACGATTCGACCCCACGCTCGCCGAGGCGCTGCTGCGCGGCGCACCGCAGCCCGTCGGCCAGTTCGTCCTCGACGTGTCGGACCAGTCCTGGTGGTGGTCGGACGAGCTCTACGCCATGCACGGCTTCCGCCCTGGCGACGTCCTGCCCACCACGGCCCTGATGCTCGCGCACAAGCACCCCGAGGATCGAGCGCGCGTCGAGGAGGTCCTGCTCGTCGCCGCGACGACGGGCGAACCCTTCAGCTCGGTCCACCGGATCGTCGACGCGCAGGGACGCACGCGGACGCTCGGCGTGGTGGGACGCGGGCGGGTCGACCGCCGGACGGGCGAGACGACGCACGTCTCGGGCTACTTCCTCGACCTCACGACGACGCAGCGCGAGCTCGCCCAGCGGGAGGCGACGGCGGCGATCCGGGCGTCGTCCGCGAGCCGTTCGACGATCGAGCAGGCCAAGGGGGCGGTCATGGCGATCTACGGGCTCCCCGCCGACGAGGCGTTCGACCTCATGTGCCACCACTCCAGCGTGACGAACGAGCCGTTGCGCGAGATGTCGCGCCGGCTCGTCGTCGAGCTCACAGCAGGAGGGACAGACGGGGTGCTGCGACGGGCCGACCTGGACCGGTTCTTCGAGGGGAAGAGGCCGGTGCGGTAGCGCGCGACGGTGGGCCCCGTGGGACTCGAACCCACAACCTACGGATTAAAAGCGCAATGACTCCCGTTCGGCGTCCGTAGGTACGAGTCGGTCGTGGCGGGTATCGGTGCAGGTCAGGCGCGATATCAAGCCGAGAGTGGCCCGGTCTGGCCAGGCGCCTCCAGGCCCACTCCTGCGTCTCTCTGCGCCTATTCTGCGCCTACTGCGCTACAGTGGCGCCACAAACGAAAACGGCCCCGACGAGTGTTGGACGCACTCAGCCGGGGCCTCACCACTGAAGAGTTAGGGCTCTCCCATGGCTGGGATCAACGCTATCAGCCTGCCGCCGGCATCGCCGCCGCCCGCAGCGCCCCCCCGAATCAACGCCCACGCGTCCCTGTGGCGCATCGTGGACACCCTCGCCGCCTCCGGGTGGGGAGACCTGCGTGAAGCCCCGCAGGCCGTCCGCTCCTACCTCCTGGCGATCGCCCAGCTCGCCGACCAGAAGTCCGGCATCGCCGAGGTCACCGACGCCCAGGCCGCCGAGCGCGCCGGCATCTCCCGACGCTCGGTGATGCGCGCTCGTCACTGGCTGCAGGACCAGGGGCTCGTCGTGATGATCCGCCGAGGCGCCCGCCAAGGCCTGCGCGGCGTCGCATCGGTCTTGTCCGTCACGAAGACAGCGCTCGTGGCCCTCCTGCCCGGTGCTCGGACCGCCAAGGACGGGCGCGCTCGACGACGAGCCGAGACCCCCGGAGGGGCCCGCCGACTCATCCCCAACGTGACAGCACGGCGCCCCTTCCCCTCCTCTGGGAGGAAGACAGCCGCAACCGCTACGCGTGGTGTGCGGCATGGCCTGTCGGCCCTACAGGCCGAGCTCTCTTCCATCACGGAGCGACGCTCCGTGATCGAACCCGACGACGTCGCCAGCGACGAGACGCCGACGCGACCGCAGGTCGCACCTCGCGCCGTCCAGGAAGAACTCCGAGCCCTCGCCCAGCAGGCAGCAGCGAACCCCGTCCAGGCATCAACCCTCGCCCAGATCCGCGCCGACCTGCAGGCCCGCTCCGAAGCCCGCAAGGCACGCCGATGAACGCCCAACCTCAGTCGTACCGCCCCGACACGGAGAGGCCCGCCATGACCACCCAGAGCACCGCACACAGCCCCGCACGCATCAACCCCGATCGCACGGGCACTCTGGTCGTCGTCCTCCTCCTGATCGCCGCCCTCATCAGCGCATCCGCGGCACTGTCCTACGCCGGGCTGTCGTCCGTCGCACCGTGGGCGGGCATCGCGCGCGACATGGCGTGGCTCGTGCCGGTCTTCATCGAGGGCGCGATCCTCGCCTACACCGGCGCCGGCATCGTGCACGCCGCCCGCGGCGAGAAGCGCGGCGCCCGACAGGCGTGGAGCTGGGTCACGCTCTGGACCCTCGTCTCCTCCGCCGCGAACGGCGCTCACGCCTGGGACGCCGGCCCCGGCGGCTGGCAGGGCATCGTCGGCGTGGCCCTCGCCGCGCTCTTCCCGATCGGGGTGCTCATCGCCGTGCACACCGCGGCCGGCCTCATCGTCGCGACCGTCACCGTCCCACAGCTCACACGCGCAGCCGGGGCGCACAGTCCTGTGGACGAACCTGTGGACACGAACAGCGGGACGGACGGACAGCCCGGCGGACACCGGACGGACACCGGCGCCCGGACACCAGACCCTCTCGTCGTGCTCGAGGAGATCGAGCAGGCCGCGAGCGCCGACGTCGAGCCCGTCGCAGCGCCGGTCGCCGTGACCGTGGCGGACGGACAAGCGGACATCCAGACGGACAGCGGAGCGGACAGTGTTGCGGACAGGCGGGCGATGTCCGTTCGGCCAGTGCATCGAGCACCCGGGGCGGTCGAGGCCGTCCGTCCGCAGATCGAGACCCTCGCCAGACAGGGGGTCAGCGGACGAGAGATCGCGCGACGTCTGGGGGTCGGGCCTACGCGGACGTGCGAGATCGTCCGTGAGCTCAAGACTGCTGGCGAGCGGTTCGAGCTGGTGCAGGAGGTCTACCCGGCGTGAGCGGCTGCGAGGGGTGCGCGGCGACGCGTGCCCCTCGCGGATTTCACCCGTGCGAGCCCTCGCGGGGCGGTGCTGCTGGTCCTAGCCTGCTAGCCATGAAAGCGGGGGGCAGACGGGCTGTGGCGCATGTGGTGCTCGCCGTGGGGATCGTGGCGAGCGTGACGAGCGCGTCTCCGGTCGTGGCGAGCCAGGGCGAGGCGTGGCCGTTCGTGGCCTACGCGTCGACGGGCCCGGAGACCTGCACGCCGAGTGGCCCGCTGGGTGCTGTCGAGGCCGACGCGTGGGAGGAGATCGAGCGACTCGGGTCGCTCGGGCTGCCGGTGTGTGACGCGGTGTGGATCTTCTGGCGCGGCGAGAAGATCGGCAACCGCACGGGGGTCGCCCTGGTGAGGCACTCGGACGAGGACCCGAGGCCGGCGATTTGGATCGACGCCGACATCGACCATCACGGCGCGCCCAACCCGGACGGGGTCGACGCGGACCACCTGACGGCCGCGGTGCGCAGTACGGTGCGCCACGAGTTCGCGCACGCCCTGACCTACCTGTTGGGTGCGGACGACCTCGACGGGGATGCTGCCGCGCTTGGCGCGCTCTTCCCGGGGGCTCTTGTGGGCGATCCCGCGTTGCCGGGGTTGGAAGCGGCCGCCGAGGCGATCGCCGAGGAGCTCACGCCGGCGGACGAGGTGCGAGTCGTGTACTACGACGAGGAGATCTCCCCGGGCAACGCGGCCAACGCTCGAGCGATGCTCGCGCTCGTCGACGGCTACCGAGGCTGACAGGCGCCGCAGAGGCAGGTCTAGGCGGCCCTGACCCAGAGGACGCGCCACCCGTCCGGCATGTCTGCTGCGAGCTTGGCGCGGGCGTCGTCGTAGGTCGGCGCCTCGAGTGAGCCCTCCCGGGGCAGGAGCGTCTTGCGTCCTGCGCCGGTTGCCCTACGCTGCCCACATGACGACGTTGCCAACCCCTCGCACTCGACTCCGGGCCCAGTTGCGTGCGTCGCTCAACCGGTTCTTCGCGCGGCTCGAGCGGGCCACAGATGACGAGCCCTGGCGTGTGCGTCGCGAACCGGGCCTGAGCGTAGAGACGAGTCGACCACGAAAGTTCGAGAACTACGAGCGCCTTGTGCAACTCTCCCAAGAGCTCAAGCATCTGGTTCCCAACACGACATTGGTCTTCACGGTCGGCCGCACCCCAGTGGTCACACCTCCAGACCTCGATGAAAGCGAGACAGTGCTCTGGCTCTCGCAGCGCCCGGAACAGCCGCGACGACGGGTAACCATCTCGGCGTCGGCCAGCGCGGATGCTGCGGATCGCACGCCCTGGCAACTGGATATCGCCAACGTTGACGGCTTGAGCACACACCTCTCAACGGTCAGAACGCCGATCACCCTGCATGATGACCTGAGGCGCCTTGCCCTGGAGTTCACAGTGCCAATGACGGGGCGGGAGGTGCGGCGCGGCGCTCCCGTGCTTCCAAGCGCAGACCTCAGAACCGCTGATCAGTTCGCCCACGAACTGGAGGTCGCTCGGGATGCTGCGAAGATCGGCGGACGACGCGGCCTCATCGCTGGAGTTATATCCGGCGTGGTCTCAGGCGTTGCGACCGTCTGGGCTACGAGCCCCAGCTCGCCTTTCTAGCGTAGGGCACGAGTTGCTCAGCCGGGCGGAAACAACAAACAGCCCCGCCCTCCCGACTTGAGTTCTAGCAGTCGTCGCAACGCCCGACCTTCGGGGATGCGATGGACTTTGAGATCAGACCCCTGCGAGCACCGCAGGGCAGGCGGAAGCT